>JAFXYD010000008.1 GCA_017541995.1 Oscillospiraceae bacterium
AGGGATCAGGGATCAGGGATCAGGGATCAAGGATCAAGGATCAGGGGCTGTAGGGACGGCTCTCAGCCGTCCGCGTTCCCCGTCCCCAATTTTCAACTTTCAATTTTCAATTCTCAATTATAAATTTCCCCCGGGGCGGGGCGGACGGTGAGGCGGAGCATACTCCAGGAGCGGGGAGGCAGCAGGGCCTGGGCGCTTCCGTCGCGCAGAGCGCAGGAGGCGGAGACCAGGGACAGACCCCGCAGGATCCGGTGCTCCCCGGCGGCGAAGGCCCGGGGCAGCTCCAGGTTCAGCTCCATGGCCTCCTCGGCGCGGTTGACCAGGAAGAAATTCAGACTGCCGTCGCCGCCCTCCACCGCCGCGCAGTCCAGATAGGGGACGGCGCTGCGGACCGCGCAGTCGTAGCAGGGCACCTCCGCCTCGGTGATCAGGGCGGCGCCCCGGCCGTAGCGGGAGGCCAGCAGGAAGGGATAGTAGATGCTCTGGACCCGGGCCGGGCCGCCGGGCTGGGTCATGATGGGGGCGATGACGTTCACCAGCTGGGCCAGACAGGCGATCTTCACCCGGTCGGCGTGGCGCAGCAGGGCGTTCATCATGGCACCGGTCACCAGGGGATCCACGTCGTCATAGGCCTCCTCGTGGATGGGCCGGGCCACGGTCCAGCGGGGCGGCTCCTTTCCCTCCTGTTCGTAGTGATACCAGACGTTCCACTCGTCGAAGGAGAGGTGGATATCCCGGCTGCCGCCCTGGGCGGCCTTGGCCTCGTCGCAGAGGGCGGCAATCTCCCGGATGCTGTCCTCCATCTCCAGGGGCCTGGCCAGGAAGGAGGGGACGTCCCCCTCGTGGTTGGTGTAGTATTGGTGCAGGGAGATGTAGTCGATGTAGGGATAGCAGTGCTCCAGCACGGTTTTCTCCCAGCTGCCGAAGCCGGGCATGGCCCGGTAGGAGGAGCCGCAGGCCACCAGCTCGATGGAGGGGTCCAGCCACTTCATCATCTTGGCGGTTTCGCAGGCGATGCGGGCGTATTCCTGGGCGGTCTTGGCGCAGATCTGCCAGGGGCCGTCCATTTCGTTGCCCAGGCACCAGAGCTTGACCCCGTAGGGGGCCTCCCGGCCGTTCTCCCGGCGCTTCTGGGCCCAGTAGCTGGGCAGGTCGCCGTTGACGTATTCCAGCAGCTCCACCGCGTCCCGGGGGGTCCCGGTGCCCAGGTTGACCCCCAGCATGGGCCGGATCTCCATGCGCTCGCACCACTGCAAAAACTCGTCGGTGCCCACCTGGTTGGGCTCCAGGGCAAACCAGGCCAGCTCCGGCCGGACAGGCCGCCGCTCCTTGGGGCCGATGCCGTCCTGCCAATGGTAGCCCGAGAGGAAGTTCCCCCCGGGATAGCGGATGTGGGAAAGGCCCAGGGGCCGGATCAGCTCCGCCACGTCGCCGCGAAAGCCCGCGGCGTCGGCGCTGGGGTGCCCCGGCTCATAGATTCCCGTGTAGACAGCCCGTCCCATGTGTTCGATGAAGGAGCTGAACAGACGCTCATCCACGGGGGCGAGCGTTCCTGTTATGTGCAGTCTGGCGCGCATCATCATCCCTCTTTTCGTATCGTGGATTCCCGTTCAATAAAGGTGCAGGGCAGCTTGGTCAGCAGGGCGGGGGGCTCTCCCTCGGAGATCAGCTTAAGAATGTGCCCGGCGGCGGTCTGGCCGATCTCAAACAGGGGCAGGGCGACGGTGGAGAGCCTGGGGCGGCAGACCTGGCAGATGTCCCGGTTGTCGAAGCCCACCAGCTGCAGCTCCCGGCCCACTGCGACGCCCCTGGCGCTGCAGCAGTCCAGCACCCCCATGGCCATATTGTCGTTCTGGGCGTAAATGGCGTTGACCCCGGCGTCCAGCAGCTGGGCGGCCAGGCGGTAGCCGCTGTCCCGCTCCCAGTCTCCGGTGAGGGTCAGGGCCGGGTTGTAGGGCACCCGGTGGTCGTACAGGGCCCGCATGAGCCCCCGGCCCCGGGACATGCTGTGGAGGCTGTCCACCGGCCCGGTAATCATGCCGATGCGGTCGGCGCCGTTTTGCAGCAGGCGCTCCGTCAGATCGTAGGAGGCGGTCTCGTCGTCGTACACCACGGAGGGCAGGGTGTCGCAGGTGCAGTAGGCGCAGACGAAGGGGAGCTCGTTGTACTCCGCCAGCAGGGGGACCTGGTGGCTGTGGCTGCCGATGTAGATGACCCCCGCCACCTGCTTGGACAGCAGGGTGTCCAGGGCCTCCCGGATCAGGGCGGCGTGGGTGGCGGGATCCGGCATCCGGTGGCCGAAGCGCTTGAACAGCCGCAGGTTTGCCAGAATATAGTGATAGCCCACCCGGTCGCAGCCCACGGCGATGCCGTCGATGATCTCCGGGGTGTTGAACACCGTGAGATCCTCCGCTAAGATGCCGATGGTCCGGGCGATGCCGGCCTTCAGACTCCTGGCGTTGAGATTGGGCCGGTAGTTGAGCTCCTGGGCAACGTTTAAGATCAGCTGCCGGGTTTCTTCCTTTACGCCGGTTTTTCCGTTGAGCACCTTGCTGACGGTGGCAATGGATACATTGGCCTGCTTTGCAATGGAACGGATCGTAGCCATGGACGCGCCTCCAGATGAAGAATACAGATAAACAGGATCTGTTCATCTATATTTCAGTATACAACACTTTAATGAAAAATCAAGGATGTTTCTGGAAATTGTGGAATTTGCATAATATCTCTTATAAAAAAACAGCAAAATGAATAGTTTACAAATGGAATAAACTGGTGTATAGTATAAAACAGAAGGTAAAACGTTTAATTTTTGCATGAAAGAGCGCCAAGCCCTGCGCGGCACAGGCGGCGGCGATCCTCGGAAAGCCTCCCTTCCCGGCATTTTGCGGAGGCGGAATTCTCATTCGGAATGGTAAACGATTAACGTGCGGGAGGAAGCTATGAAAAGCCATATCGTGGTGCCTGCTCTGAGCCAGATCAAGCTTACGGAGCCCCTGTTTGCCAGCTATATCGAGCAGGTGACCAAAAAGCTGCTGCCCTACCAATGGGAGGTGCTCAACGACAGGGTTCCCGGCGTGAAGCCCTCCTACTGTGTTTCCAACTTCCGAATCGCCGCCGGGCTGGAGCAGGGGCCGCACCGGGGCGTGGTGTTCTGCGACACCGACGCCTACAAGTGGCTGGAGACCCTGGCCTACTGCCTGGAATGCGGCCGGGGCCGGGAGCTGCTGCCCGCGGCGGAGGAGCTCATCGGCCTCATCGCGGCGGCCCAGGAGCCGGACGGCTATTTGCAGACCTATTTCACCATTGACCACCCGGAGCTGAAGTGGAAGAACCTCACCGAGGGCCACGAGCTCTACGGGGCGGGACATCTGATGGAGGCCGCCGTGGCCTTCCACCGGGCCACCGGGAACGAGACGATTTTGCAGGTGGCCATCCGGCTGGCGGATCTGATCTGCCGGGTCTTCGGGGACGGGCCGGAGCGCTGCCAGGGCTACCCGGGGCACCAGGAGGTGGAGCTGGGGCTGGTGAAGCTCTACCGGCTCACCAGAATTCGGCGCTATCTGGACCTGGCCCGGCATTTCCTGGAGATCCGGGGCCGCAGGCCCAACTATCTGATGCAGGAGCTGGCCCGCACCGGGAAGGATCGGATCTTCCCGGAGTTTGCCGACTACGACGAAAAATACGCCCAGACCCACCTGCCCCCCGCGGAGCAGCGGACGGCGGAGGGCCACGCGGTCCGGGCCATGTATATGTACTCCGCCATGGCGGACATCGCCCTGGAGTGCGAGGACGAGGGGCTGAAGAACGCCTGCCTGGAGCTCTGGCGGAACGTTACCGAGCGGCGGATGTACATCACCGGGGGCATCGGCTCCTCGGGGCATCTGGAGCGCTTCACCACGGACTACGATCTGCCCAACGACCGGATGTACTGCGAAAGCTGCGCCTCGGTGGGGCTGATGATGTTCGGCCAGCGGATGGCGGCCCTGACGGGCTCCGCCGCCTACTACGACACCGTGGAGCGGGCCCTGTGCAACACCGTTCTGGCGGGGGTACAGGACCAGGGCGACCGCTATTTCTATGTCAATCCCCTGGAGGTCTGGCCGGAGAACTGCCTGCCCTCCACCTCCATGGCCCACGTCAAGCCCGTGCGCCAGCGCTGGTTCGACGTGGCCTGTTGCCCGGCCAACATCGGCAGGACCCTGGCCTCCCTGGGGCAGTATCTCTACGCCCGGGATGAGAAATCCCTCTACGTCAATCAGCTCATTTCCTCCTCCGTCACGGAGCGGATCCGGGGCGTGGGGCTGCGGCTGGAGATGCAGGCCGAGCTGCGGGAGGCGTTTCGGGCGGAGTTCCTGCTGGAGCTGGAGGGCGAGGGAAGCGTGATGCTCCGGGTGCGGATTCCCGCCTGGCTGGAGGGACACAGCTTCGTCCTGGACGGGCAGCCCATCCGCCCGGCGGTGGAAAACGGCTACGCGGTGCTGGCCCTCTCCCGGCCCGGGCAGCAGCATCTGGTTCTGACGGGACAGACCAAGCCCCGCTGGGTGGCGGCCAATTCCCGGGTCCGGGCGGATCAGGGCAGGCTGGCCCTGGCCTTCGGCCCCTACGTCTACTGCCTGGAGCAGACGGACAACGGCGACAATCTGAGCCAGATCTACGTGCGGCCCGATACCTCCGTCACCGTGGCCCCGGGGGATCCGGCCCTGCCGGGGAACCTGCCCGCCCTGCGCTTCACCGGCCTGCGGCTGGAGTCCGGGGTGGAGAAGCTCTACGGCGCCCCCAGCTTCCGCCTGACCGAGCAGCAGCTCTGCGCCATTCCCTACGGCCTGTGGTGCAACCGGGAGCCCGGCGAGATGAGCGTCTGGCTCAAGGCCCTGCTGCCGGCGCTGGATCTGCTGAGCTCCGGCGACTGAACAGAATTATACTTCGGCAGGAAGTCGATGTGTAAGATAATCCCATTTCATAATCAAAAAGAAAGGATGAATCAAAAACATGAAGAAGCTTTTTGCGATCCTGCTCTGTGTGCTGCTGGTTGCCGCCCTGTTTGTGGGCTGCAATAACACCGACAAGCCCGCAGAGACCGGCAGCAAGGACACCAACGCCCCTGCCACCAACGCCCCCGCCACCAACGCTCCTGCCACCGACGCTCCCAGTGGCGAGAAGGTAACCATCACCTACTCCTACTGGGGCACCCCCGAGGAGGCAAGAGACACCCAGGCCATCCTGGACAAGTTCAACGCCGAAAACGACCACATCTTTGTGGAGCTGCTGGCCATCCCCAACGAGCAGTACACCACCACCCTCAACTCCATGGCCGCCGGCAATCAGCTGCCTGACTGCGGCATCATGAACGAGAACGGCGTTCTGGACTTCGCCGCCGACGGCCTGCTGGCCGACGTCTCCTCCATGTACGAGGGCGCCTCCTCCATGCCTCTGGATTCCATCACCTTCAAGTCCAACGGTGTTCCCGTGGCCTACTCCGGCGCCAACGAGGCCCTGTTCCTGTACTACAACAAGGACATGTTCGACGCCGCCAACCTGGCTTACCCCGACGCCCGCACGCCCATGAGCTGGGACGAGTTCGTGAACACCGCCAAGCTGCTGACCCTGGACGCCAACGGCAAGAACGCCACTGACCCCGACTTCGATCCCAACAACATCGTGCAGTACGGCTGCAACGTGGACAACTGGACCTGGCAGCTGGAGGTTTGGGCTCTGTCCAACGGCGGCCGCTGGTTCTCCGAGGACGGCAGCGCCTGCACCATCAACAGCCCCGAGGTGGCCGAGTCCATCCAGAAGGTCGCTGACCTGTATCTGGTGGAGCACGTGGCCCAGTACCGGGACGGCCTGGAGGATTCCGGCATTCAGTCCACCATCGCGGCCGGCAACGTGGCCATGGCCACCGGCGGCGCCTGGAACGTGGGCACCTGCATGAACACCGTGGAGTTCAACTACGGCGTGGCCCGTCTGCCCGTGATGAAGAACGAGGTCACCATCGTCACCGGCGGTCCTCAGGTGGTCTTCTCTCAGACCAAGCACCTGCCCGAGGCCCTGGAGTTCATCCGCTGGTACTCCCAGATCGAGAACAACTGGGGTTTGGTGGAGAGCGGCATCTGGATGCCCACTCTGGAAGAGTACTACACCAACGAAGAGCTGACCCACAAGTGGGTGGACAACCCCAACTTCCCGCCCTATGACGAGTACAAGGCCGCCGTGGTGGACTACACCATGGAGAAGTCCGTCTCCACCTGCTGGTACTATGTGCCCCACACCAACGAGTTCCTGGAGTATCTGCGCTCCGAGCTGGGTCCCGTCTGGACCGGCGACAAGACCGCAGCCGAGGCCCTGGCCGGGGCCGACGCCCACCTGCAGGAAATCTTCAAGGGTGAATAAGCCGGCAGGCTGAGCCCTGTTCGCAAAACCGGGGCGTCCGTCCGTCATCGGGCGGACGCCCCTTCTGCCTTGAATCACAAGAAATGAGGTGAGCAAGCTTGTCCAAGCGCAGCAAAAAACCCCGCAACGCTCTGATGCGGGCGGAAAACCGCACCGCCTATCTCTGCCTGATCCCCTCCATCATCGGTTTGATTTTTCTGACCTACGTGCCCCTGCTGGAGGTCTTCGGTCTGAGCTTCTTCAGCTGGAAGGGCAACGGCTTCAAGGGCTTCACCTTCGTGGGCCTGCAAAATTACGTCAAGCTGCTGACCACGGACCCCTACTTCAAAACCTCCGTGGCAGTTACCCTCTACTATACCTTCATGGCCGTCATCGGCTCCATGATCTATTCTCTGATCATCGCTCTGCTCTTAAATCGGAAAATTCCTGCCCGCGGCTTCTGGCGCGCCATTTTCTATCTGCCCTATCTGCTGCCCGCCGTGGCGGTTTACCTTGGCTGGAACTGGCTGTACAACATCAACTACGGCCTGTTCAACTTCATCCTCAACCGGGTCTTCGGTCTGCCCCGGGTGGGCTTCGTCAACGACGCCAAGCTGGTAGCCCCCTCCCTGGCCCTGGTTTCGGTGTGGCTGGCGGGCAACCTGATCGTCATCTTCCTGGCGGGCCTGCAAAACGTCCCCAAGACCTATCTGGAGGCCGCGGAGGTGGACGGCGCCAATTCCTGGCAGCGCTTCTGGCACATCACCGTCCCCTGCATGAGCCCCATCATCTTCTACAATCTGCTGATGGCCCTCATCACCAATCTCCAGGTCATCACCCCCGCCCTGGCCCTCACCAAGGGCGGGCCGGGCTCCTCCTCCCGCTTTGTCTCCTACGTCATGTACCAATACGCCTTTGAAAGCCGGAAGTTCGGCTACGCGGCGGCGGTGTCGGTGATGCTCTTCATACTGATCGGCATCTTCACGGTGATTCTCTTCGCCACCAGCAAATCCTGGATGTTCTCACAAGGAGGCGACGACTGATGGAAAAGCACGCAAGTCTTGCCAACCGAAAGCGGCGGGAGCGGGTCATCAATTCCGTCTGCTTCCTTCTGGTGGTGTTCTTCTCCGCCCTGTGTCTGCTGCCCATCTGGTGGATCTTCCGCTCCTCTGTCATGAGCAACAACCAGCTCTTTGCCAATGACGTGCCCTTCTTCCCGCCGGACTGGCTGTTCTCCAACTATCCCAGGGCCCTGCAAAACTTCGATTTCTGGACCTATCTGAAAAACACCATGATCATCATTGTGCCCTCGGTGATCGCGGGCACCGTCACCGCGGTCCTGGGCGGCTACGCCTTCGCCCGGATGCGCTTCAAGGGGAAGAAGTTCCTCTTCACCTTAGTGATCGGCTCCATGTTCCTGCCCGTCATGGTGACGCTGATCCCCCTGTATATCATGTGGACCAACGTCTTTGAGCTCAACGGCACCTATTGGCCGCTGATCCTGCCCTATTTCTGCGGCGGCGGCGCCTTCAACATCTATCTGATCCGGCAGTTTATCATGACCATCCCCCGGGAGCTGGACGAGGCCGCCACCATCGACGGGGCGGGCCACTTCCGCATCCTCATCAGCATCATCATGCCCGCCATCAAGGCGGCGATGATCGTGGTGGCCCTGCTGCTCTTCACCCAGATGTGGAACGATCTGATCCAGCAGTCCCTCTACATCCACGACGCCAAGAAATACACCATCGCCCTGGGCCTGTCCCAGTTCAAGGGCTCTCTGAAGCAGGACTACTCTGCCATTATGTGCGCCACCTGTATGTCCTTCGCCCCCGGCATCATCTTTTATCTGCTGGGGCAGAAGTATTTTGTGGAGGGCATCGTCCTCACGGGCATGAAGGGCTGAGTCATGAGCTGGCTGAAGGACCGCTATCGCCGGGAAGGCGCGGGCCGTCCGGCTCCGGCGTCCGGCTGGAGCCGGGTGGGGGCCATGGGGCTGACCCACTTCTGGAAGCTGATCCAGGCAAACCTGCTGTTCGTCCTCTTTTCGCTGCCCGTGGTGACGCTCCCCGCGGCTCTGACCGCGCTGAACCGGGTGTGCGTGCTGATCTATAAGGACGGCAACGTCTTTCTCTGGTACGAGTTCTGGAGAGAATGGAAGCGGAGCCTGCTCCGCTCCCTGCTGCCCGGGCTCTTCTTTGGGCTGCTGCTCTATGGGGGCTACTTCTTTCTGAGCCTGGGCAACGGCAATTTCGGCAGCTTCCTGGGCATCCTCTTCTGGTGCCTGGGCCTGCTGATGGTCGCCGCCGCCGTGATCTGGGGCTCCTATTTCTTCGTTCTGATCTCCGTCCTGGAGCTGAACAATCGGGACGCGCTGAAAAACGCGCTGATCCTCTGGCTGGCCCGGCCGGGCTCCGCCCTGCTGTGCCTGGGCATCGCCCTGCTGCTGTTCCTGGCGGATCTGGCCCTGCTGCCCATGATCACCCCCTTTCTGATCGCGCTGATCGGGGTGGTGCTGGCCCAATATCCCATCTGCTATCTGGTCTACGACGTGGCGGAGGATATGATTCTGATCCCCTACGCGGAGCAGCAAAGACGCGAAGCGCAAAATCACAATGAGAAATCTATGGAGGAAACAAAATGAAACCCTATGAATTTTGGTTCGTGGTAGGCAGCCAGTTCCTGTACGGACAGGAGGTGCTGGACACCGTGGCGGCGCGCTCCGCCGAAATGGCGGCGGAGCTGAGCAAGCTGCTGCCCTTCCCCGTGGTCTACAAGGTGACGGCCAAGACCAACAAGGAAATCACCGAGACCGTCCGGGAGGCCAACTATCGGCCCGAGTGCGCCGGCATCATCACCTGGTGCCACACCTTCAGCCCGTCCAAGATGTGGATCGACGGTCTCCGGGACCTGCAAAAGCCCTGGTGCCACCTGGCGACCCAGTATAACGTGGAGATCCCCAACGAGGAGATCGACATGGACTTCATGAATCTGAACCAGGCCGCCCACGGAGACCGGGAGCACGGCTTCATCGGGGCCCGGCTCCGCAAGCCCCGGAAGGTCATCGCGGGCCACTGGCAGGACGCGAGGGTCCACAAGCGCCTGTCCGACTGGATGCGGGCCGCCGTGGGCGTGGCCGTCTCCAAGGACATGAAGGTCATGCGCTTCGGTGACAACATGCGGGAGGTCGCCGTCACCGAGGGCGACAAGGTGGAGGCCCAGATCAAGCTGGGCTGGCAGGTGAACACCTGGGCCGTGGGCGACCTGGTGAAGGAGATGAAGGCCGTCACCGAGGCCGAGATCGACGCCCTGGTGGCCGAGTATGAGGCCAAGTACGACGTTGCCACCGACAACACCGCCGCCATCCGCTACCAGGCGAAGGAAGAGATCGCCATGAAGAAGATGATGGACCGGGAGGGCTGCAGGGCCTTCTCCAACACCTTCCAGGATCTCTACGGCATGGAGCAGCTCCCGGGCCTGGCGAGCCAGCACCTCATGAGCCTGGGCTACGGCTACGGCGGCGAGGGAGACTGGAAGGTCTCCGCCATGACCGCCATTTTGAAGGCCATGGGCAGCTGCGGCAACGGCGCCTCCGGCTTCATGGAGGACTACACCTATCACCTGGTAGAAGGAAAAGAATACTCCCTGGGCGCCCACATGCTGGAGGTCTGCCCCTCCCTGGCGGCGGACAAGCCCCGGATCGAGACCCACCACCTGGGCATCGGCATGAACGAGAAGGACCCGGCCCGTCTGGTCTTCGAGGGGAAGGCCGGCCCCGGCATCGTGGCCAGCCTCATCGACATGGGCGGCAGACTCCGGCTCATCGTCCAGGACATCGAGGCCGTGAAGCCCATCCTCCCCATGCCCAAGCTCCCCGTGGCCCGGGTCATGTGGCGGGCCCTGCCCGACCTGCTGACGGGGGTGGAGTGCTGGATCACCGCCGGCGGCGCCCACCACACGGTTCTGAGCTACGACGTTACCGCCGACATGCTCCGGGACTGGGCCCGAATGATGGACATTGAGTTCGTCCACATCGGCAGGGACACCACCCCCGAGAAGCTGGAGGAGGAGCTGCTGGTGAAGGATCTGATCTGGAAGCTGCGATAAGGCAACAGGCAACAGGCAATAGGCAATAGGAGAACGGCCCCGTATCTGTCATTGCGAGACCAGTCCGCAGACTGGTCGTGGCAATCCGTTCCCCAGCCCTGGAGGTAAGAATATGATGAAATTGAAGCAATGTGCCCTTGGCATTGAGCTGGGCTCCACAAGAATCAAAGCAGTCCTCATTGATGAGAACCACATCCCCGTGGCCCAGGGCGATTTCGAGTGGGAAAACCAATTGGTCAACGGCGTCTGGACCTATTCCCTGGACACCGTCCACACCGGAATCCAAGCCTGCTTCGCCAATCTGAAAAAGGACGTGGAAGCGAAATTCGGCGTCAAGCTCACCACCGTGGGCGCTTTGGGGGTCTCCGCCATGATGCACGGCTATCTGCCCTTCGACAAGGACGGGAAGCAGCTGGCGGAGTTCCGCACCTGGCGGAACACCATGACGGGCCCCGCGGCGGCGGAGCTGACGGAGCTCTTTGGCTTCAACATCCCCCAACGCTGGTCCATCGCCCACCTCTGGCAGGCGGTGTTGAAGGGGGAGGACCACCTGCCCCGGCTGGACTACCTCACCACCCTGGCAGGCTATATTCACCGTCGCCTGACGGGGGAACGGTCCGTGGGCGTCGGCGAGGCCTCCGGCATCTTCCCCATCGACAGCGCCAAGCTGGACTACGACCAGACCATGATCGCCAAGCTGGACGCCAAGCTGGCGGCGAAGGGATACCCCTGGAAGCTCCGGGACGTGCTGCCTCAGGTGAAGGTGTCCGGCCAGGCCGCCGGGACCCTGACCCCGGAGGGGGCCGCCTTCCTGGACCCGGCGGGGGATCTGCTGCCGGGCATCCCCCTGGCGCCCTGCGAGGGAGACGCGGGCACCGGCATGGTGGCCACCAACTCCGTCCGGGCCCGCACCGGCAACGTCTCGGCGGGCACCAGCGACTTTGCCATGATCGTCACCGAGAAGCCCTTAGGGGTCCACCGGGAGATCGACATGGTCACCACTCCCACCGGCCTGCCCGTGGCTATGGTCCACTGCAACAACTGCACCAGCGACATCAACGCCTGGGTGGGGCTCTTCGCGGACTTTGCCGGAATGCTGGGCGTGGAAGTCAACAAGGGGGAGCTCTTCACCAGGCTGTTCCAGAAGGCCCTGGAGGGCGACGCCGACTGCGGGGGCCTGCTGAGCTTCAACTACCTCTCCGGCGAGGGGGTCACGGACCTGGATGAGGGCCGTCCCCTCTTCCTGCGGCAGCCCGACGCCAAGCTGAGCCTGGCAAACTTCATGCGGACCCATCTGCTCTCCGCCCTGGCCACGCTGAAAATCGGCATGGACCTGCTGACGGAGGCGGAGCAGGTGCCCATCGACAAGCTCTACGGCCACGGGGGCTACTTCAAGACCCCGGGGGTGGGGCAGCGGATGCTCTCCGCGGCGGTGAACGCCCCGGTCTCCGTCATGGAGACGGCGGGGGAGGGCGGCCCCTACGGCATGGCCCTGCTGGCGGCCTACCTGCTGAACAAGGCGGAGGGCGAGAGCTTAGAGGACTACCTGGACAACAAGGTCTTCGCCGGAGCCGAAACCGTCACCCTGATGGCAGAGCCCGAAGAGGTGGAGGGCTTCAACGCCTTCCTGAAGCGCTACAAAAATGCGCTGCCCATCGAGCGGGCAGCGGCGGAATGCACGTAAAACAAAGGAAGACGAAAGAATTCAGAATGAATTGAAGGGGAATCATCATGCTTGAACAATTGAAACAAACGGTTCTGGAAGCGAATCTGGAGCTTCCCCGGTACGGACTGGTCACCTTCACCTGGGGCAACGTCTCGGGGATCGACCGGGAGACGGGTCTGGTGGTGATCAAGCCCTCCGGGCTGCCCTACGAGGGCATGACGGCGGAGGACATGGTGGTGGTGGACCTGGAGGGCAAGGTGGTGGAGGGCAAGTGGAAGCCCAGCTCCGACACCCCCACCCACGTGGAGCTCTACAAGGCCTTCCCCCAGCTGGGGGGCGTGGTCCACACCCACTCCTCCTACGCCACGAGCTGGGCCCAGGCGGGCCGGGACATTCCCTGCTACGGCACCACCCACGCGGACTACTTCTACGGGGACGTGCCCTGCCTGCGCTGCCTCACAAAAGAGGAGATCGAGGCAGCCTATGAGAAGAACACGGGCCTGCTGATCGTCTCGGAGTTCGCCCGGCTGGGGAAGGACCCCAAGGCCGTCCCCGGTTGCCTGTGCAAGAACCACGGCCCCTTCGCCTGGGGCAAGGACCCCTTCGAGGCGGTCCACAACGCGGTGGTGCTGGAGGAGTGCGCCAAGATGGCCTACCGCTGCGAGCAGATCAATCCCCAGGTTCAGCCCGCCCCCCAGGAGCTCCAGGACAAGCACTATCTCCGCAAGCACGGCAAAAACGCCTACTACGGCCAGGGCTGAAAACGAAACGCGCAAAACCGCCTCTCCCCGGGAGAGGCGGTTTTGATTCGCGTCAGGTGGCGGGGGAGGAGATCAGGTACTCGATCCGGCAGTCCTCCAGCCGACAGAAGCGGAATTCCCCGGCCTGATAGGTGTTGAAGCGGCCGGAGACCACGATCTCCGCGCCGGGGGCCGGATAGTTCTCCGGCGCGTCCTCCGCCAGCACAAACTCCATCCCCTGCTTGCAGCAGGCGGTGGCGTCGGCAATGATGCAGCCGTAGACCGTGTGATCCGGGTAGGGATAGGCGGCGCAGATACCCTCCATGCGCACCAGCTTGCCCACGTAGTCCTCGGGCTCGTTCATCATATGGTAGACCTCGGCGTAGACGATGGTGGCGCTGGCCTGCACCAGATCCAGATCGTAGGCCGGGTCGGCCTCGGAGGCCTGGACGGAGGCGGCGGAGCCGGAGCCGGGGACGGAGGCCGTCCCGGAGGCCGGGGCCTTCCCCGCGGCGGGGGCGGCGCAGCCCGCCAGCAGGCTCAAAAGCAGGAAAAACAAAAGCAGCCTTCGCCCGCCCATGGGAACACCTCCTCCGTTTTTCCTTCAGTATATCACGCCGGAGTCCCCTTGTCAAAGCCTCCCGCGGAATTCATCAATTATAGATAAAACGTTTACCTTAAATTTGGCTATTACCACCAGAGCCCTTGTGCAAAATGTATAATAATAAAGCGGCCGATTATGGAAAAGTTAAAAAACATTTGGATTTCCATGAAAAAGATTGACATTAAAACCAGCTTGAAATAAAATAAATATGCAAGGAAAACGTTTAACACAATGCAAGATCCGGTTATTCCGAATTCGTCAAGCATCCCGTGCAGAAGCGGGGCGTGATAGGAAATCCGTCTGTCCGCGAGTCCGTCTTTGCCTGACAGAAAAGCTGAGGTGATGAGGAAAGGAAATGCGCAATTCTATGATTACCCATCAACATCAATGCTGAGAAAAGGAGCGTGCAATATGAAACTATCCAAACGGATCCTGTCTGTCCTGCTGGCGCTGACCATGTTGCTTTCCCTGTGCCCGCTGAGCCTCTTTGCCGGGGCGGAGGAGGGCGAGGGCGTACACTATGAGCCGGCCCAGACCGTCGCCCCCGGCGACCGGCTGATCGTCGCGGCGGTCTATCAGGACGTCTTCTACGCCATGGCAAACGATACCGCCACCACAGCCAACGCGCTGGCGGCGGTGGAGCTGCCCTTTGCCGACGGCCAGCCGCTTCCCGGCGAGGCCGATCTGATCTGGACCGTGGCCTCCGGCAGCCAGGAGGGGACCTTCCTGCTGAAAAACAGCGCGGGTCAGGCCATCAGCTACGGCGGCAGCGGCTCCGCCCTGTCTCTGAGCGACGCCGGGGCCGATCTCCGGATCACCCCGGGGGAGGGCAGCGCTGTGCTGGAGTACGCGGGCAACGCCACCCGCCGGATCTTCTTCCGGATGAACAACGGGGTGCCCCAGTTCCGGATGTATTCCACCAACAACCTGGAGGCCAGCGGCTACAGCGCCGTGCTGACCCTGTACAAGGTCATCGAGCCCTCCGCCAACATCGCCCCCAAGGCCACGGCGGCCTCCGCCACCTGCGCCTCCTGGAACAAGGTCTCCGGCGTCAACGACGGGGACGTGCCCACCCAGTCCCAGGGCAGCTACAGCAACGTCTACGGCTCCTGGGGCCAGAACGCCGCCTGCGACCCGGAATACATCACCCTCAGCTGGGCCACCGAGGTGGAGCTGGAGGGAGCAGGCCTGTATTTCTGGCATGACAACGGCAAGGACAACCGCAGCGGCATCGACTTCCCCGCCGCCTACAGCCTGGAGTATCTGGACGCCGACGGCGTAACCTGGCTTCCGGTTCCGGAGCCAGCGGGTCTGGCTGTGGACGAGGACGTGATGAACAAGACCGCCTTCGGCAAGATCAGCACCACCGCCCTGCGGGTGGTACTGGAAAAAGAGTCTGCCGAGGACAACAGCTACGGTCTGGGCGTGGCGGAGTTTGAAGCCTACGGCTGGCTCACCGCCCTGGATACCTCCGTCCTGGAGGCGGCCATCGCCCAGGCGGAGGCCATCGGCAATCTGAACAACTACACCGACGAGAGCCTGGCCGCCTTCCAGGAGGCCCTGGCCGCCGCCAAGGCGGTGCTGGAAAATCCGGTGAACCAGGCCAACGTGGACGCCGCGGCCGCGGCGCTGAAGGCCGCCATTGCCGGGCTGACCATCAAGCCCGTGGATAAGCCCGCCGAGGAGAACATCGCGCCCCAGGGCACCGCCTCCGCCAGCTACTGCGCCGGCTGGAACAGCGTGGCCGGGGTCAACGACGGGGCGGTTCCCACCCAGTCCCAGGGCAACCAGGCCGGGGCCTACGGCTCCTGGGGCCAGAACAACAACGCCAACCCCGAGCCCATCACCATCAGCTTTGAGCAGGAGGCTGTCATCACCGGCGCCGGGATGTACTTCTGGACGGATCAGGACGATCCCTTCAACCAGAGCGGCATCAACTTCCCCGCCAGCTACAGCTTTGAGTATCTCGACGGCGAGGAATGGAAGAGCGTGGAGAACGCCCTGGGCATGAACAACCAGGCCGACGAGATGAACTACTCCGTCTTCGAGCCCGTCACCACCACCGCCCTGCGGGTCATGCTGGTGAAGGCCTCCACAGGCTCCTACGGCCTGGGCGTGGCGGAGTTTGAGATCTACGGCAGCTTCCAGGGCGGGGAGACCGAGGTGGACAAGAGCGCCCTGGCCGCCGCCGTGAGCGAGGCCGAGGCCCTGGATCAGAGCCTCTACACCGACGAGAGCCTGGCCGCCTTCCGGGAGGCCCTGGCTGCCGCCCAGGCGGTTCTGGCGGACGAGAACGCCGACCAGGCCCAGGTGGACGCCGCTCTGGCGGCCCTCCAGGCCGCTGTGGCCGCCCTGGTGGAGAAGCCCCAGGAGCAGGAGCTCCCGGTCTATGAGCTGGTCACGGATCTGAGCCAGCTGAAGGAAGGGGAGCGCTACGTCATCACCCTCTGGCGCTATTTCGCCGGGACCAACGCCGACTCTGTCAAGGGCTACGTCTTCGGCGCCTCCGCCGCCTGCGGCGGCGTCCGGGCGGATACCGCCGACAACTACGCCACCATCACCTATGACCAGGGTGCCTATCCCGATACCGCCCTGTGGAGCATCGTCCCCGTGGAGGGGGGCTACAGCCTGCAAAACCTGGGCACCGGGAAGTACCTGGGCTCCGCCATTCCCGCGGACTCCGACGAGCCCGTGAGCCTGAAGATCGTCTCCGGCGAGGTGAACGGCGTCAACAACTACGCCATCGGCACCGATTCCACCGTGATCCGCTACTCCGGCAGCGCCGACAGCTTCAGCTTCTATGCCCGGACGCCGGAATCCCAGGTCACCGCCACCAACGCCTGCAACGCTCTGATCCATCGGGTGGTCACACAGACCGAGCCCGCCGCCGAGACCGTGCAGTTCTTTGCCGGCTCCGACATCCAGAGCAGCTCCAGCCAGGGCATCCGCTGGGACGCCTACCTGGACGGTATCGCCAGGAGCGCCTATGAGGCCGGGGCGGAGATCGACATCTCCTTCTGGGCCGGCGACTACGCCGACGGCTCGGTCTACGCCGACGGCTCCGACACCAGCGCCACCGAGACCCCCGCCCGGATCCAGTACATCAAGGACACCCTGGGGACCTACTGGTCCGACGTGGAGTTCTACTTCGCCCAGGGCAACCACGACGGCTCCCAGCACATCGGCACCGTCCTGGACGAGACCGGCCCCAAGGAGTATGACGACTTCATCCTCTATCAGATCAACGAGGACGACTTCCCCTGGTGGCAGGCGGGCTACTCCAGCTATTCCAGCGAGGATACCTGCCTGGAGAAGATCAACGCCACCACTGAGACCCTGGGGGCCTACCTGGACGGGCTGATCGCCGCCGAGGATCAGCGGGTGGTCTTCATCTACACCCACGTGCCCCTGCACTGGAGCTCCCGCAGCACCACCATGAACTCCTGGTGGAGCGACAACATCCACGCGGACATTCTCTTCAATATGATCAACGAGAAGGCCGAGAATCTGGACATCGTCTTCCTCTACGGTCATAACCACAGCGAGAACTACGCCGACGCCTATCCCGACGGCGGCACCGTCAACTTCTTCGCCCCCGGCGACGAGATCCGCATCCCCAACGGGCAGGTGGCCGCCTCCGGCAACTACACCGTGGAGACCATCAAGTTCACCTATCTCAACGCCGGCTACGTGGGCGCCACCGCCGCGGGCTTCAGCCCCTCCGTGTCCACCGCCTCCGTCATCACCCTGAGCCCGGAGAAGGTGGAGTTCACCCGCTACACCAGCACCGGCCACTACGAGGGCTCCGACCGGACCTTGATCCGGAACAACCGGGGCGAGTACCCCGCCTACCTGCAGCTGGCCTCCCTGGACAACCCCAAGGTCCGCAATGAGGGCGACAGCGAGCAGTTCCGGGGCACCCTGAAGAACGCCGAGGCCGCCTCCTGGACCTGGTCCGTGGAGGGCCCCGCCGAGATCAGCGAGGGCCAGGGCAGCGACACCGTGACGCTGACCTACACCGGCGGCGGCGACGTGGCGGTAAAGCTCAGCGTCTCCTATTCCGACGGCGAGGGCCAGACCCAGAGCCTGGAGCAGACCATGACCGTAAGCGTCAAGGCCGCTCCCGAGGCGGAAGGCGTCCGCTATGAGGAGCTGAGCTCCATCGCGGACTTTGCCGAGGGCAAGCAGTACGCGGTGGTGGCCTGGCGCTACTTCGGCGAGGGCAGCGACGAGGCCTGCAACGGCTACGTCTTCCAGGCTGAAAACAACGGCAGCCTCCGGGCTCCCACCACCGACGGCTACGCCACCATCTCTCCCGAGGCGGAGCTTCCCGACAAAGCCCTTTGGTACATCGTGCCCGTGGAGGGCGGGATCACCATGCAGAACGTGGCCACCGGCAAGTACCTGGCCGACGCCATCCCCGCCGCCTCCGACGAGCCCTACACCCTGACCGTTGCCGAGGGCAGCTGCAACGATACCTATAATATCGCCATCGGCACCGCCTCCGGCTCCATCCGCTACTCCAACTCCAGCGGCGCCTTCTCCTATTCCACCACGGCCCCCTCCGGCGAGGTGAGCCGCGCCTGGGCCGCCAATCTGACGGTCTATGAGAAGGTCGTGCCGGTGGTCCATCCCAATATCGCCCCCAAGGGTACCGCCTCCTCCGACTTCTGCGCCTCCTGGAGCTCCGTGGCCGGCGTCAACGACGGGGTCATCCCCGAAAGCTCCAACCCCGGCTACGACTACAACGAGGCCTACGGCTCCTGGGGCAAGAACGCCAATTCCGAGCCCGAGACCATTCTGATCAGCTTCGATCGGCCCGCCAAGCTCTACGGCGCCGGCGCCTTCTTCTGGTACAACGCCGACGGCCCCCACAACCAGAACGGCATCGACATCCCCGCCTCCTACGTCTGGGAGTATCAGAACGCCGCGGGCGAGTGGGTCAGCTTCCCCAACGCCCAGGGCATGGGCATCGAAGAGGACGTGATGAACCAGACCGTCTTCGATCCCGTGGTCACCAGCGTGGTGCGCATCAACATGGCCAAGTCCACCACCGGCAGCTACGGTCTGGGCGTGGCGGAGCTGGAGCTCTACGGCGAGCTGCTGGAGCCCGTGGACACCACCGCCCTGGAGGCCGCCATTGCCGCGGCGGAGGCCGTGGAGTCTGACAAGTACACCGAGGACTCCGTGGCCGCCCTGAACGAGGCCCTGGCCGCCGCCAAGGCCGTGCTGGAGGATCCCGAAAAGACCCAGCAGGCCGTGGACGAGGCGACTGCCGCCCTGGAGGCCGCCCTGGCCGCCCTGGCGGAGAAGCCCAAGCCCAACATCGCGCCGCAGGCTTCCGCGGTGGAGGCCCCCTACTGCGCCAGCTGGAACAACCTGGCCGGCGTCTACGACGAGGTCCTCCCCAGCGCCTCCAACACGGCGGGGGACAACACAGCCTACGGCTCCTGGCGCTCCAACGGCACCGCCGATCCCGAGTATATCACCTTCACCTTTGACCGGGCCGCGGAGATCAGCAGCGCCAGCGCCTACTTCCTCTACAATGAGAACAGCCCCCACGAGCAGTTCGGCATCGACTTCCCGGATTCCTACACCTTCGAGTATCGGAACGACGCCGGAAACTGGGTGGAGGTGCCCAACGCCTCCGGCTACGGCCTGGAGGAGGACGTTCTGAATCTCACCAGCTTCGAGCCCGTGGTCACCACCGCCTTCCGCATCGTGATGCAGCGCCAGGCCGGCGCCTTCGGCCTGGGCGTGGGCGAGATCATGATCTTCGGTGAGTTCGTCAGCGTCTATGTGGACAAGACGGAGCTGGCCGCCGCCATTGCCGAGGCCGAAGCTCTGACGGAGAGCGACTGGACCCCGGAGAGCTGGGCCGCTCTGGCCGAGGCTCTGGAGGCCGGCAAGGCCGTCTTTGAGAACCCCGAGGCCTCCCAGGAGGAGGTGGACGCCGCCGCGGCCGCCCTCCGGGCCGCCATTGAGGCCCTGGTGGACAAGGTTCAGGTGGTGATCGAGCTCATCGACGCCCTGCCCGAGCCCATCACCCTGGAGGATCTGGAGGCTCTGGAGGAAGCCCGGGAGGCCTATGAGGCCCTCACCGAGGAGCAGAAGGAGCGGGTCAGCAATTATCAGGATCTGCTGCTGGCGGAGATCGAGTACTACGAGCTGGCAGCGGAGCAGGCCCTCCAGGAGGCCATCGAGGCCGCCATCGAGGCTCTGAAGGAGTATGAGGCCCACGCCGCCGCGGGCCACGACGACGAGCATGTGGCCGCCGCCGAGGAGGCCCTGGCCGAGGCCATTGCCGCCCTGCTGGAGGCCGAGGACTCCGAGGCCCTGCAGGCCGCGGTGGAGGCCGGGATCGAGGCCATCAACGAGGCCCTGGCGGGCGGGGAGCACGACTGCAAGATCGCCCATTTCGTGGATCTGGAGCAGTATCCCGTGGGCAGCCCTGTGCACGAGGCCATTGAGTGGGCCTTCACCCACGACCCGCAGATCACCTCCGGCACCGACGAGACCCACTTCACCCCCGAGAAGGAGCTGGACCGGAAGACGGCCATGACCTTCCTCTACGCCGCCGCGGGCAAGCCCGAGTTCGACGTGGACAGCGCGGAGAAGACCTTCTCCGACGTGAAGCCCGGCAAGTGGTACACCAAGGCCATTCTCTGGGCCGCCAACCAGGATCCCGCCATCACCGCGGGCAACACCGACGGCAGCTTCGGGATCAACACCGTCTGCAAGACCAGCCATATGCTGACCTTCCTCTACGCCCAGCAGGGCAAGCCCGAGTTTGACGAGAGCTCGGTGCCCGAGGGCTACGTGGCCGAGGGCAAGTGGTACTCATCGGCCGCCAAGTGGGCCTACGCGAAGGGCATCTACCGGGCCGAGGGGGATCACTTCGACCAGAACGTGCCCTGCACCCGGGCCACCACCGTGCTCTACCTCTACCGGGCTCTGACCGGCCAGGCTCTGGCGAACTGACAGGAGTTCCCCGGCACAGCAACGCGCTCCGGGGCCGCCCGCCGGGCGGTCCCGGAGCGGAGCAAACACCGGCTGTATGAAGCGAAAGGAGTGAAACGCGTGCGCAAGCATTGGAAACGGCTGCTTTCGGTGATGCTGGCACTGATTCTCACGGGCTCTCTCTTTACCGGGGCCATCCCCGGTCTGAAGCAGGAGGCAGAGGCCGCCGCCAATACCATTGAAAACGACAGCCTCAGCGTGCAGATCGGAGATCTGGGCCAGATCGCCGTGATGAACATCAAGAACAACAGCAGCAACATCAACTTTGTCCTGCCCAACAGCGAATCCCAGCAGAACAACACCGCCCACCAGTGGATGGGCGAGATGATCTTTGCCACCCGCAGCGCCGCCAGCCCCGAGGGCCTCACCGGCGCCTTCACGGAGCAGGACGTGAACCGTACCCTGGCGGCGGGCGGCTCCACCACCGCCACCAACATTTCCGCCTCCAACCCCTATATCACCAAGACCGCCAACGGCAGCAGCTCCGTGGAGGTCAACTACATCGGCCAGGACCTGAGCTCCACCACGGCCCGCACCATGAAGGGCTATGACGTGAAATCCGTCTTCGACATGCAGACCGAGGACGGCTCCCTGCTCTGGTCCATCACCCTCAAGAACAAATCCGACCAGTACATCGAGTTTGGCGACATCGGCCTGCCCATGCCCTGGAACGACAAATACCGCAGCACCTCCGACACCTACACCAACCGTCTGACGGCCCACTCCTTCGCCGGAGCCGACTCCGGCTACGGCTACGCCATCCGCTGCTCCGGCGAGGGCAACTATATGCTCTTCACCCCCGTGGTCCAGACCGGCGCCCGGGTGGAGTACGTGGACTTCTGGGTGGGCACCGGCAACGGCACCTCCGAGTACCGCTCCGGCAGCCTCTATGCCAACTGGCTGGCGGACTCCGGCGGCTGGTATCCCGGTCTGAGCGTCTATTACATCCACTCCAAGAACATCCGCACCCAGACGGGCCGGGGCTACTTCACCGACAACAGCTCTCTGATCCTGGCCCCCGGGGAGGAGAAGACCTACTCCTTCAAGTTCTCCGCCGTCCGGGCGGGGGACGGCCAGCCCGGCGAAAGCGCCGCCTCGGAGCAGAACGCCTCCGTCTCCAACGAGGAGCGGGAGAAGAATTTCCGCTCCATCCTCTACCGGGAGGGCATGATTGACGCCGTGGCCCTGCCCAGCTTCCAGACCGTCATCAATATGGAGACCCTCATCGACCTGCACTACGACGAGAATCTCATTGAGGACGTGAACGTGGACATCCTCTGCGTCCATGAGAACGATCCCTACGACAGCGAGCACATCCCCAGCCAGCGCAGCGGCATGGTGAACAACTCCCGCACCGGCCTGGGCGAGCACGGAGCCCCCGGCTATGAGGAGGCCGTGGAGTTTGTGGAGACCCGGGTCGTGGACGGGGAGCGGCACCACATCTACCGGCTGAAGTTTGGCTGCATCGGCAACAACTCCCTTCGGGTGGACTACAAGCTCAAGTCCACCGGGGAGGACAAATTCACCGAGTTTGAGTTCAACGTCCTGGCGGAGCTGGACAAAATCGCGGACACCCACGCGGATTTCATGGCAAACACCACCCAGGACACAAACCCCGACTCCGCCACCTACGGCATCTACTCCGACTGGTACTTTGCCTCCGGCAAGGACAGCCGCCAGCAGTCCCACTGGGGCGACGACTGGAGCCACGACAACGTGAACTTCATGGCGATGAAGAACTATCTGGATCCGGATCCCGAGCAGATCCGCTCTCTGGAGAACTACCTCATCGACTTCATGTGGAACAACTACATGAAGAACACCCAGGAGAGCTTCACCGTGGCCAACTACCTCTCCGCCTCGGGCATCTATTCCACCTCCTCCGGCCCCTATACCCGGACCTTCTCCGAGGTGATGGAGGCCACCGCCTTCTTCAATATGTACCGGCTGGTGAAGGCCTATCCGGATCTGATGGAATACCGCCAGCCCGCGGACTTCTATCTGAAGATCGCCTACGGCATCTACTACAACCGGGCCGGCGCCGGCACCACCGGCTACTACGGCGAGCAGCAGATCCCGGATATGATCGAGGCCCTGTATGAGGAGGGGCTCACCGCCGAGGGCGACGCCCTGCGGCAGAAGTTCGCCTACACCAAGGGCAGAGCCGTCGCCAACACCACCTATCCCTACGGCTCCGAGTTTGAGTACGACAACACCGGCGAGGAGGGCGCCTACAGCGCGGCCAAGGCCCTCATCCGGTACTATCCCACCAACAACCGGGTCACCCAGGCGGCCAACGCCATGGCAATGGCAAACCGCAAGACCCGGGCCATGCGGGGCATCCAGCCCACCTGGTATCACTACGCCGATCCCGTCTTCCGGGGCGGCGAGGGCTGGTGGAACTTCCAGTACACCGCCTCCCTGGCCGGGTACATCATGGACGATTACCTCCGCTACCAGAACAACGAGGCCGATTCCGCCGCCTGGGCGGAGCGGCTGAGCTACGCCGCCAAGCTCTCCAACTTCAACGCCGTGAACATGGGCCAGATCTCCTCCGACTACGTGGGCAACGTGTCCTGGCGCTTCAGCATGTACAAGGGCGGCGCGGGAGCCCAGAACGTCAATGACGGCGGCACCCGGGTCATGAACAACGGCTGGAACGACTTCTCCGGCGAGTCCGACGAGGGCCTCTACGGCTCCCTGCTGTCCATCTCCGCCGACGTTGCCACCGATCCGGTGTTCGGCCTCTTCGGCTACGGCGCCAGGGTCTCCAAGACCGACGGGGTCTACACCGTGGAGCCCACCGACGGCTTCGGCAAGCGGATCAACTTCATCGACGAGCGGATCGACGTGGAGATGATCCAGGACGCCGTGAAGCAGGCGCAGATCGCCGCCGACGGCTCCTCCATCCGGCTGAGCCTCCGGGATTCCGCCGCCTCCTCCCACCTGAGCCGCGTGGCGCTCTCCGGCGAGGGCATCCGGGACGGCTTCTACGCCATCCTGCTCAACGGCGAGAAGCAGGGCCAGGTGCTGATCTCCAACCATGCGGGCACTGCCGGCGTGACCGTCCCCGCCGGGACGGAGAACGCCGTGGTGGAGCTCGTGGCCCTGGAGGACGGGGAGAACGAGGCCCCCAGCGCCGAGATCAGCGTCTCCAATTCCATCGACTCTCCCAGCCTGGCGGCCCTGGTGCCCTTCACCCTGCGGGCCCTGGCCACCGACGACGGCGCTCCCGCCGGCAGCAGCATCTCCTACGCCTGGGCCGTCAGCTCCGCCCCCGAGGGCGGCGAGCTGGTGCTCAGCACCCCGGAGATGAACTACACCGAGGCCCGGGCCACCGCCGCCGGGACCTACGTGGTGACCCTCACCGTCTCCGACGGGGAGAAGTCCTCCCAGGTCTCCGTCACCCTGGAGATCGCGGAGGCCCCGGAGCGCACGGCGCCCGTCATCACCCTGCTGGAGGGCAGCCCCAACTACTACAATCCCTCCGTGGCGGATCTCTACGTGGAGGCCACGGCGGACCAGTATTACCAGGGTGAGCTGAGCTGGCACTGGGAGCTGGTCTCCGCCCCCGAGGGACAGAGCGCCGCCATTGCCGACGCCGACGCCCAGACCGGCCACCTGCTGGTCTCCGGCCCCGGGGACTACGTGGTGCGCGTCACCGTCACCGACGCGGACAAGTTCACCACCCGGGAGCTGAGCGTCACCATGGGCCCCGAGGCCGACGGTGTACAGCGGGCCGCCGCCATCACCACCCGGGTGAAGGTGGCCCCGGAGCTGCCCGCCACCCTGCCCCTGATCCTGGCGGACGGCTCCGTCGGGGAGCTTGCCGTGAGCTGGGATCCCGTGGATCCCGCCAGCTATGCCATCATCGGCGTCTTTGAGGCCACCGGCACCGCCGAGGGCGGCATCCGGGTCGCGATCCCCGTCTACGTCATCACCGGCACCCGGGTGAACATCGCGCCTCTGGCAAGCCCCAGCGCCATCATCAACTCCGTCAACGACCTGGGCGGCGTGGCCGGACTCAACGACGAGAAGACCCCCGCCTCCTCCGCCGACACCTCCGGCGGCGTGTGGCACAACTGGCGGGGGGCCCAGGGCGACACCGCCTGGGTCCAGTACACCTGGGACGAGCCCATGGTCATCGACGGCCAGGAGGCCTACTACTTCCGGGACGGCGGCGGCAACTTCCAGCCCAAGAACATCCGGGTCTACTACCGGGACGCCAACAACGAGTGGCGGGAGGTCCCGAACCCCGGAGAATTCACCAACACGCTGAACCGGTTCAACGCCACCGACTGGGGCGCCGTCCGCACCACCGCCATCCGGATGTACATGGATCCCGTGACCCTGGGCTGCGGCGTCATCGAGTGGCGGATCTTCGGCTACACCTCCAATCTGAACTTCAAGGAGCTCAACGCGGCCATTGCCAAGGCCCAGGAGCTGCTGGAGCTGCTCTCCGACCCCGTGAAGCAGCAGGTGGAGGATGAGATCCAGGCCGCCTACGCCATCATGAGCGACGAGGAGGCCACCCAGGAGCAGGTGGACGAAGAGACCGCCCGGCTCCTGGCCCTGCTGGACGTGGCCATGGCCTCCCTGGTGGGGGAGCTGGGGGAGGACGTGGCTCCCTTCGTGGATACCGCCGCTCCCACCAACGACCACATCTACACCGACTATGTGGCCTCCTGGGAGAACCTCTACGGCATCGCCAACCGGGACTTCGAGCCCAGCTCCTCCAGCATGGGCACCCGGCTGGGCTGGGGCAACTGGTCCCAGGAGACCGGCTCGCTCCACTACGTGGGCTACCGCTGGGATGAGCCCGTCACCCTGGGCGGCTTCGACATCTACTGGTACGACGACGGCGGCGGCACCCGGGTGCCCTCCGCCTACAGCCTGCAATATCTGGAGAAGGCCGACGGGGAGTGGAAAACCGCCACCCTGCTGACCTCCTACGGCGATTCCAACAAGACGAACCGCTACAACCGGGTCTACTTCGCCCCCATCAGCTGCGTGGATCTGCGCCTGGTGATGACCACCGCCTCCAACGCCTCCGGCATCTACCGCTGGAAGGTCTATGAGACGGAGCTGGAAACCCCGCCGGATCCGAATCTGGAGGCGGCCCAGGCTGTGGACAAGCTGATTCTGGAGATTCCGGAGCCCGTGACCCTGGAGAGCGGCCCCGCCATCGAGGCGGCCCGGGAGGCCTACGACGCGCTGACCGAGGAGCAGAAGGCCCTGGTGGAGAACTACCTGGAGCTGCTGGAGGCCGAGGCCGAGTACGCCCGGCTGCTGGCGGAGGCCGCCGAGGCCCAGGCCCTGGCGGACGCCAGGCAGGCCGCCCGGCAGGCC
>JAFXYD010000047.1 GCA_017541995.1 Oscillospiraceae bacterium
GGAGAAGGCCATGTTCTCCGCCGTGTCGGTGGATCTGTCCTCCAGCAGCATCTGCTCCGCCGGGACCCCCTGCTCCGCCAGCCAGCGGCGCATGCACTCGGCCTCGGAGACGCACTCGTCGGCGCCTTGGCCGCCGGAGAGGACGAAGACCGGGGCCTTCCCGGTGGCGGTCTCCTGGGCCCGGGCAAAGCGCAGCGCCCGCTCCAGGCGGCCCCGGAGCAGGGGGGTGGGGGTGCCGTCCCGGCGGATGGCGCAGCCCAGGACGATGATGAAGTCCCGGTCCCGCTCCGGCTCGTAGCGGGCGGCGATGGCGTCTGCCACCATGGTGCCCAGCATCATGCACTCAAAGTAGAGGTAGACGGCGGCTAGCAGATTGGTCAGCAGATCGTAATACATGACCTCATCCAGGGAGCCGGAGACGGAATAATCCCGCAGGTAGAGCAGCCCCGCGCCCCCCAGCAGGGCCAGGGCCAGCAGGATGCCCAGCACGTTGACGAAGCGGAAGCCCTCGTGGCGGATCAGAGAGAGATTGGAGGCAATCAGGGCGATGGAAAAGGCCAGCAGGAAGGGCAGGGAAAAGAGAATGTAGGTCTTGGCGGAGCTCAGCAGGGCGCTGATGAGATTGGCGGGCACGGCCTCGCTTGGCAGCCCTTGAATCTGGGGGAAGAGCAGCAGATAGGTCAGCGCCAGGGAGAGGGTGAAGAGGGCAAAGCCGAAGTAGATGATGGTGTTGTAGGAATAGGGGTTGTAGCGGATCTGCAAAAAGAAGGCCCGAATCAGCAAGGCCGTCACCGCCGCGGCGCAGAGGGCCAGCAGCAGGCAGCACAGGGGAAGCTGCGCCTCCGTGCCAAAGGCGAAGAGCAGAGCCAATGCCCCTGCCGTCAGCGCAATGGGGATCAGAATGTTGTAGACCTTCGGCTTTTTGAACAGGGTATCGACGCGAAGATTCAAAACCGGGTTCCTCCTCTCGGAATTCTCAGAAGCCCGCCCGGCGGGACTCGCCGGGCGGGCGGATTTGCTCCTTGCTTACTTGTAGATCATCATATCGGTGCGGCCGATGGCGAAGAGGGTCAGGAAGATCACGTCCAGGTTTTCCTCCCGGGTGCGGATGCGGAAGAAGCCCGGGGCGGGAATCTTGGACAGGGCCTTGTGGGCCGCCTCGTCCTCCTCGTGGACGTAGTGGCTGCAGCTTTCGGCCACGGCGATTTCCGTGCCGCCGCGGGAGATGTTGTAGCTGAAGCGGAGCCCATGCATCCCGGTGCGGATGCTGACGCCGTTGTCGTGGAGCAGCTTCCAGACGTCCACGCCGTCAAAGTTGAAGGTGGAGTGGTTGTCGAGAACGAAGAGGCCGTTGGAGCTGGTGGTGGCGGTCTTGCCCGCCAGATGGGTGACGCTGCGGCCCAGAACGTGGTCCACGAACTGATACTCCACCTCAGAGCTCAGGGAGAACTTGGTGCACACGGCCTCGTAGAGGACTTTGCGGTTCTCGTCCTCGATGTGGCAGCTGCCCTTGACGGTCCCGGCGTCGGTGACGAAGTAGAGCTTCCGCTCCACGGCCCCGGTGCGGGGAGCGCTGAAAACAGGCCGGTCGGGGTTCTCCTCCCGCAGCTGCTTCACGACGCGCCTGGAGCGCAGCAGGGAGAAGAGGGCGAAGGCCGTCACCAGGCCGCCGACAATCAGCAGATAGAGCTTGACGCCCAGACTGTCCTCCGTTACCTTGGCGGGGTCCTGGGGATCGTACTTGATCTTCACCTGGGAGCCGACGTCCCAGCCATCCTGCCAGAAGCCCAGCTCCTGGTGGTAATCCTTGCCCGCCACACTGTAGCGGACGGTGGGGTAGTACTCGTCGGCGAGGTGGCCCTCGGCGTCTACGCCCTCCTCGGTGCGGACGCTCTCGATGACGGCGGTGGTTTTCACGTAGTTCCGGCCCTGGAAGAAGCTGAAATAGACGCCCAGACCGATCATCAGCAGCCCGGCCAGCAGGAACATGATCGTAATGCCCTTGGCCTTCCATTTAATCAGGGGTTTGTAGAGTTCCATGCTTTGTTCTCCTTTTTTGCTGTTTTTTATTGGTCGGAGAGCACTTCCCGGCGGAAGCGCTCCCAGCCCCGGGGCCAGGGGCCCTCGGGGGGAAAGCCGGTGTCGCCCAGGCGAACCAGCTTGTTTGTTCCGTGATAGTCGCTGCCGGCGGTGGCGTAGAGCCCGTGGCGCTCCGTCAGCTCCAGCGCCTGGGCACGGAGCTTTTCCGGGAAGCCGGAGTACCAGGCCTCCAGACCTTGCAGGCCGAAGTCCATGAGCCGCAGCACCCGCTGCTCCAGCTCCTCCCCCAGAATCAGCTGATCCCCGTCCCCATAGCAGGGATGGGCCAGCACCGGGACGCCCCCCGCCGCCAGAATGCCGGAGATGGCCTGCTGGGGCAGGACGTAGTCCTCCCGCAGATGCAGGCGGTTGAGATAGCGCTTGATGGCGATTTCCTTGGTCTCGGCGAAGCCGAAGCGCACCATCAGATTGCCGATGTGGGGCTTGCCGGGGTTGGGCAGGGCGAAGAGCTCCCGCTCCGCCGCCTCGGGAAAGGCGAAGCCGAATTCGGATTTCAGAAAGTCCAGCCTGGCCCGGAGCTTCTTCATGCGGAAGCCGTGGCCCAGCTCCACCACCGCCTGGATGGCGGGGGAGGCCGGGTCGTAGCCGTAGCCCAGGATGTGATACTTGCCCAGCTCATCCCGGCAGCCGAACTCCACCCCGGGGAGGAAGCGGGGATCCTCCGGCCCCCGCAGGGCCAGGATCTCCCGGCTGCCCCGGATGGCGTCATGGTCGGTCAGGGAGAAGAGGCCGATTCCGGCGGCCCTCACCCGCTCCAGCAGGGCGGCGGGGGAGTCGGTGCCGTCGGAGACAGTGGAGTGCATGTGCAGATCCACCGGCCCGCAGGGCCTCACAGGCCGCCTCCCTGGCCCAGGTCCTTGCGCATGGTGAGGATGTTCTGGCCGTCGCGGTATTCGTAGCGGACCTCGTCCATCACCTGCTTGGTGAGGAAGATGCCCAGGCCGCCGATTTTCCGCTCCTGGGCCAGGGCGTTGACGTCCGGATCCTCCTTGGCCAGGGGATCGTAGGGCACGCCCCGATCCAGGAAGCTGATGCTGACGCTGACGGGCTCCTCCGTCAGCTCCACCCGCACCGCGGCGGAGCCCTCCTTCGGAGTGTAGGCGTAGCTGGCGATGTTGACGAAGATCTCCTCCACCGCCAGGTCGATTTGCATCTGGGCCTTCATGGAGCAGCGATCCTCCAGGCGACGGCCCACAAACTGCTGCACCTCGTCCAGCAGCTCGGTTTTGGCGGGCAGGATCAGCTCCTGGAGGGAGAAGTCCAGCCGGTCCACCCGCTCCAGCAGCTCCAGCAGCTCCCGGGTCCAGTTCTCAATGTCCCGGAGCCCTGCCTCGGTATCCTGGAGCCCCAGGCGGTAGGCCCGGCGGATCAGCCGGGTGTAGCCCAGAATCCGGGCCTTGTCCTCCACCTCCCGCAGCTTGTGGGGGCAGTCGGTTTCCAGATAGCGGGCCAGGAAGCGGCGCCAGAAGGCCGCGGAGGTCTCGTAATCGAAGCCCTGGAAGCGCTTCACGCCCTCGTGATCCAGCTCGTAGAAGCCAACGAAGGAGTTGAAGATGCTGCCCAGCTCAAAGATCCGGTTTCCGGCGGAGAGGGTGTCCATGTCGATAATCAGAACCTCGCCGTTCTGGACCTGTAAATTCTTGGTGTGATAGTCCCCGTGGATCAGGTGCAGATCCCGGGGCACGGCCTCCACCATGCGGCGGAGCTTCTCCCAGGGGGCCGGGGGCAGGTGGGGCCGCATGGCCTCCACCCAGCCCAGGGCGGTTTCCCTGGCGTCGGGGAGCTTGCCCGCGGGGGCCTCGGTGTCGTGGATCTTTTTCAGCAGATCCGTGAATTCCGCCACGCACCAGTCCAGCCTTTCCGGCTCCCTGGCCAGGATGGCGGAGAAGGAGCGGGCGTTGAGCAGCTCAAAGACCGTGCCGTAGCGCTCGCCCACCTTCACCACGTCGTAGGAGATGGCGGTGGGCAGGCCCAGCACCAGGGCCAGCTTCGCCATTTCCCGCTCCCGGCGGATGTCCTCCAGGTCGTTGCCTTCCCGGTATACCTTGATGGCGATCTCGTCGCTGTAGCGGTACACAGAGCCGTTGGCGCCGTGGCCGATCTCCTCGCAGCCCTCCACGGAGACCCGGCGGAAGCCCTTCTCCACCTGGAGAATCTCGGTGAAGCCGGTCATTTCCAGCACCTCGTAGACCTCGGGCCGGACGTTGACGATCCGCAGGCCGGGGTGATCCTTCCGCAGCCGGAGCAGCACCCGCAGTCCCGCGCTGGAGATGTATTGCAGTTGTTCCGCGTCCAGAATCACAGGCTCCGTGCTGTTCCCAATTTGGGCCAGCAGCTCCTGCTCCGTCCGGGCGGCGTTGTTGGTATCGATTCGTCCGCTGATGCTGATTTTCATTGGGACAAGTCCTTTCTTGCGAAAATAATGGATATGCGGGGGCGGAGGGCCTCAGGGGTTCCGCTGTTCGAGATACTCCTCCAGGCATACGCCGCTGGACATGATCTCCCGAGCCGCCTCCACGCCCACGTAGCGGAAATGCCAGGGCTCGTAGCTGATGCCGGTGATCTCCTCCTTGTCGGCGGGGTAGCGGAGAATGAAGCCGTATTCGGCGCAGTGCTGCTTGAGCCACTGCCAGGTGGCGGTATTGTCGGCGTCGAACTCCGCAATGATGTCCAGGGCCAGGCCCAGCTGATGCTCGCTGGTGCCGGGCACGGCCACCAGCTCCAGGGCCTTCTGCTCGGCCTCGGCGCGGCTCATGCCCTGGGCCTGGTAGCGGGAGATGTAGCTGTCGAGAATCTGCTGCTGCCGCTGGGCGGTGCGGAAGGATTCGTTGATATAGGGGTAGATCCCCTGGGCCCGGGCGTCGTCAAACATCTGCTGCAGCTCCGGGTAGATCCGAAGATCCACGTAGTGGCCGTTGCGCAGGGCCTTGAGCTCCACGTCGAAGTCCTCGGGCAGGGGGTGGTCGGCGTTCACCAGCAGCAGCTTCCAGCTCTCGTCCTCTGCCGGGGCCTGGGTTTCGGAGCTCTGGGTCCCGGTCTGAGCCGTGCTGCCGGGCTCGGTTTTGGTCTGAGCCGGAGGGGGGGAGATGGGCGCGGCGGAGCTGCCCGCGCCGCCGCTGTCCGAAGGGGCGGGGGTTTTGGCGCAGCCCGCCAGGCTCAGCAGCAGCAGGGCCAGCAGGGCGGCGGCGCCCCGGCGGAGGGCGGAACGGCGTGCAATTGGATTGTGTGTCATGCTTTCTTGTCCTCTTAATGGGATTACAGAGTCAGGGTGAGGTTGTTCAGCCCCACGGAGTTGACGTAATTGGCGTGCTTGACCATGCGCATCACCATCCGCAGGCCGATGTGGGCCGTGGGGTCGTCGCTCTCGTGGAGCTCCATATAGCGGGTGGGGTCGAAGTTGGCGCAGTTGTCCCGGATGCGGATGATGCGTCTCTCCCCGTCCAGCACCAGGCGCACGTCCACGTTGTAGGCGGACTTGCTCCCGGTGAAGCCGTGGCGGATGATGTTGTCGGTCATCTCCTCCACGCACAGGCCCACCAGCATGGCGGTGCGGGGCGCCACGCCCCGGTCCCGGCAGAACTCCGTCAGCCGCTGGGAGGCCGCGGCGGCCTCCTCCAGGGAGCGGACGCTGCACTCGAAGCAGTGCTCCGGGTCGGCGCCGAAGTCCGGCTCCAGCATGCTGTAGGCCTCGGCGGAGAGGGAGATTCTCCCGTGGTGCCGCCAGACCAGAATGGAGAAGGTGAGCAGAGCGGCGCACTCCCCGCAGAGGAAGCCCAGCCAGACACCCTTGACCCCCAGCACCCGGCTGAGCAGGAAGGCGAAGAGCACCGGGTAGGCGAAGTTCTGCAGCACGGAGATCAGCTCCGTCAGACCCAGGCGGTTCACGCCCTGGTAGTAGTTTTTATAGGTGGAGTTCAGGGAGGAGGGCATGATGGACAGCACGAAAAGCCGCAGTCCGCTGACGGCCAGGGCCTTGGCCGCCGTATCCTGCCCCAGAAAGAGGGTAATCAGCGGCGTCGCCAGGGCCAGCCCCGCCGCGGTGACCAGAAGATCCAGCCACACGGCGCTGCGGGTCATGGTCCGCACCAGCTCGTGGATGGAGCTGCGGTCCCGGTCGGCGTAGAAGATGGCGGCCAACATCATGGCCACGGAGCCGGTGCCGGAGCCGAAGCAGTAGCAGATATTGCCCACGGTGGAGATGACGGAATAGGCCGCCACCGCCAGCCTGCCCTCCACCTGCAGCAGCAGCCGGTTCAGCAGGAACACCAGCAGCACCATGCTGATCTGGTTCACCACCGTGGGGATGCCGCAGGCCAGCAGCTCCCGGCAGACCTTGCCGGTGATGAGTCTGCGGCGGAAGTGGAACATCCGGTCCTTTTTCAGGAAGACGCCCAGACCGATGAAGAAGGCGACGTAGTAGCTGAGACTGGAGGCCAGTCCCATGCCCAAAGTGCCGCCGTGGAAGACAAAGACGTTCAGCAGATCCAGGGCCACGTCGGAGAGAGTCATGGCCGCCACCGCCGCCACCAGACGGCTGCGGCTGCCGGTGAGCTGCAGATAGGGCACCATGATCTGGGCGCAGAGGAAGGCCGGGGCGCCGACGATGAAGCCCGCGATGTAGTCCCGGGTGAGGTCGTAGACCGGGTTCCCGGGGCCGGGCCTTCCGGCGCCCAGCAGGGTGGTCAGAGGCCCCAGCAGGGAAAAGACCAGCACCAGGCCCAGGGCGGAGATCAGCCCCGCCAGAAACACGGAGACGGTATAGCAGGCGTCGGTGCCCTCCCGGTCTCCCAGGCCCACGGTCCTGCCGCACATCACCTGGACCCCCGCGGAAATCAGGCTGCCCATGGCGGCAAAGACCAGCAGCAGGGGGCTGGCCAGCCCATAGGCGCTCATGGCGTCCACCCCCAGGAAGCGGCCGATCATAATGCTGTCGATGAGCATGCAGAGGGTCACGGTCATGGAGGAGACGATCTGGGTCAGGAGCATTTGCCGGAATAGCTTTTTGATCATGGCCTCTGCGCTCAAGCCTCGATGGTCAGAATGTCGGAGAAGCCGGTGACCTCGAAGATCTCCAGAATGGTTTCGTTGACGTGGCAGACCCGCATGCTGCCCGCCTTGGCCAGCATCTGCTTCTGGGTGGAGAGCAGAACCCGCAGGCCGGCGGAGGAGATGTAGTCCAGCTTCTCAAAATCCAGAGTCAGCTCCTCGGTCTCGGGCAGAGCCTGGCTCACGGCCGCCTCCAGCTGTTCCGCCGTGACGGTGTCCAGCCGCCCCTCCAGGGAGAAGACGACGGCCTTGTTTTCGGTTTTTTTGGTGATATTCAGCATTGCTTGTACCTCCTGGGCGCAGTAGAGGAAGTCCGGCGGGAGCCCGCGCAAACTCCTCCAAATTAAGTTGCGCCTATTATAACACAGAAATCGTACAAAATCATTACTTTTTTTCGCGGCGCCCCGGTTTTCAAAAAAATATTTTTTGAAAAAATTGAAATTTATCTGCTTTTTGTAATGATTTTGTACGCTTTTTATGTTATACTGTACCCAGTAAGATGGGTGCCGCAGAATGGTACAGCGGTTTTCCGGCGCCCGTTTGCGGCATATCATTATTAAATGTCCAAGATCAGGAGGAAAGAACATGTTTGATTCTGTCATCAAGCCCGTTGTTGAACTGCTCAACAACCTCATGACCCCGCTGCTGGCGATCGTAGGCGCGGCCGGCGCTCTGTACTGCGTCATTCTGGGCGTCAAGTACGCCAAGGCCGAGGAGCCTCAGGACCGTGAAAAGGCCAAGGGCGCCCTGAAGAACGCCATTATCGGCTATGTGCTGATTTTTGTTCTGCTGGTGGTGCTGAAACTGGTTACCCCCGTGCTGACCGACTGGGTCCAGAAAAACGCTGCCGGTACGATCTGAGCCGGGCCGCAAGGGAGCCGTAAGGCTCCCGACCCGGACGCGCGGGACGCTTCCGCGCGCCGGGGTCGGGAACCCTGCCGGGCACGACCCCATCTGTGAGCCGTACTCAAGATAAGGAGTATTATACCATGAAGAAACGCAAGAAATACCTTTGCCGGGGCCTGAGTCTGGCGCTGACCCTGCTGCTGGCCCTGGGCTGCTTCTGGCCCTCCCTGGTGACGGACGCCGCGGAGTTTTCCATCGACGACTCCGGCTTTGAGGATCCCACCATTGACCACACCACCCTCTACGTCTGGCGCCGGGGCCTGCCCGAGGCGGTCCAGGATGAGGACGTGGGCCGGAAGCGGGACGTGCTGCTGGTCTGGGACGGAAAGTATTATCTGAAATGCACCCCCAGCTTCACCTCCAAAATGGTCGATATGTACCCCATGACCTCGGGGGGCAGCCACAGTCTCAAGGTGGGGCATCTGGGCCTGGGCCTGGGCACGGATTTCTGGACCTGGGACGGCATGAGTTGGGACACCGCCGGGAATATCACCTGGAGAAACGGCTGGTTCCCCTACGACGGCACCAACGGCTGGAACAAGGGCAGCAGGTACTATCCAAACGGCTATCCCCACGGCTTCTACATGTACACCGTGGACTACGGCAGCTCCGCCGGGCTGGTGAGCAGCCTGCCCTTCCGTTACAACGCCTTGAACGAAGCGGACATCGCGGGCACCCTGGAGCCCGTCGACAATCTGCCCTTCAGCGCCTATGTGGGCAAGTCCGGAGACGAGCCCATCTACGGCCTGGGGGTCAAATACATCAGCGGCAGCACCGTGAAGGACGTCTGGGTCGCCTCGGAGCACAAGATCCACACCTGGAACGACGACTACTGGTACAAGGCGGACGACCAGTACACCTACGTCCGCGCCAGCCTGGACTACTGGAACGCCCAGGAGAAGTTCACCGTCAACGGCTCGCACTCCCTGGCGGACAGCGCCTGGCGGCTGGTGCCCGGCAGCGGCAAGCAGGTCTCCGTGGAAACGGTGGGGGAGGGCTACACGGCCAAATACAACGACGACGGCTACGCCGACAACCAGGACAAGGATGATCTCTATCATCTGTTCGATCATCTGTTCGGCTATCTGTCCCTGGCCCACAGCGGCCCCGTCTTCCGCACCGTGGGCAACGCCAGGCAGTGGGCGTACAATTACAAAGGCGACTGGGGCCACTCCGGCGGCACGCACCCCTACCTGACCAACGGCAATAATCAGTTTGACGTCTACTGGTGCGAGCCCATCATCATGGACTACCTCCAGACCAGCTTCTCCATCCAGAACGGCCAGGTTTCCAACTTTGACGGCCCCATGGCCATCACCAAGGGCACCGTCATCACCGTGAAGGACGGCGGCACCCTGACCATCAACGGCTGGGTGGCCAACAACGGCACCATCAAGGTCGAAAAGGGCGGCACCCTCTACATCCAGGACGACGCCTGCCTCAACCGCCTCAACGACGGCGGCCACGAGGGCGGCGGCATCATCAGCGAGGGCCTCATCATCGTGGGCAGCAACGCCAAGCTGGTGGGCGGCGGCATGGAGGGCATCCAGCTCAAGAATACCGCCCACGTGGTCAACTACGGCCTGGTCTCCTCCGAGAACTTCACCGTCCAGAACGCCTACACCATCGAGAATCGAATGAACGGCGTCGTCTTCTCCGGCAGCGGCAACGGCGTCATCGGCAGCGGCATGGGCACCTGGGGCAACAGCGTCAGCGCTGCCGGCTTCAGTGAGCGGGGCAAGGTGGAGGACGTGTGCTACGTAAGCCTGGCGCCCAACGCCATCTACAACAATTAAGGAAACGCCTATGAAAACGATGAAACATCTTGCAATCCTGCTGGCCGCCGCCGTGCTGATCTCGCTGCTCTGCCTTCCGGCGGCGGCGGCGCCCCACTACAGCGGCGAGCTCCTCACCGACACGGATACCGACAACCAGATCTGGCTGTCCGACTCCATGTGGTACAACACGGAAAAGCGCCTGTTCACCTATCCGGTGTCTGACACCGGCCAGGTGGTGGAGGCCGACGTGGCCGACGGCATGGTCGTCACCTCCACCGTCCACATCTATGGCAGCTCCCTGCTGGCCTACCGCAACGGCCGGCTCTTCGACGGGAATCTGAAGGAGCTCAGCACCCCGGGCGAGTACGTCATCATGGCCCAGGTGGGCAACCAGAGCCTGCGGATGTTCAGCTTCATCCTGGCGGGGACCACCACGGCGGATCTGAGCGCCTACAACCTGCCCGCCGGGATGTACGTCACCAACGCCACCCGAGACGGGGAGGAGATCAGCTTCGACCGCTACACCGTGCCCATGCAGGAGGACGGCCAGTACCACATCGAGTACGAGTGCGTCAGCACCGGCATCGGCTACGCCCTGGATCTCACCGTGGACCGCACGCCCCCGGAGCTGCAGTTCTCCGGCAGCATAGACGAGCGCAACCGGGTCCACAGCGCCCTGAGCATCTCCGGCATCGAGGAGGGGGGCAGCGTCCGGGTCACCCTGGACGGCGTGGTTCTGGACGTGGAGCCCAACGCCGACGGCACCCTGGTGCTGCCCGACAGCGGTGCCTATCGCATCGAGGCCTTTGACGCGGCGGGCAACCGCTCTGAATACGGCTACACCGTGCTGCTGTATCTCAACGCCAGCAGCCTGGTGTTCTTTATCCTGCTGCTGGGCTCCGTGGCGGCAGTGATTATCTATGTCTTCGTCAAACGCAAGAAGCTGAAAATCGGTTAAGAAGGAGGGAAACGGCCAATGCTCGGCGATCTTTGGGATACCATATCGGGTTGGATGGGCAGCACGCTTTCCTCCATTCTGGAAAGCATCCTCAACGCCACCATCTTCCGGCTCTTCTATTACATCGAACGGATCCTCTGCTGGATCATCGGCGTCCTCTATCAGATGTTCGAGGTCTTTGCGGGTCTGGTTCGCGTCAAATACGGCAATACCTCCCAGTTTTTAATCAATATCTTCTTCTCCAACAAGGCCGTCAGCAACATCTACTGGGGCATGGCCCTCATCGGCATTGTGCTGACCTTCGGCTTTGCCATCGCCGCGGTGGTGCGGAAGTCCTTCGACTCCTCCGGCAAGGTCCAGCAGTCCCTGGGCCAGATCATCTGGAGCGGCATCCGCAGCATCGCCGTCATCGTGGGCATGACGGCCATCATGTCCTTCGTGCTCAACGGCACCGGCGTTCTGATGCAGCAGATCAACCTGCTCTTCCAGGACCCCTACAACCTGGACAAGCCCATAACCCGGACCTTCACCGGCGAGGAATTCGCAGCCATGGGCCGCGTCTTCTCCACCATCGGCACCTACTCGGTGGTGGATTCCCAGGAAAACCGCTACAATCTGAACCTCTGCTACAACGACATCCGGCAGGATATGGCCTTCCTGGAGCGGGCGGGGGTCTTTGCCTACTCCTACTATGAAAAGGACCAGGACGGCAATGAAAAGCAGAGCTGGCAGTCGGTGCTGTCCACGATTGCCAAGTCCTGCGACCTCAGCAGCGACGTGAAGGTGGACAGCTACAACGACGGCGTCAGCCGAAGTATCACGGCAGCCATGGAGTATCTGCGCACCACCGCCAATCCGAAGCCCGTGCCCAGCGTGGATCGCGGCAGCTTCACCACCAGCGACGCGCACCTGGACCGCATGGTCTTTCTGATGGGTACCTTCCGGGCCGCCAAGAACCCCGCCTACAACAAGGAGCCGGCCTTCGACGACGTGCTCCGGGCGCCCTACTACTACGGCGAGGGAGACAAGAGCATCTACGATTTCGACGACGTTGACTCCGATTTCAACGTGGGCTTCCCCACGGACTACATCGTGGTCTGGGTGGCCAGCATCGCCATCATCTTCGACCTGGTGGTCATCATCCTCAACTGCATCGCCCGGATCTTCAACATGCTCTTCCTCTATCTCATCGCCCCGCCGGTGATCGCGGCCCAGCCGCTGGACAACGGCGGCAAGACCAAGCAGTGGATGACCGCCTTCCTGGTGCAGTCCCTGTCCGTCTTCGGCACGGTGATCGCCATGCGGCTGCTGATCGTCTTCCTGCCCATCATCATCAGCCCCCAGCTCAAGCTCTTTGACAACGGCCTGCTCAATGCCCTGGCGAAGCTGGTGCTGATCTACGGCGGCTTCGAGGCGGCGAAGAAATCCTCCTCCATCCTGACGGGTATCTTGGCCGACAGCGCCGGCTGGCAGTCCGTGCAGGCGGGCGATATGTCCTCCTCCGCCGGCAAGGCCATCGGCGCCGTCACCGGCGCGGGCAAGGCCATCGGCGGCAAGGCCATGGGCGCCGCCGGCTTCCTTGCCAAGCCTGTCACCAACGCCGTAAAGAATCCCTTCCAGCGGGCCGCCAACGCCTGGAAGAACCTTGGCAGCGCCAAGTACGACATCCAGGCCAGCGAGTCAAAGAAGCAGGAGGCTGCCAATAACCGCGCCGGCCTGGGCGGCAGAGGCGGAGGCGGAGGCGGAGGCTGCGGAGGCGGCGGCGGAGGCGGCGGCAACGCGCCCGCCAACAACCAGCCCGCCAACAACCAGCCCGCCAACAATCCCGGCCCCGGCCCCGCGCCCGGACCCGGTCCCGGCCCCGGCCCGGCCAACCCGCCGCCCCATATTCCCAATCCCCCGCAGAATCTGAATCATTAAGAGCGGCGGCCTGACCGCCGATATCCCACAGGAGGAAGACATCTATGCAACGACTGATCCCAGGCAAGACCAAGGTCCATATCGAGCTGTTCCGGGGGATTACCCTTCGGGATGTGCTTGTCGTCGCCGTGGCGATGGCAATGCTGATCTTTGTGTTGCTCTCCAACCTCCCGGGGAAGCTTTGGATCAGTCTCGGCATCGTGCTGCTGACCATCCTGCTGGTGGTCCGGCTGGACGAGCAGCCCAACTATATCTATTTCCTCCACATTCTCACCTTCTTCGGCTACCGGCGGCGCTTTGAGCGGCTGCAGAAGGACCCCCAGCTCCTGGCCCGGGGCAAGGGCGACATGCTGAACGCCGCCAAGGAGGTGCTCTTCTCCGAGACCGTGGGGGATGAGTCCCCCGACCAGCGCAAGGATCGCCGCAGCGCCGAGCGCAGCCGCAAAAGCCGCGACGCCCGGGACGACCGCCGTCTGCGCAACCCCAACACCCCCGAGGAGGTGCGCCGGGAGATTCTGGCCCGCCGCCGCAGGGAGGAGGCGGAGGAACGGCAGGCGCTGACCCGGCAGAAGGCCGGCGCCAGCCGCCGGCGGGAAGCCGACGACCGGGAGCGGGCCCGCCGCCGCAAGGAGGAGGACCAGCTGCTCAAGAGCGGCAGCCTCAGCGACGCGGAGAAGGAGGAGATCCGGAACCGCCGGGCGGAGGAGAGCCGCGAGGCCATGCGCCGCCAGGCCGAGGCCAGGGAGGCCGAGACCAACCGCCGGGAGATGGAGGAGATCATCGCCTTCACCGGCATCCAGGACGGCTTCATCGAATATAAGAATAAGGAATACTACGGCGCGGTGCTGGAGATCGATCCGGTGGAATTCCGCTTCCTCTCCGAGCACCGGCGGGTCAACGCCATTGACCGCTGCCTGGGCCGGGTGCTGCGCTCCCTCCATCCCGGCTACAGCGCCAACATCGTCAAGCTGGAGCGGCCCGTGATCTACGACGCCTACCTCCAGCGGGAATACGACAAAATCTACGCCCTGCGCTCCACCTACGAAAACGGCTACCTCACCGAGCAGGAGCTGCAGGCCCGGGTGGAGATCGAGTATGACCGGGTGAAGGAGCTGCAGGATCTCTGCGGCGAGCACCAGGTCACCACCTGCTTCTACTATCTGGTGCTCTTTGAGAGCGACAAGCGGCAGCTGGAGCTCCGGATCCGGGACGCCCAGCAGGTGCTGGAGAACGGGGAGATGACGGTCCGCCGCCTCAACGACAAGGAGCTGGCCGTCTTCCTGAAGTACAGCAACCAGATCGACTTCGACGAGCGGGATATCGAGCACATCGACCCCAAGGACTACGTCAAGTGGGCCATGCCCGAGACCGTGGACATCAAGGTCCGCCGGGTGGAGATCAACCACATCGTCACCCACAACTTCCGGGTGGTGAACTATCCCACCATCGTGGACGACGCCTGGCTTGCCACCGTCATGAGCTACCCCGGCACCAAGGTGGTGGTAAAGTGCCGCCCCATGGAGCGGAGCAAGGCCATCCGATCCATCGACCATTCTCTGATGGAGCTGCGGGGCCAGTGGTCCGCCACCGGCGTGGACTCCAAGCGCATGGAGATTGAAAGCCACATCAGCACCCTCCAGGAGCTGCTGGCCACCCTCCAGAGCGACAGCGAGTCCCTGCTGGAGTGCAGCATCTACATCACTGCCTACGACATTGCCGGAACCCGGGCCAATCTGCGCATTCCCCAGCCCCCCAAGAGCATCCTGCCCACCATCAACGACATGAAGCGGAACGTCCGCCGCACCTGGCAGGAGAACGGCTTCCGGCTGAACAACATGGAATTCGACCAGGTCCAGGCCTTCATCGGCGCGCAGGTCAGCGCTCTGGATCCCATGGTCAAGGAGTCCCGGGGCATCTCCAGCAGCACCGTGGCCGCCTGCTTCCCCTGGGTCTTCGCCCACATCTCCGATGAGGGCGGCGTCCGCCTGGGCGTGAGCGACGGTCTGCCGGTGTTTATCGACTTTTTCCGCCGGGACAGCGAGCGGGTCAACTCCAACATGGTCATCGTGGGTAAATCCGGCTCCGGTAAATCCTACGCCACCAAGTCCCTGCTGGCGAACCTGGCCGCCGAGGACGCCAAGATCTTCATCCTGGACCCCGAAAACGAATACACCGAGCTGGCCGCCAATCTTCACGGCCAGATCATCAATGTGGGCAACGCCCAGTACGGCCGGCTGAACCCCTTCCAGATCATCACCGCCCTGGAGGACGACGAGGCCGGGGAGGAGGGCTCCGGAGGAAGCTACGCCACCCACCTGCAATTCCTGGAGGAATTCTTCCGGCAGATCATGCCCGACTGCGGCAAGGACGCCATGGAATATCTCAATACCCTGGTGGACCGGGTCTATCTGACCCACAACATCACCCCGGATACGGATCTTTCCAGGCTGAGCCCTGCCGACTATCCGGTCTTTGACGACCTCTACGACGAGGTGCTCCGGGAGTTCCAGTCCAGCGACAATCCCTTCACCCGGGATCTGCTGCGGACCCTTATGAACTACATCGCCAAGTTCTCCACCGGCGGCCGCAACGCCAACATCTGGAACGGTCCCAGCACCGTCACCACCGACGAGAACTTCACGGTCTTCAACTTCCAGTCCATGCTGGCGAACCGCAACAACACCATTGCCAACGCCCAGATGCTGCTGGTTCTGAAGTACCTGGACAACGAGATCATCAAAAACCGAGACTACAATCTGAAATACAACGCCCAGCGCAAGATCGTGGTGGTCATCGACGAGGCCCATGTCTTCATCGACTCCAAGTTCCCCATTGCCCTGGACTTCATGTTCCAGCTGGCGAAGCGCATCCGAAAGTACAACGGCATGCAGATCGTCATCACCCAGAACATCAAGGACTTTGTGGGCTCCGAGGAGCTGGCCCGGAAATCCACCGCCATCATCAACGCCTGCCAGTACAGCTTTATCTTTGCCCTGGCCCCCAACGACATGCAGGATCTGGTCACCCTCTACGAGAAGGCCGGAGGCATCAACGAGGTGGAGCAGGAGCAGATCGTCCAGGCCCCCAGAGGCCAGGCCTTCACCATCCTGAGCCCCTCCAGCCGCTCCACCTTCCAGGTGGCCACGGAGCCCAGCATCACCGCCATGTTCGAGACCCGGAACTGGAAGAGTCAGTACTTCACCGGCGAGGGCGGCCCCGAGAACTGGGAGGAATTCGTGGCCCAGAGCCGGGAGGCCCACGCCCAGGCCATTGCCGCCCGGGGACGCCGGGAGCCGGAGGCCGGAGAGGCCGCCGCCCTGGGCCGCGGCAGCGTGACCTTCCGGGAGTACGGCCCGGAGGAGTACCGGCACACCAGCTGGTCCTTCGGCGAGCCGGATGAAAACGAAGAGAGCCTGGAGCTGCCGGAGCTGGACGACGCCGAGATCGAGGCCCGTCTCCAGGCCCGCCGGGAGGCCATGACCGAAGCCATCAGCCCAAGCCCCGCCAAGGAGCAGGGCCCCATGAGCGAAATGCTGGGGCTCTTCGCCTCCGCCGTGAACAAGATGTCCGAGGCCATCGACAATCTGGGCAGCGAGCGGGTCAACGCCGGGGCAGCCCTGACGCCGCCTCCGCTGCCGGCGCCGGACGCCCCGGTGCAGGACGCCAGACTCTCCGCCATGGAGGAGCGGCTGATGGCCCAGCTGGACGAGCTCAACCGCCTGCGCAAGGAAAACGAGGCCCTGCGCTCCGGCGCCGAGAGCCCCCGCAAGCCCGCCCCGGAGCTGCCTGACGAGGACGAGCTCTTCGACGAGGACCGGCTGCCCGGGGAGGAGCCGGAGGATCGGGACGACGGGCTGGAGCTGGACGACTTCGATCTCAACGAGGACCGCAACGACGACTTCGACGAGGACGAGGACGAGGAGTACGGCGGCGAGCTGGACAGCGGCGAGCTGATGGATCTGCTGATGGACTCCGACAGCGAGAGCGGCGACGACGATTTCGACTTCTTCGGCAGCGACGAGGACGAGGACGAGGAAGAGAGCGAAGACGAGGACGAAGACGAGGACGAAGACGAAGACGAAGATGAGGATGATTTCGACGAGGACGACGAGGACGATGATGATATTCTTTCCTCCTTCTTCAGCTTCTCCAATGAACTGAAAACCATGACCGTATTTGAGAAGATGCGCTTCGACGGTCGGACCGTGGAGCCCATCAGCTTTGAGGCGCTGGAGGGCCTGGTCCAGGCCCAGAAGGAGCGCAGACGCAAGGAGCGGCTGAACGCTTCGAGCAATCCGTTATAACGGAGGAGAGTGATCAGATGATTGATATCAGCGAAAAGCGGGCCCGTGCCCGGCGCCGGAGCGCCTGGCTGCTCCGGGGACGGCGGCTGCTGGCCCTGTGCATGGCGCTGTGCATCTGCGGCGGCCTGCTGCTGACCCCGGCCGGAGCGGAGGAGATCCATCCCCCCGAGCAGAGCACCGAGAGCCCGGCCCTGCCGGCGCCGGAGACCAGCGCGCCCCAGGTCGTCACCGCCCCTCCGGAGGATCCGGCTCCCCAGCCCGACCCGACGGATCCCGTGCTTCAGCCGGAGCCCGGCCAGGAGGAGACTGTCCCGGGCAATACCGGCGCCACCTCCTACCCGGTACACCGGGACGACGAGCCGGCGACAGACGTGGAGCCCACCGAGTCCCTGGTGGAAAAAGAGGTCAACGTTACGGCCCACGGCGAGGCCGCGGTCTCCGCGGGCACCAAGGTCAACAATACCTATATCCTGGAGGTCAGCACCGGCACAGTGAAGGAGGACGGAGCCGCCGACAACGTCAGCTACTTTGTCATCTACTACACCTCCGGCGGCGCCCAGCGCTCCACGGTGATCTTCCCCGGGGCGGACGGCGTGCAGCGGGGCATGGACGCGGCTGCCGCCGTGGCCAGCCGGAACGAACGCCGCCAGCTGGTGGAGGACGTTTTCGGCTACAGCACCGCCCCCCTGCGGGATCAGAAGGGCCTGCGCTCGGTGAAGACCGACCAGTTCCTCTTCACCACCCCCACCCCCATCACCACCATTGACCGCATCCAGATCTTTGGCCGGGTGGAGAACCACATGCGGGAGGACGGAACCAGCTTCGTCACAGCCACGGACTGGGCCTGCCAGGGCATGCGGGTCTATGAGGTGAACACCCTCTACGGCCAGGAAATGTACGGCTGGTACTCCGACGAGGGCTACATCGACTTCTCCGGCTACATCATTGCCGATGTGGATATGTCCTACGGCGGCGGCATCTTCCGCTGGAACAACAGCGGCGGCGTCTTCAACATCGTGGGCCCCGGCGTCAACAACGGCGTGGCGGGCTGCGTGCTGGTGAACACCGAGACCGCCGGCTCCTACCCCCGGGATCATCACGTGGGGGAGGACCACATCTCCCAGGTCACCAACCGGGTGGTCTTCCGCCTGGAGCTGGCCGACCAGGGCGACGGCGGCTTCGAGAGCCTGGCCGGCTCCTACGGGCTGGGCAGCCATACCAAGATCAGCGATCTGGGTCTGTGCGAGACCGCCGCGCTGTCCATCCGCTATGAGGACAAGTTCGGCTGCCTCCGGGATCTGACCCTGCCGCTGATCGTCAACGCCCTGGGCTGGACCATGGAGCAGATGGGCGACGTGGCCGTGGCGGGCTTTGCCCAGCAGGGCAACAGCATCTGCGTGTCCGCCATGCTGCCCGACTTCTCCAGCCTGAGCTCCGCCAGGATCATTCTGGGGGAGCAGGCCGCCGCGGCCAAGGCCAAGCTGATTACCACGGAGGCCGCCTCGAATAACGAGCTCCGGGCCAGCCGCGCTGCCCGCTCCGCCGAGGACGGGATCTCCTACCTGACCTTCGCCGCCTATCCCACCGTGGCGGTGAACATCCGGCTCGAGGGCGCCACCCTGCGCTACTACTACACCCCCGGCGCCCGGAACCCCGCCCGCTACTTTACCGCGGGCAGCATTTCCGGCAACCGGATCGAGTCCCAGAGCGAATACGCCTTCTCCCTCAGCGATTATCACGACAATCTCACCATTCTGCCCATTGACCGGCAGGAGCGCTATCTGCTGACCATCTGCACCGATAACGTGGCCAACTCCGGCACCACGGCGGATATCTACCTCCAGTTCAAGTATCTGAACATGAAGGATAAGGAGGTCACCAGCTCCGAATTCCGGCTGCGGGACTACATCACCCAGTTCTACGGCGAGTGGCCCGGCAATACCGCCCAATTCGCCTACAACTACGGCCTGCGGGGCGGCGGCACGGTGCAGTGCATGATCCCCCTGTCCGGGGTCAAGCAGTTCCGCACCGTCTCCATCCGCCTCGACGGCGCCGACGAATGGCAGATGAAGGGCCTGCAGATCCAGATGGTGCGGTCCTATGACTCCCGGGTCCTGCGCTGGCAGGAGATCGACAGCGAGGGCCTGCTCTCCCACGTGGGGATCACCCGGGCCGTCAACGCCCAGAGCATCTGCTTCAAGATGGGCCAGATCTACAGCGACCAGGATCCCATGCTGGATCCCGATGATGAGCACTGGCAGCCCGGCACGCTGATCCAGGACGATCACATGATCCATGAGTTCGACGGCCACAGCACCGAGGTGGACGCCCGGGAAGAGGTGGACTGGTCCACCCTGCGGCTGTTCATGTCCTATGAGGACGCCTGCCAGGAGCTGGGCTTCAACCGCCAGCGCTGCCTCTATGAGGTGCAGGTCAACGTGGCCGGCAACAAGGTCAACGACGATGACGACGACTGCGGCTCGGAAAACCTCTTCTACTTCCAGCTGGCCTTTGAGTACGGCAACAGCGGCTGTGTGCTGGCCAACGCCCAGCTCCCAGCCGACGCCTTCCGCACCGGCGCGGCCTCCATCTTTTACATCCCCACTGCCATGGACTACGGTGAGCTGCAGGAGATCCGCATCATCCCCGACGATCAGGACACCAACGGCGATATCTACGACAAGCTGAAGATCGACTCCATCCAGGTCCGCAAGAAGACCGACGGCAAGATCAGCCCCAACTGGACCGCCGACAGCGAGTCTGTGGACGGCCTGGGCTGGGTGGGCATCAAGTACCGGGACGCCGGCGCCATGGGCTCCAACCGGGGCGCCGAGGGCCGGACCCTCCTGGAGTTGGCCCACTTCTACCAGATCACCAAGTCCAGCTACAGCACCAAGCTGCTGGTCAGCATCACCACCGGCGCCTACGAGACCAACGCCAAGCCCAACAAGGACGGCGAGATGGTCACCATCGCGGACCCGAACCTCATCGGCGGCCTGAGCATGAGCTACAACTATCTGAACCACGAGGGCAAGCTGGTAGCGGTGGATCCCTTTGACGTGGTGGACCTCATGAACGACTACAACGGCCTCCCGGACAGCCATACCCGGACCCTGGACGACAAGTCGGAGGAGGTCAACTACTGCGTCAGCAATCCCGACTATCAGTTCCGACCGGGCACCACCGACAATTTCTTCATCGACGTGGACAACATTGCCCAGCTCATGGACGCCAAGCTCCAGATCCGCAGCAGCGTGGTGACCAAGTGGAACATCACCAACGTCGCGGTCTACCAGGTCCAGGGGCCCGGCACCCGCTACATCAACAAGAACGGCGAGTACGACTACAAGTACCCCGCCGGGAAGGAGCTGCTGTTCAAGGCGGAGTGGAACCGGGAGGAGAACCTGGTGAAGGACGTGCAGATCTACCGCACGGAACAGAAGAACTCCATCGGAGAGATCAACATCGTCTTCAACGAGAACGAGTTCGAGCGCTACGACGACGATCAGTGGTCCTCCACCGTCACCCGGGAGCCCGCCTCCAAGGACGATATGCTCAATATCTTCATCTATCCCTCCACCGAGAGCGCGGCCACCAATCCCGACACCTACAATCTCTTCGGCACGGTGCTCTACACCGACACCATGTATCACAACGCGCAGCAGCAGGATACGGGCAACATGAGCCTGATGCGCGACGAGCAGGGCCGTCCCGTGTTCTATGCCCTGGGCGTCAACACCAGCTATCTCGAGAGCATCACCGGGCTGAACGTCTTTACCGACTCGGCCTATCCCGTCCACGCGCCTCTGAGCTTCGGCCTCATCCAGCGCATCCGCAGCGGCGTGCTCATCGACACCTATTATCTCACCAGCTTCGGCAACGCGGACCAGGGCCTGACCATGAACATCACCACCAAGCCCGACGGGCAGAACCTCCAGCGGGTCTTCCTGCAGTTCAGCGAGGACATGGTCGAGCAGCAGCTGATCCCGGATGAAAAGGATCTGGCCGTGGCCGTCTACTTCACCACAGACACCGCCTACGATACGGAGCTGCGCAGCAAGTACGTCACCCTCACCGACCAGGGGATCAGCTCCATCAAGCCGGGCCAGGTGGTGGAGCTGGACTTCGGCATTCTGAATCTGAAGGAGATCACAGGTCTGAATCTGGTGAACATGGGCCGCATCGAGGAGACCATCTCCAACGCGGAGGTCATCGAGCAGCTGCCCAACGGCGCGGTCTCCGGCAAGTGGAGCTTCCGGGGCACCATGACCCCCGCCCGCATGCCCACCCGCTTCAACCCCGACGGCACCGTGACCCTGCTGGATCTGGACGTCGTCACCGCCGCCAACACCGGCTCCTTCAACAGCGGCACCACCGGTCCCGTCAAAATGACCGTGGGCTACCTGGACGAGGCCGGCGGCGAGCAGACCAGAGTCTATGAGGACATCCGGCCCTTCGTCACCAGCGGCGCCGCCTTTACGGCGGGCAGCACCGTCCATCTGCGGGTGCTGGTGCCCGACGTGGAGGAGCTGCGCTGGATCGAGCTGGAGCCCGTCAACGGCAGCGACGGCGTCACCGCCACCTGGAAGGTGGACAGCGTCAGCTCCATGACGGATCTGTCCGGCGTCACCCTGACCCGGGTGGTGAACCAGACCGTCCAGGCCGGCGCCCCCCTGCGGGTCAGCCTGGCGGAGATCCTCCTCTCCGGCCTCATCTCCGTGATCACCGGCCCGGACCAGACCGGGATCCCCTCCGGCGACTATGTGATTCCCACCGGCGGCAGCCAGGATATTGCCCTGAACGCGGGAGAGGGCGTGTACATCGTCCCGCGGATCGAGGGCTCCAAGACCGGTCTGGACGTGAAGATCAACCGGGTGGACAGCTCCGGCGGCGTGGGTCAGGCCATGCTGGCCGATACCCGCGGCTACACCACCGCCCTGCTGGAGCAGTACGCCCAGTCCGCCGAGGAGAAGGGCAACACCCACGAGGCGGCCATGTGGCGCAGCATCGTGCCGGACAACGGCACCTGGCAGGTGCAGGAGAGCTATGACGAGCGCAACGCCGCCTACACCACGGAGTACATCCGCTTCCTGCCCCCGCGGAACTACACCGCTTCCGTCATCAACTACCGCATCACCGTGACCTCCCGGGAGAACAACGCGGCCACCGTCATGGTCAATCTGTCGGTCCCGCCCGAAACGGATCCCGTGCCGCAGATGCTGGCGGCAGCCCAGGCACAGGATGGCTCCCAGGGCGGCGTCCACGTCCACGACATGGTCTACACCTCCGCCGTCGCCCCCACCTGTACGGAGAAGGGCCACAGCGAGTACTACTCCTGCTCCCGCTGCGGCAAGTATTTCAGCGACGCTCTGGGTGAGAAGCAGATAGAGAATATCAACGACTTGCAGACGCCTGCATTGGGTCACATCTATACCTTGACGCCTGTTGGCAGTTCTAAACATGCTCAAGTCTGTCAGCGCTGCTTCGCAAAAGATGAAGCGGTACCTTGTACATTCAAAGATTGGACGTACGATGATGTAACGGGTAAGCACATTGGAACCTGCGAGTGCGGCAATGAGTTCCCCGAAAATTGTTCGTATCGGTACACGGCGGATAACGATCAGACGCATACGGGCGAATGCATTAAGTGCGGGCACAAAACCACAGCTGAAAACCACACAAAGGACAATGAGGTAACTGTTCCGCCCACAGCAACAGAACAGGGCTATGTACAGTATACCTGCAAAACCTGTAACTACACGTGGATTGATCACTATATCCCTGCCACCGGCGAAACCACGCCCCCGGAAACCGGCAACCCGTAAGGAGGTGCAGCAATGTCTGATGAATTTCTGTTCGACAGCGAACGGCAGCAGCAAAAGGCAGACCGGAAACGGAAGCTGCTCCCCTTCCTGGTGCTGGCGGGCATCCTCCTGCTGGCGGTGATCGTGGCCCTGGTGCTGCGCGGCAGCAAGGGGGAGATCCACACCGGCGGCGAGCAGACCGACTATCCCTTCCGATGGAGTCTGAAGTCCGACGGCAGCGTGGAGCTCACCGTGCCCCACGAGGACGCCCCCGAAAGCCGCTGGGTCCTGAAGGACGGGGAGGAAAGCCTCCCCGCCCTCCGGGTCACCCGGGAGGAGGGGGAGAACGACGGCACCGTCTTTCTCCTCCATCCCGAGGCGGAGGGCCGGGCGCTCTTCACCCTGACCCTCACCGGCCAGGGGGAAAATGCCGCCAAAAGCTATGAGATGAAGCTCCTGGCGGAGGTCACGCCGGGGGAGAAGGGCCTCAGCGCCGCGCTGCTCAACGCCTCCGGCATCCGATGCCAGACGGAGCTCCGGGGCGGCGAGGACTCCGAAAACCCCTATCGGCTCTATACCGACGAGGACGGCGTTCTGATCCTCAGCGTGGAGATCGCCTCCGAGTATGAGACCGACTGGGACTACGAGATCCTCAGCGGGGAGGAGAGCCTGGAGCTCCTGGGCGTCCTCAGCGAGGAGGACCGGGTCAACGCCTATCTCGAGGCCGGGGAAACCCCCGGCGCCGCGGAGCTGGTGCTGCGCAGCGTCAACGCCGCGGCGGAGATCCGCCTGAGCCTGGAGGCCAGAGCCGACGGCTCCCTGTGGGTGCTCAGCCACGAGGCGAGCTACGGCGAGAAGCCCAGCCACGAGCCCATGGCCTCCGAAGATCTGCACAAATACGACAGGGAAGAGGAGAATCCCGGGGAAACGGCTCCCACCGGCCCCGAGGGCGATCTGGCCCCCCACAGCGAAACCGAGACCCCCGCGGACAGCACCGCCGCCAATGAAGCGGAGACGGAGACAGAGGCGGCGCCCGTTCGATGAACCCCGTCCCACGGAAAGAGAGGTAATGCCCTTTGTTGAAAAAAGCATGGAAAGAGCTCACAGAGCACCTGCGGGAGCTGAACCGAAAGACCATCGCCCTCTATGTGGCGATCTTCCTGATTTCCTCCCTGTTGCTGGGCACCCTGGTGCGCTTCATCGTGGAGAACGTCAGCGCCAGCCTGGGCACCGGCGGCTGGCACTTCCGCTGGAAGCTTCTCATCGAGCCCATGACCTGGCTGGTGGGCGTGGTCATCGATCTGCTGATGGCCGCCATCTATACCCTCAACGGCGGCTTCCGCTCCGCCAACAAGGGCACCAGAATGCTCAAGGGCAAGGGCGGCGAGAAGGACCGCATCGAGGGCTCTCTGGAAAACAGCCGCTTCCTCACCGATGAGGAGCGGGACAAGTACTTCCCCCCCTTCACCTATGAAACCCTGCCCGATGCCAAAAAGGACGGCGTCCCCGCCCGGGCGGTGCTGGATAAGCACGGCCACCTGGTGGGCAACTTCAAGCCCGGCGTCCACGCCCTGGTCATCGGCGCCACCGGCTCCGGTAAAACCACCACCTTCATCAACCCCATGATCCAGCTCATCGGCGCCACCAACTGCGGCTCCTCCATGATTATGACGGACCCCAAGGGCGAGCTTTTCGACCTGCACTCCGGCTATCTCAAGAGCCGCGGCTACAACGTCATGGTGCTGGACCTGCGTGACACCTATTCCTCCAGCCGCTGGAATCCCCTGGAGCCCATCTGGGACGCCTACCAGGAATATCTGAACCTGGGCTCCGGCATCGTGGCCCACATCGACGCCATGGCCGACTATCCCGATCTGCAGCGGATGGACGGCGAGGCCCAGGCCGACGAGCCCTGGATCGAGTGGAAGGGCCGGGCCTACATCGACGCCGAGCACTGCAAGGACGACGTGGGCGTGGAGCGGCAGAAGGTCTACGACGCCATGTACGAGGACCTCAGCGACCTGGTGGGCGGTCTGATTCCCGTCCAGAATGAGAAGGATCCCCTTTGGGAGAAGGGCGCCCGCAGCATCGTCCAGGCCACCATTCTGGCCATGCTGGAGGACAGCGCCGATCCCAGGCTGGATATGACCAAGGAGAAGTTCAACCTCTTCAACGTCAGCAAGGCCCTCACCGACAACACCAACAACTACCAGAATCTGAAGGAATACTTCGAGGGCCGCAGCAAGCTCTCCCAGGCCTACCAGCTCTCCCGCCAGGTGCTCAGCGCCCCCGAGGCCACCCTGGGCTCCTATATGTCCATTACCATGGATAAGCTGAGCCTCTTCAACGACCGGGGCCTCTGCGCCCTGACCTCCGCCACCGACATCAAGGCGGAGAAGTTTGCCTACGAGCCCACCGCCCTCTTCCTGAAGATCCCCGATGAAAAGGATACCCGCCACTCCCTGGCCTCCCTCTTCATCCTCTCCACCTACAAGGCCCTCATCAAGGTGGCCACCGACCTGCCGGGTCAGACCCTGCCCCGGAACGTCTATTTCATCATGGACGAGTTCGGCAACATGCCCAAGATCGACAAGTTCGGCCAGATGATCACCGTCGGCCGTTCCAGAAAGATCTGGTTCAGCATGGTGGTGCAGTCCTTCGTCCAGCTCACCAACGTCTACGGCAAGGAGGTCGCGGACATCGTCATCGGCAACTGCGGCGTCAAGATGTTCATCGGTTCCAACGATACCGATACCTGCAAGATGTTCTCCGAGATGTGCGGCAATATGACCGTCCGCACCAGCTCCACCTCCAGCTCCCTGGGCAGCAAGGCGGGAGACATCAACGTCTCCACCAACACCCAGGTGCGTCCGCTGATCTACCCCAGCGAGCTGCAGCGGCTGAACAACCAGGAGAGCACCGGCAACAGCATCATCGTTTCCTTCAACTCCTTCCCGCTGAAGACCAAGTACACCCCCTCCTACAAGTGCCCCTATTATAAATTCGGGCCCATGGATCTGAGCGAGATCCGCAGCAATATCTTCCGCGCCGACGAGGTCTACTACGACCTCTCCGTGCGCAATGAAAAGATTCTCGGCAGCGCCGGCACCGGCGCCTGACCGGGGGAAAGGAGATTGGCGCAGTGAAAAAAGAAGCCAGGCAGGAAATCCGCAGAGCCCTCCTGGGCCGGACGGAGCCCGCTGAGGACGGTCGGCTGGTGGTGCTGGAAAAGGGCCAGGTCAGCAATCTGGTCTACGGCGTCTCCGACGGCGCCGGAGCGGTGCGCATTCTGGGCGTCCGCAAGAAGGCGAAGCGGCTGACGGTCTCCTGCCCCGAAGCCAAGGCCCGGGAGATCGCCTACAAGCTGATGAGCGAGATCGGCCGGGTGCTGTATCTGAGCGAGCTTCCCAAGGCTCCGGCCTGTCTGATCCGCTACGTGGTCACCCGGCCCTCGGTGCTGATCTTTGACTACGAGGACGGGGTCCCCGTTCTGAGCGCCTGGTCCGGGCGGGGACTCACCGGCTGGATCTCCAACCGCAGAGCCCTGAGCGCCTTCATCCAGCGCATGCCCGGCAAGCTCATGAGCGTCTCGGAGCAGGAGCCCCCCAAGGATCGGGACCTGGAGCGGGAAAAGGCGGAGAAGCAGGCGAAAAAGGAAGCCAAAAAGGCCCGCAAGGCCGCCAAAAAGCAAAAGAAAAAGAAGAACTCCGGCGCCGCCGGAGCTGAAGCCAGCACGGAGGAAAACGCATGAGCCTGAATCTGAATCTTATCAACCGCGGCACGGAGGGAGAGCTTGTCATGATCGGCAGGCTGGACTCCAACACCTCCGTGGAGGCGGAAAAGGTGATCGACGAGCTGACCGGCCGCTTCGACACTTTGATCCTGGACATGAAGGAGCTGGACTACATTTCCAGCGCCGGGCTCCGGATCCTGAAGCGGGCCTATATGGCGATGCGCCGCAAGGACGGCCGCCTGTTTCTGAAGAACGTGAACAAGATGGTCATGGAGGTCTTTGAGGTCACAGGCTTCGCCGGCCTGCTGCAGTTCATCTGAGCCTGTCGCTTCACAACAGGAAGACGGAAACGGAAAACAGCCCGGAACACTCGCTCCGGGCTGTTTCTTAAAGAGGGAGAATCGCACTATGCCAAACACAGCAAGCAAGACGCCCCGGGAGCTCCCGCGGCCCGACGCTGTCCGGCCCGGAGAGACCTGGAAGCAGTATATCGACCGCCAGCGGGCCGTCAACGCCCTGGGGGCCTCCCAGATGGTGGGCATTGTCACCGCCACGGTGCTCATGGGCAAGAATCCCGACGCCCCCGCCAACGGCCGGATGCTGGAGACCCTGGCCCAGCGGGTGGGGAAGCAGTCCAGCTTCCGGGCCCTGACCAGGGACCCCGAGGCCCTGCGCCTGGCCCGGGGCGGCAAGGGGGCCGAGATGATCGTCCTGATGGGGGAGCATAAGAAGGCCCGGGATGAGATGCTGCGCAAATACAGCCGGGACCCCAATCTGGCAAAGCAGGACGCCGCCTTCTTCAGGAACGTCACCAAGTCCATCAGAGACAGCATGGCAAACCACCAGGCCGCCCAGCGGGAGCGGGAGAGCAAGCAGTTTTTGGAGATGATGAAGCAGCTGGACCACGCCCGGAGCCTGGCCGAGCAGGGCATTGCCCTGGACGGCAAGACCGCCCGCCAGCTGGCCCAGGCCGTCAAGCGCTACAACGACGGCGGCGGCAAGACCCCCGGCGGCAAGACCATGGCGGCGGCCTCCAAGGAGGCCCTGTGCGTCATGAAGCGGGTGATGCCCGCGGAGGAGTTCGCGGACTACTGCTCCTCCGTCAACCGGGCCCACAAGGCCCAGAGCCCCGCCCATCGCCGCTATGTGGATCCCCAGAAATACGGCGAGGAGCTCCTCACCGGCGGAGCCCGCAGCGCCCGGGATCTGATGCGCAATTCCCAGCGGCATCTGAACCGGGGCATGACCCTGGACGGCTGCGCCATGGTGACGGCCATCATGAAGCTCTCCCAGGGCAACCCCAACGCCATCATCAGCCGGGGCGAGCTGGAGGCCGAGGTGGGCCGTCTGAAGACCCCGGGCTCCGCCTTTCTGAAGGCCATGTCCGACCCCGACGCCCGGGGCAAATACAGCCAGCTGGCCGCCGACGGAAAGGTGGCCACCCTGAGCAAGACCATCATCCACGACGCCAAGGCCCACTCCGTCCGCTCCGCCCAGTGGCAGATCCGCCAGTCCCAGAGCTCTGCGGCCCGGGAGGGGACCGGGGCCTCTGTGGAGAAGCTGGCCTATATCCTGGCTGCCCGGCAGATGGCCGCCAGCGCGGACCCGGGGCAGAACATCACCAACGGCGCCTTCAAGGCCAGGGCCGAGCAGATCCGCTCCAGCCCCGCCTTTGCGGAGCTGGCCTCCCAGTATCAGAAGGACGGCGGCTTCCGGGACCGCATCAACAACGGTCTCACCAACGGCGACGGGGGCAAGGCCCTGGAGCAGGAGTACCAGAAGATGAATACGCCCCGCAAGGAGGCGGAGCTGTCGGGCCCCAGCCTGAAGCCCACGCTGAAAAACTGATCCGCAAAAGCCGCGGCCCCGTCCCAACCGGGACGGGGCCGCGCCTGTTATTCCGCGAAGAGGGGGGTGGAGAGATAGCGGTCTCCGCCGTCGGGGAGCAGGGCCACGATGCGCTTGCCCCGGTTTTCCGGGCGCTTTGCCAGCTCCGTGGCGGCGTGGAGGGCCGCGCCGGAGGAGATGCCCACCAGCAGCCCCTCCTGCCGGGCCAGCAGACGGGCGGCGGCGAAGGCGTCCTCATGCTCCACCGGGAAGATCTCGTCGCAGACTTCGGTGTTCAGAATCTCCGGCACGAAGCCCGCGCCGATGCCCTGGATCTTGTGGGGCCCCGCCTTGCCCTGGGAGAGGACCGGGGAGTCCGCGGGCTCCACCGCCACCACCCGAAGGGCGGAGTTTTGCGCCTTCAGATATTCCCCCACGCCGGTGACGGTGCCGCCGGTGCCCACGCCCGCCACGAAGAGATCCACCCGGCCCTCGGCGTCGGCCCAGATCTCCGGGCCGGTGGAGGCCCGGTGGGCCGCCGGATTGGCGGGGTTGACAAACTGTCCGGGGATGAAGCTGCCGGGAATCTCCTCCGCCAGGGCCCGGGCCTTTTCAATGGCGCCCTTCATGCCCTTGGCCCCCTCCGTCAGCACCAGTTCCGCCCCGTAGGCCCGCAGGAGGCTGCGGCGCTCCACGCTCATGGTCTCGGGCATGGTGAGGATCACCCGGTAGCCCCGGCTGACCCCCACGGCGGCCAGACCGATGCCGGTGTTGCCGCTGGTGGGCTCGATGATGACGGAGCCGGGCCCCAGCAGGCCCCGGGCCTCGGCGTCGTCCAGCATGGCCCGGGCCACCCGGTCCTTGACGCTGCCAGCGGGGTTGAAATATTCCAGCTTGACGCAGAGCTCGGCCTCCAGGCCGAGGGCCTTCGCGTAGTTGTTCAGTCTGACCAGGGGAGTCTTGCCGATGAGCTCCGAAATGTTTTCGTAAATCTTCATAGGGTTGCGCTCCTTTCTGTTTCTCCGGCTGCATGGAGTTTTATTTACCTACCGGATTTGTAGGTTATTATATGCCCCTGGAGCGCGTTTGTCAAGTATCATGCTTCCCAATTTCCGGTTTTTTGTAAGTCCCGCTTTTGCCGCCGGTCTTTTCCAGCAGCCGCAGCCCGGTGATCTCCATGTCCTTTTGCAGGGCCTTGCACATGTCGTAGACCGTGAGCGCCGCCGTCGCGGCGGCGGTGAGGGCCTCCATCTCCACCCCGGTGCGGCCCGTGCAGCGGACGGAGGCGGTGATGTGGACGGCGTTTTCCGTCAGGGCAAAGTCGATGTCCACCCCGCTCAGAGGCAGGGGGTGGCAGAGGGGAATCAGCTCCCAGCAGTGCTTGGCGGCCTGGATCCCCGCCACCTGGGCCACCGCCAGCACGTCCCCCTTCCGGAGGCCGCCGCCGCGGATGGCGGCGATGGTTTCCGGGGCGCAGCGCAGCGTGACCTCCGCCGCGGCGCTCCGGTCTGTGACGGCCTTTTCCGTCACGTCCACCATCCGCGCCCGGCCCTGTGCGTTCAAATGGCTAAAATCTTCCATGTTTTCCTCCAGATTGTTCTTCAGCCCCCGATCCGCTGCATGGGGCGGGCGCTTTCGCTGTGTCCGAGCTCGGCCAGACGGTGCCGGGCGGGCTTTTGGGCCACAGCGGCCAGGATGGCGGCCCGCAGCGCCTCCCCGCTCAGCCCCCGCAGGGAGTATTCCTCCGGGGCGTGGAGGCAGGGCTTCAGCCTGCCGTCGGCGGTGATGCGAAGGCGATTGCAGCCGGCGCAGAAGGGGCGGCTCACCGGGGCGATCAGCCCCACCGTCCCCGCCCAGCCCGGCGCGGAATAGAGCCGGGCTACAGAGGCGGCGTCGGCCTGCCCCCAGGCCCGGAGCTCCGGCAGGGCCCGCAGAACCTGCTCCGCCGGGAGAAAGGCGTCCAGCTCGGCCCCGGCCCCAATGGGCATCAGCTCAATGAAGCGCACAGACCAGGGGTGCTCCCGGGCCAGTCCGGCCAGCTCCGCCAGCTCGTCGTCATTGAAGCCCCGCAGCAGCACCACGTTCAGCCGCAGATCCCGGAAGCCCGCCGCCTCCGCGGCGGCCAGCCCCTTCAGCACCCGCTCCGGGCTGCCGCCCCGTGTGAGAGCCCGGTAGCGCCCCGGGCGGAGGCTGTCCAGGCTGACGTTCAGCCGGTCCAGCCCCGCCGCCCGCAGGGGGGCGGCCAGCTCCGGAAGACGTTGGCCGTTGGTGGTCATGCTCAGCTCCTCCAGGCCCGGCAGGGCCCGCAGGGCGGCGATGAGCTCCAGAATATCCCGCCGCAGCAGGGGCTCGCCCCCGGTGAGGCGGATCTTTTTGACCCCCAGCGCCACGCAGGCGGCGGCCATAGAGACCAGCTCCCCGGCGGCGCAGCAGGCCGCGGGGCCGCTCTCGCAGCGGGCGCCGGGGCCGCAGTAGAGGCAGTTCAGATCGCAGCGCTCCGTGACGGAGAGCCGCAGATAGTCGATGACTCGGCCAAAGGCGTCGGTCACGGTGCCTCACCTCCCGTCAGCAGCAGGATTTCCCCGGGCTCCACGTGGACGCGCAGGGTCCGGCAGCCGCCCACGGCCCCGCGGGGCGTTTCCATCCGCAGCAGGCCGGGGCCGGGGGCCCGGAGCATGATGATATCGGAAAAGACGTTGTCGATCACCCGCTCCACCCGGCAGTCCAGGCTGATGGGGCCGGGACCGGGGCGGAGGCTGTGGGCGCGGATGCCCACGTGGGTGAGCCCCTCCGGCAGCGGCAGGGCCGGGAGCTCCCAGCCCCAGGCCTCGCAGCGCAGGCCCCCGCCGGGGAGCAGGGTCACGGGGGAGACGTTCTTACAGCCCGAGAGCAGGGCGGCTCCCAGGGTGCCGGGGGCGGTCATCAGCTCCCCGGTGCTGCGCAGGGGCTCTGAGCGGCCCCGGTTGAGTACGCAGACGCGCTTCGCCAGGCGGCAGACCTCGTCCCGGCTGTGGGTGACCAATATGGCGTCGCCGCCGTACTGCTCCAGGGTCTGGGCCAGCTCCAGCTCCAACTGCCATTTCAGATACTCGTCCAGGGCGGAGAAGGGCTCGTCCAGCAGCAGGGCCTCTGGCTCCGCCGCCAGGGTCCGGGCCAGGGCGGCCCGCTGCCGTTCCCCGCCGGAGAGGGCGGCGGGCAGACTGCCCGCCAGCTCGGAGAGGCGGAAGCGCGCCAGCCACTGCTCCGCCAGGGCCCGGCGCTGGGCCTTGGGCTTGGCGTGGAGCCCCAGCTCCAGGTTTTCCAGCAGGGTCTTGTGGGGAAAGAGGGCGTCGTTCTGAAAGAGATAGCCCACCCGCCGCTGCTGGGGCGGCAGGTCGATCCGGGCCTCGCTGTCAAAGAGCACCCGGCCGTTCAGCACGATCCGGCCCCGATCCGGACGCAGCAGCCCGGCGATGCAGCGCAGGGTCACGCTCTTGCCGCTGCCGGAGGCCCCCAGCAGGGCCAGAAGCTCCCGCTGGGTGCGGAAGGCCAGCTCCAGCCGGAAGGCGCCCAGGCGCTTTTCGATCTGAACCTCAAGAGCCATGGCGGGGAGACCTCCTCTCCAGGAGATTGACCGTCACCAGCACCGCGGCGGAGATGGCGACGTTGATGCAGATCCAAAAGAGCAGAGCCCTGCGGCCCGCCTCGGTGTAGCCCTGGTTCTGCCAGAGGAAGGCCACCTGGGTGGCCACCGTGGCGGTGCGGCCCGGAATGAAGCCCACCACCATGGAGGTGGCACCGTACTCTCCCAGAGCCCGGGCGAAGGCCAGCACCAGCCCCGCCGCGATGCCGGGGCGGCAGACGGGCATCCGGATGTGCCAGAAGATATAGGCGTCGGAGAGGCCCAGGGTCCGGCCCGCGTCGGCCAGATCCTCGTTGAAGCTCTCAAAGGCTCCCCGGGCTGTGCGGTACATCAGGGGAAAGACCACCACCGACACCGCCAGCACCGCGGCCCACCAGCGCATCAGAATTTTGGCCCCGAAGAGGCGCAGCAAGGCCGCCCCCAGGGCGTGCTCGGGCCCCAGCAGCAGGATCAGCAGGTAGCCCACCACCGTGGGGGGCAGCACCAGGGGCAGGGTAAAGAGCACGTCCAGGGCGGCCTTCAGCCCCCGGGGGGCTTTGGAGACCCAGCGGGCCGCCGCCACGCCCAGGAGAAACACCAGCAGCGCGGAGATGGCCGCGATGCGCAGGGAATTCCAAAGGGGAAAGAGATCCATGGCTCAGCTCCCGCTCAGGGGCGTGAAGCCCGCGGCGGTAAAGAGGGCCCCGGCCTCAGCGCTCCGGAGATAGGCCAGAAAGTCCCGGGCAAGGTCCGGGTTTTTGGCGTTTTTCAGCACCGCGGCGGGGTAGATGACCCGGCCGCACATGGCCTCGGCGGCGGTGTCCACCACCGTCAGCCCGGCGGCAGCGGCGTCGGTCTGGTAGATGACGCCGCAGTCAACCAGCTTCTCCGAGATCTGGGTGGCGACGGCCTTCACGTCCTCCCCGTAGCTCAGCAGGCTCCGGGCGGCCAGCTCCGCCTCGTCCAGGCCGTAATAGGCCAGGATCTTCTGCGTATACTGTCCCACGGGGACGCCCTCGCCGCCCATAGCCAACAGGACGTCCCCTACCCTCAGGGCCTCGGCCAGGCGGTCAAAGGAGTCGATGCCCTTGGGGTTCCCCTCCGGCACCGCCAGGGCCACCTTGTTTTCCAGCAGATCCAGCCGGGTGGCGGCGTCCACAAAGTCATAGCGATTGGGATTCTGGGTCTCATCCCGGCTCAGATCCAGCAGATTCATCTGCTTGGGGGCCGCGGAGAGGAAGAGATCACAGTCCGCGCCCGCCGCGATCTGATCCGCCAGCTTGCCGGAGGAGCCGAAATTGAAGATCAGCTTCACGCCGGGGTGGGCCGCCTCGTAGCGGGCCCCCAGCTCCGTCAGAGTTTCGGTGAGGGAGGCCGCGGCAAACACGGTAAGCTCCCGGCCGGACGCTTCCTTTTCACAGCCCGCCAGGGTGGCGCAGAGCAGGACGGCGGCCAGAAGAACAGCAAGGACCCGTTTCATCATCAGCGCTCCTTTATACAAAATGATATATAATTATACCACTTTTCCGGGAAAACGCAAGGCGGAAAATCGGATTTTCCCTTGCCTCTTGCTTTTTGGGGCAAAACCTGCTATGATGTGGGAAATGTGAAAGAATGGAGGAAGCCATGGAATACCGTGATTGGAACGGGCGGGGGAAGGAGAGCTTCACCACCCCCGGAGGCAGCTTCCGGCCTCCCGTGGGCCCAGCCCGGAGCTATGAATATGAGAGAAGCGCCGGGGCGGAGCCCCGGAGCCCCGGGCCCGGCGCAACGGCTTCCGGGCAGGCGGAGTCTCCCTTTTCCCGGAACGGAGCGGCCCAGCCCCGGTATGCCGGGAGCGCCGAGGCCCGGCCCGGGGAAGGGGTCCCCGGGGCCCCGGTGGTGCTGAGCCACGACGGGGAGAACCCCCCGGCCTACACCCTGGAGCCCCCGGCCCCCGGCGGCCCCAACGTCTATACCCTCCGGATCCCGGCGCCGCCCCGGCAGACCGCCCCCAAAAAGCGCTCCTTGTGGTGGGTGGTCCCGGTTCTGCTGGGGGCCCTGCTGCTGGGGGTCCTGCTGGGGGTTCTGCTGGAGCCCCTGCTGCGGAGGGATTCCGCCCCCGGGACGCCCCAGAGCAGCGCCGAGCCGGTGAGCGGGGAGACCGCCGCCGCCCGGATCTACCGGGAGAATACGGAGGCGGTGCTGCGGATCATCGCCATCCCCGCCGAAGGCGCCGGCGAGGGCAGCCCCCAGACCGTCAGCGCGGGCACGGGCTTTCTGATCTCGGAGCGGGGCTATATTCTCACCAACGCCCACGTGGTCAGCGGCGCGGCCAGCATCCAGGTCAGCTTCAGCGATGGGAGCCAGCGCCAGGCGAGCCTGGTGGCGGCAAACAGCGAGACCGGCGACGCGGCCCTGCTGCGGATCGAGGGGGCGGTGCCCAAGACCGTCCGCCTGGGAGACTCCGACCGTCTGCACGTGGGGGACTGGGTCTGCACCATCGGCAACCCCTATGGGGAGCTGAGCAACAGCCTCACAGCGGGCTATTACAGCGCGGCGCCCCGACAGGTGGACACCGGGGGCAGAACCCTGGAGATGCTCCAGATCAACGCCGCGGTGAACAAGGGCAATTCCGGCGGCCCCCTCTTCGATGAGGCGGGCCGGGTGGTGGGAATGGTGACGGCCAAGCTCGCCGCCCCCGGCGCGGAGCCCGCCGCCGAGGCTCTGGAGGGCCTGGGCTTCGCCCTGCCCATCAACGCGGTGCTCTCCTGGGTCCGGAGCGTCTGCCCGGAGGCCCTGAACTGACAAATCCCGCGGGGACAAGGTCCCCGCGGGATTTGATTTTGGCATCTTGGCCCCCGGGGCCGCATAGGCTTTTGCGGGGGGGCGATGCTGTGACAATGGCGTATATCTGGACCCTGCTGCTGGGAATTTCCCTGTTTTGCGGGCTCCTGCGGGGCGACGGCGACCTGGGCCGGGCCGCGATGGAGGGCGCGGGGCGGGCGGTGGAGCTGGCGTTGGGGCTCACGGGGCCTCTGGTGCTCTGGAGCGGCTTCGGCAGCCTGCTGGCCCGCTCCGGGCTGCAGGGGGGCCTGGCCCAGCTGCTGGCGCCCCTGCTGGGGCGGCTCTATCCCACTGCCCGGCGGGACGCAAGGACCATGGAGGCCATTTCCGCCAACGTGACGGCAAATCTTCTGGGCCTGGGCAGCGCCGCCACGCCCTTCGGGGTGGCGGCGGTGCGGCGGATGGGCGAGCTGGCGGGGCAGGAGCGCGCCACCCATGAGATGTGCCGCTTCATCGTCATGAACACCGCCTCCCTTCAGCTGCTGCCCAGCACCGTGGCGGCCCTGCGGAGCAGCCTGGGCTCCGCCGCCCCCTTCGACATCCTCCCGGCGGTGTGGCTGAGCTCCGCCCTGTCCGTCGCGGTGGGGCTCAGCGCCGCCTGGGCCCTGGGGCGGCTCTTCCCATGACGGCGCCGCTGATTCCGGCCCTGTTCTTTCTGGTCTCCGCCCTGGCCCTGGGGCGAAGGGTGGACGTCTACGCCGCCCTCTGCGACGGGGGCCGGGAGGGCCTGGCCCTGGTGGGCCGCATCCTGCCGGGTCTGGTGCTGCTGCTGACGGCGGTGGAGCTGCTGCGGGCCTCCGGGGCCCTGGAGGCCCTGACCCGGCTGCTGAGCCCGGCGGCGGCCCGGCTGGGGATTCCCCCCGAGACCCTGCCCCTGCTGCTGGTGCGGCCCCTCTCCGGCAGCGCTGCCCTGGCGGTGGGGGCGGATCTGATGGCGGTTCACGGGCCGGATTCCCCGGTGGGCCGCACGGCGGCCATCATGCTGGGCAGCACCGAGACCACCTTCTACACCGTGTCGGTGTACTTCTCCGCCGCCGGGATCCGCAAAAGCCGCTACGCCGTCCCCGCCGCCCTGGCGGCGGATCTCACGGGCTTTGCCGCCGCGGCCCTCTTCGCCCGGATCCTGTAAGCTGACATAGCAAGCGCCGCGTCCGGCTTCGGACGCGGCGCGCTTTTGTTTGGCAGGGGAAATCAGCTCTCCAGCTTCTCCAGGGTGCAGGTCTTGGCGATGGACTTGCGGATGGCGGCCCGGAGGGGCAGCACGGAGGAGGGGGAGACGGACAGCTCGTCGATGCCGATGGCCAGGAAGGTCTCCAGCAGGCTCAGGTCGGCGCCCAGCTCGCCGCAGATGCCGATCCAGATGCCGGCGGCGTGGGCCGCGTCGGCGGCGATCTTCAGCGCCCGGAGCACGGCGGGATGGTGGGGATCGAAGAACTTGCCCAGATCGTTGGCCTGGCGGTCACAGGCCAGGGTGTACTGGGTCAGATCGTTGGTGCCCACGGAGAAGAAGTCTACCTCCTTGGCCAGGGCGTCCGCCACGAAGACGGAGGCGGGGGTCTCGATCATGATGCCGATCTCGGTGTCGGGGTTGTAGGGGATGCCCTCCTGGTCCAGCTCTTTCATGACCTTGGCGCAGGCCCGCTTGCACTCCCGAACCTCCCACACGGAGGTGATCATGGGGAACATGATGGCGACCTTGCCGTAGGCGGAGGCCCGGTACAGAGCCCGGAGCTGGGTGCGGAAGATCTCGGGCCGGTTCAGGCAGATGCGGATGGCCCGGACGCCCAGAGCGGGGTTCTCCTCCTTCTTCATGTCGAAGTAGGCCACCTGCTTGTCGGCGCCGATGTCCAGGGTGCGGATGACCACCCGCTTGCCGTTCAGACCCTCGGCCACAGCCTTGTAGGCCTGGAACTGGGTATCCTCGTCGGGGAAATCGCTGGCCTTCAGATACAGGAATTCGGAGCGGAACAGGCCGATGCCCTGGCCGTCGTTGTTCAGCACGGCGGGCAGATCCTCGGGCGAGCCGATGTTGCAGTAGACCATCAGCTCCCGGCCGTCCAGGGTCACGTCCTTCTGGCCCTTCATGGTGTCCATGAGGACCTTCATCTCCTGCTGCTTCTTCAGCTTGGCGTTGTAGGCCGCCAGGGTGATCTCGTCGGGCTCCAGGGCCACCTTGCCAGTCTCGCCGTCGATGTAGGCGATGCGCCCCTCCATCTCGGGCTTCAGCGCCTCGCCCAGGCCGCAGATGGCAGGGATGCCCATGGTCCGGGCCAGGATGGCGGTGTGGGAGTTGCCGGAGCCCCCCTGGGTCATGAAGCCCAGGATCTTGGACTTGTCCAGCTGCAGGGTCTCGGAGGGAGCCAGATCGTCGGCGGCCAGAACCACGGGCACGTCGGAGTCGATGCCGCCCTCCACGACGCCCATGAGGTTGTTGAGGATGCGGGCGGTGACGTCCTTGATGTCGGCGGAGCGAGCCCGCATATAGGCGTCGTCCATGGCGGCAAACATGGCGGCAAACTGCTCGCCGGCCTGCTGCACGGCGTACTCCATGTTGCACTGCTCCTCCTCCAGGGTCTGCATCATGCAGTCCACGAAGTCCTCGTCCTCCACGAACATGGCGTGGGTCTCAAAGAGGACGGCGGCCTCGTCGCCGGCCTCCTCGCGGCACTTGTCCGCCAGCCGGTTGAGCTGCTCAATGGACTTCTCCTGGGCCTCGGCCAGGCGGGCCTTCTCGGCCTCCGGATCGGTGACGGCGCGCTTGACGACGGTGGCGTCGGCGCGGCGGAAAAAGTAGATGGGTCCGCTGGTGACGCCCTTGGAGACGCCCTTGCCTTGTAATAAGATCATTGTATGTCCTCCTGTGAAATGATAGGGCGGGGTCGTGCGGACCCCGCCCGGTTGGATAGAATTACAGGTTCTCTTCCAGGAACTTCCTGACTTCCTCGATGGCCTTGTCCTCGTCGGGGCCCTCGGCGGCGACGGTGATGGTGTGGCCGCTCTTGATGCCCATGGCCATGACCTTCATGAGCTGGGAGGCCTTGACGGTGTTGCCGTCCTTGGAGATGGTAACGACAGTGTCACCGAAGCCCTTGGCGAGCTTGGCGAACATGCCGGCGGGGCGGGCATGGATGCCCAGAGGATCCTTAATGGTAAAATCAAACTGCTTCATGCTGATGTCCTCCATTTCTTTGAAAACATATAAATGAAATCGGTTTCACTTCCGCATTCATTTTCCAACTTATTTTACACGCTTTTCAGAGCCCTGTCTATATGGGAATCTCACCAAGAAACGAACTGGATATTTGTGCAAGCTGCGCAAATCGGCCTCCGTCAAGGGAAGGACAGCCCCTGTTTTGCACAGAAAAAACGGATTTTTCCGCTTGCATTCCGCGGCGGAGTGTGATATGATAGGCAGGTGAAAACGATTTCAGAAGCGGCAATCACATCATCTCAGGCACAGGAGGCGGCTATGGAATACACCGAATTTGTGGCAAGGCTCAACGCCCACTATGACGAGCTGAAATGGCTCTATTGCGAGCTCTACAACAACGACATGATGGCCTTTCACTACTTTGTAGACATGCTTCGCCGCAGCTACGCGGACCGCAAGCAGGCCCTGCGGGAGCAGGACGCGGCCCGGCTCCGGGAGCCGGACTGGTTCCGCTCCAACAAGATGCTGGGCATGATGCTCTACGTGGACAATTTCGCCGGCAATCTCCGGGGCGTGCGGGAGAAGCTGCCCTACCTGAAGGAGTGCGGGGTCAACTATCTGCATCTGATGCCCCTGCTGAAGACCGTCAAGGGCCGCTCCGACGGCGGCTACGCCGTGGCGGACTTCCGCACCGTCCAGCCGGAGCTGGGCAGCATGGCGGATCTGGAGGATCTGGCGGACGACTGCCGCCGCGCCGGAATCTCCCTGGCCCTGGACTTCGTCATGAATCACACCAGCGAGGATCACGAGTGGGCCAAGGCCGCCCGGGCGGGGGACCCCGTGGCGAAGGCCCGGTACTTCTTCTATAAAAACTGGGACGTGCCCAATGAGTTTGAGAAGACCGTTCCCCAGGTCTTCCCCACCACGGCCCCCGGCAACTTCACCTATCTGCCCGACTGCGGCCAGATCGTCATGACCTCCTTCTATCCCTACCAGTGGGATCTGAATTACGCCAACCCCATGGTGTTCAACGACATGACGGAGAACCTGCTCTACCTCACCAACCGGGGCATGGACGTAATCCGTCTGGACGCCATTCCCTATATCTGGAAGGAGCTGGGCACCGACTGCCGCAATCTGCCCAAGGTCCACACCCTCTCCCGGATGCTGCGCATGGCCTGCGAGATCGTCTGCCCCGGCGTGCTGCTGCTGGGAGAGGTGGTGATGGAGCCGGCCAAGGTGGCCCCCTACTTCGGCACCCGGGAGAAGCCCGAATGCCATCTGCTCTACAACGTCACCACCATGTGCTCCACCTGGAACTGCCTGGCCACCCGGGACGTGCGCCTGCTGCGGCGGCAGCTGGATCAGCTCAGCGCCCTGCCCCGGGAGTATTCCTTCCAGAACTACCTCCGCTGCCACGACGACATCGGCTGGGGCCTGGACTATCCCTGGCTCAGGCAGTTCGGCGTGGAGGAGGTGGCCCACAAGAAATACCTCAACGACTGGTTCACCGGCAAATGGCCCGGCAGCTGGTCCAGGGGCGAGCTGTATAACGACGATCCCCGGCTGGGGGACGCCCGGCTCTGCGGCACCACGGCCTCTCTGTGCGGCATGGAATGCGATGAGGAGCTGGGCTTCCGGGCCGACCGGATGCTCCACGCCTGGATGCTGACCCAGAGCGGCATTCCCGTGCTCTACAGCGGCGACGAGATCGCCCAGCTCAACGACTACAGCTACCACGACGATCCCGATAAGCGGGAGGATAGCCGCTACATCCACCGTGGCCGCTTCGACTGGGCCCTGGCGGAAAAGCGGAAGGAGCCCGAAACCATCCAGGGCCGGACCTTCGCCATGCTCCGGCAGCTGGAGCAGATCCGGGCCGACCAGCCCATCTTCCGGGCGGACGCCGCCTTTTACGGCTTCGACACCGGCTCCGACCGGGTCCTGGGCGTGATCCGGGAGCGGGCAGGGGAGCGGCTCGTGGCCCTGTTCAACTTCTCCGAGGAGCCCCAGACCCTCCGCCTGGAGGGCAGCGCCGTGGATCTGCTCACCGGCAAGCCGGTGGATCTGGGCGAGCTGGAGCTGCCCGGCTACGGCTTCCTCTGGGGGCTGAAGAAGGTGGCCGACAAATGACCATGAAGGAGCTGGCGAAGCTGGCGGGGGTCTCCCCGGCAGCGGTGAGCCGCTATCTCAACGGCGGGCCCCTCAGCGAGGAGAAGCGACGGATCATCCGCGCCGCCGTGGAGAAGACCGGCTACCAGCCGGATCCGGCGGCCCAGATGCTCCGCACCCGCAGCACCGACATCGTGGGGCTGATCGTCCCCCGGCTGGACTCGGAATCCGTGTCCCGACTGGCCGCCGGGGCCTCGGAATACCTGGACTCGGCGGGCTACGCCTGCCAGCTGGGGGTGGCCGGCAACGATCCCGAGCGGGAGCTGGCCCTGCTGCAGCTGCTGCAAAACCGCTCCGCAGCGGGGGCCATACTCATGGCCACCGTCCTGACCCCGGAGCTGGACCGCTATCTGCAAAGCACCCCCATGCCCGTGGTGGTGGCGGGGCAGCGCTACAAGGGCGTGCCCTGCGTCTACCACGACGACTACGGCGCCGCCCTGGAGTTGACCCGGCTGGTGCTGGCCAGGGGCCGCCGCCGTCTTGTCTACATCGGAGCCATCGAGCAGGACGCCGCCGCGGGCCAGGCCCGGCGCCGGGGCGTCCAGGCGGGGCTGCGGGAGGCCGGGCTGGACCCGGAGCTCCCCAGGGAGATCAGCAGCTTTGAGCTGGAGGGAGGCCGGGCCGCCATGGAGCGGCTGCTGGAGCGCTGCCCGGAGCTGGACGCGGTGCTCTGCGCCACGGACCGAATGGCCTTCGGGGCCATGCAGGCCCTGCGGGAGGCGGGCAAGCGCCTGCCGGAGCAGGTCAGCGTGACGGGCATCGGCGACAGCTGGGCCGGCGCCCAGATCCAGCCCCATCTCACCACCGCCCATCTCTACTACCGTACCTGCGGCGAAACCGCCGCCCGCCTGCTGGTGGAGCGGCTCAACGACCGGAACCGGGGCACCCCCGTCCAGCAGGTGGAGCTGAGCTACACCATCCAGAAAAGAGCTTCCCTTTGACTGAAACCGAATCGGAAAGGATGTGCCTTCATGAAAGAATGGACCCGCGAGGAGCGGTATCGCGTACTGCAAAGCCCGGAGGAGATCCGGGACCTGTATGAGCAGGTGAAGCTGTCCCCCTGGCGGCAGGCCTATCACGTTCAGCCCATCACCGGCCTGTCCTCGGACCCCAACGGCTTCGCGTTTCACAAGGGCCTGTGGCATCTGTGCTATCAGTGGTGCCCCTGGGGGGCCGTCCACGGGCTGAAATACTGGTATCACGTCACCAGCCCGGACCTGCTCCACTGGAGCAACGCGGGCATCGGCCTGGCCCCGGACCGGGACTACGACAACAAGGGCGCCCACTCCGGCTCCGCCATCTCCGTGGGGGAGGAGCTCTACTTCTATTACACCGGCAACCACCGGGACGAGAACTGGGTCCGCACCCCCTGGACCTGCGCCGCGGTGCTGGAGCCCGACGGCAGGCTGAAAAAGCTGCCCGAACCCCTCTTCGGGCCCCGGGACGACCACTCCGAGCACCAGCGGGACCCCAAGGTGGTCTGGAACCCGGAGAAGCAGAAGTATTATATCTTCATCGGCGCCCAGACCCTGGACAAGCGGGGCTGCGTGCTGGTCTATGAGTCCGAAGCCCCCCTGGAGGGCTGGCGCTTCGCCGGGGAGCTGAAGGTGCCCGGCTACGAGTCCTTCGGCGGCATGTGGGAGTGTCCCTACATCACCCGGGTGGGGGGCCGGGATCTTCTGATTTTCTCCCCCCAGTACACCACCCTGCCGGGCCGGGGCAGGAGCACCAACCACAACGTCTACTTCCTGGGCTCCATGGACTACGACAGTCTGACCTTCACCCCCGACGGGCCCTATCACTTCCTGGACTACGGCTTCGACTTCTACGCCGCCCAGGGCGCCGCCAATGTGGGCGACCCGGAGAAGGCCATTCTGGTGGCCTGGATCGGCCTGCCCGACAACCACTATCCCACCGAGGAGGAGGACTGGGAGGGCAGCATGAGCCTGCCCCGGGAGCTGCGGGTTGTGGACGGAAAGCTGCTGCAGACTCCCATCTCCGGCATCGAATCCCTGCGCCGGGCCGAGAAGCCCGACGACGGGATCCTGCCCGACGCCTGCGAGCTGGAGATTCAAGTGCCGGAGGGCGACTTCCGGCTGGCCCTCCTTGCAAAGGCCGACGGCAGCGGCGGTCTGACCCTGCGCTATGACGCCGCCTCCAAGACCTGCACCCTGGATCGCCGGGGCATGAACAAGCGCTTCAACCAAAACGTCTTCGAGGTCCTGGATATGCCTCTGGAGAACGGCCTGCGAAAGCTGCGGATCTTCCTGGATCGCAGCTCCGCCGAGCTCTTCTTCAACGACGGCGAGGCCACCTTCACCACCCACGTCTACCCCGAGGAGAACGAGCACTGGTTCACCCACAGCCCCGCCGACCTGCGGATGTGGGAGCTCAGCGCCTCCGTTACCGACGAATTTGTTGTATGAAGGCCCGCGACAAGGAGAAACGAATGAAAAAAGTATTTGCATCCGACTTTGACGGCACCATGTACTTCTACAAGGCAGAGGTCAAGCTGCCTCCGGAGAACGTGGAGGCCATCCGCCGCTGGCAGGCGGCGGGGCATCTCTTCGGCCTCTGCACCGGCCGCCAGGTGGGGGGCCTGACCCCCTTCATCAACGGCCTGGTGGAGCCGGACTTCTACATCACCTCCACCGGCGCCAACATCGTGGACCGGGATCTGAAGCCCATCTACAAGCGGGGCGTGGACCGGGCCGCGGCGGACGCCATCGTCCGGGAGATGCGGCCCAAGGGCTACCGTCTGACCCTGGACGTGGAGGGGGACATCTGCGTCTTCGCCAAAATGGACTACCCCGGCTTCTACTACGTCATCAGCGGCGTGGAGGACGCCCCCCAGGGGCTGATCCACCAGGTCAGCATCCACACCGAGAGCCCCGAGGAGGCCGCCGCCGTCAGCGCCTGGGTGAACGAGCAATTCGGCCAGTACGTCAACGCCTTCCAGAACGTCCAGGAGGTGGACATCGCCCCCCTGGGCTGCACCAAGGGCAAGGGCGTGCTGCTGCTGAAGGAGTACATGCAGAAAAAGTACGGGGAGATCACCCTCTACGGCATCGGGGACTCCGTCAACGATCTGCCCCTGCTGGAGGCCTCCGATATCAGCTACACCTTCCCCTACGCCCCGGACTTTGTGCAGGCCCGGGCCAGCAGGGTGGTGCCCACCATCGTGGACGCCCTGATGGAGAACATTTGATTCGTAATTTTCAGCCCCCGGCTGAAAAAATAAAGGAAAAGGAGAAACATCTCAATGGCACTCGATTATCGCAAGTGCGCTGAGGAGATCTTTGCCAACTTGGGCGGCAAGGACAACATCATCAGCGCGGCCCACTGTGCCACCCGCCTCCGCCTGGTCATTGCCGACAACAGCAAGGTGAATTCCAAGGCCCTCGAGGATGTGGAAGGCGTCAAGGGCATGTTCGAATCCAACGGTCAGCTCCAGCTGATCATCGGCACCGGCACCGTCAACAAGGTCTATGACGAGTTCCTGGCTGTCACCGGTCTCACCGCCGCCACCAAGGCGGAGGTCAAAGAGGCCGCCGCCTCCAAGATGCCCCTGTGGAAGAAGATCCTCAAGACCCCCGGCGACATTTTCGTTCCCATCCTCCCCGCCATCGTGGCCTCCGGCCTGATGATGGGCATCGTCGAGGCCATCCCGAAGTTCGTGGAAGGCTTCGATAAAACCGACTGGTTCCAGTTCCTGGACCTGATCGCCAACACTGCCTTCGTCTGCCTGCCCGTGCTGGTGGCCATCTCCGCCGCCCGGGTCTTCGGCGGCAACGTCTTCCTGGGCGCGGTCATCGGCTTCCTGATGATCCATCCCAGCCTGATGAACGCCTGGAGCGTCGGCACCGCGGAGAGCATCCCCGTATGGCATCTCTTTGGCGACCTAAGCAAGATTCCCGTGCTATCCTTCTTCTTTGACGTCAACAAGGTAGGCTACCAAGGCCACGTCATACCGGTCATATTGGCAGTATTGCTGATGTGTGTCGTTGAGAAGAAGCTGCACAAGATCGTCCCCGAGGTCATCGACCTCTTTGTGACCCCGCTTTGCACGGTTCTGGTCACGGCCTTTGTCACCTTTACCGTCATCGGGCCCATCTTCTCCGTGCTGGAGAACTGGGTGCTGGCCGGCGCCAAGTGGCTGGCCGGCTCTCTGCCCGGCGCTGTCGTCATGGGCGCGATCTACCCCTGGACCGTGGTTATGGGCCTGCACCATATGTACAACGTCATTGAGGCCGGCATGATCTCCTCCACCGGACTCAACACCTGGATGCCCATTGCCTCCGCCGCGAACTTTGCCCAGTTCGGCGCCTGCTTCGCCGTGTTCTTCATCACCAAGAACCAGAAGACCAAGTCCGTGGCCCTGCCCGCCTCCCTCTCCGCCTCTCTGGGCATCACGGAGCCCGCCATCTTCGGCATCAACTTCCGCTTCATGAAGCCCTTCATCGCCGGCATGATCGGCGGCGCTGTGGGCGCTCTGGCCGGCGCGATCTTCAAGCTCGGCGCTCCCGTCTACGGCGTCACCGGCATCCCCGCCATCCCCGCGGTCAACAACGTGCCCCTGTACCTGCTCCAGCTGCTGATTGCCGGCGGCGTGGCCTTCATCCTGACCTTCATTATCTGGAAAGAGGACAAGCCCGTGGAGAAGAAGGCTTCCGCTCCCGCGGCTCCCGCGGCTGCTCTGCCCACCGCCTCCGTGATCCGGGTCCCCGGCGGCCAGGTGATCCAGCCCGTGCCCGGCAAGGTCATCCCCCGGGAGCAGATTCCCGATGAGACCTTCGCCACCGGCGTCCTGGGCGACGGCGTGGGCGTCGATCCCAGCGAGGGCGTGGTCTACGCTCCCTTCGACGGGGAAATCGCCTCCATTTTCGACACCAACCACGCCCTGTCCATCGAGGGCAACGGCATGGAGCTGCTGATCCACGTGGGCGTGGACACCGTCAACATGAAGGGCGACGGCTTCAAGGGTTTCGTCCATGACGGCGACAAGGTCAAGGCCGGTCAGAAGCTCATCGAGTTCGACATCAACAAGATCAAGAAGGCCGGCTACAGCCCCGTGGTGGCGGTCCTGCTGACCAACTCCGAGGACATCGACGGCTACGAGGTCGGCGTCAAGTAAGCCTCCGGGCTGAAAAAGCGAAAAAAAGAACAAGGTCCCGCCCTCCCGGCGGGATCTTGTTCTTTTTCCTGGGCCGAAGCCGCGGCGCGTAAGAATTGGCCGAGCATTGGCCTCACAGCAGCTCCCAGACGAAAACGGCGGTGTCCTGAAGCTCCAGATCCTGGGGGCGAAGGGCTGCGGCGAAGCTGCCCTTGGCCCGCAGACTGACGCCTGCCATGGGAGCCTCCGCCAGGTCCATCATGGTCTGGGACTTGTAATCCAGATGGGACAGATCATAGTCGATCCGCTGCAGCTCCCCCAGCCGTCCGCCGGAGGCGGCGGCCAGGAGCTCCGCCCGGGCTCTGGCGTTCTCCGCGGCGGCGCGCAGCAGCTCCGCCTGGAGGCGCTCCGGCTCCTTCACGGTGAACTGCAGCTGGAGCTCCGGCTGGGCCTGACTGGCGGCCGCGGCAGCCAGGGCCTCCCCCAGCCGGGCCGGGTCAAAGCCGAAGCGCAGAAGCTGGTCGTAGCTGCAGCAGTAGCCGGAAAATTCCATGCGGCAGCTGCCCCTGTCGTCGCAGACGCTCTCGTATTCCGTGTTGACGTGGAAGCCCGCGGTCTGGAAGTCCGCCGCCGGGAAGCCCGCGGCCCCCAGGGCGCCCTCCAGGGCGGAAAGCTTCCGCCCCGCGGCCTCCAGGGCCCGGTCGTAGTCCCGGTCCTTGGTCTGGACGTGGAAGCGCAGCTCCACGGTGTCCACCGGCGCGGAGAGCCTGCCGACGCCCTTGACGGTGATGGTTTTCAAAGCACATCCCTCCCTGGTTTTTTCTCAGTGTACCACCAAGCCGGGAAAATGTCAACCGCCGGAAAAATCATGCTTCCATCCCGGGGGAAATCATGGTATAATTGTGTAGACAGATCAATCCAACGAAGCTCACAGGGAGAAACTGCTATGAAACAGACACTTTTGGCCGGCCTGGAACGGCTGAACATAGAATTGCCGCCGGAGCGGGTGGAGACCGTCCTCCGCTTCGGAGAGGCGGTTTTGGAGAAAAACAAGGTGATGAACCTCACCGCCATCACAGACCCCGCCCAGGCGGCGGAGCTGCATCTGCTGGACAGTCTGAGCCTTCTGAAGGTCCTGCCCCTGGCGGGGAAATCCCTGCTGGACGTGGGCACCGGGGCGGGCTTCCCGGGGGTGCCCCTGAAAATCGCGGAGCCCAGCCTGCGGCTGAGCCTGCTGGACAGCCTCCAGAAGCGGATGCGCTGGCTGGAGACGGAGGCCCTGCCGGAGCTGGGGGTGGAGGCCCGCTTTCTGACGGGCCGGGCGGAGGACTTCGCCCGGACCCACCGGGAGAAATTCGACCTGGTGGCCTCCCGGGCCGTGGCCCGGCTGGACCTGCTCTGCGAGCTTTGCCTGCCCTTCGTCCATAAGGGAGGCTATTTCCTGGCCATGAAGGGGGCGCTGGCCCGGGAGGAGCTCCACGAGGCCTCCAACGCCATCCGTCTGCTGGGGGGCTCCTACGAGCGCACGGCGGAGTTTGAAATCGGCGGCGCCGTCCACTCCGTCCTCGTCATCCACAAAACCGGCAGGACTCCGGAGCAGTATCCCCGGAGCTGGGCCCGGATGAAGCAGAAGCCGCTGTCTCAGGGATCAAGGATCAAGGATCAGGGATCAGGGACATGAGAAACGAAGCATCTCAGAAGGCCTGCGTCGGCCTGCTGGCCCATGTGGACGCGGGGAAGACCACCCTGGCGGAGGCAATTCTATATCAATGCGGCCTGGTGCGCAGCCTGGGGCGAGTGGATCACGGCAACACCGCCCTGGACTTTGACCCCCTGGAGCGGGAGCGGGGCATCACCATCTTCGCCGCCCAGGCCCACGTGGAATGGGAGGGCTGGGGGCTGACCCTGCTGGACACCCCGGGCCACGTGGACTTCTCCGCAGAGACCGAGCGGATGCTGCGGGTGCTGGACGCCGCGGTGCTGGTCATCAGCGGCATCGACGGGGTCCAGGCCCACACCCGCACCCTCTGGAAGCTGCTGGAGCACTACCAGGTGCCCAGCGTCCTCTTTGTCACCAAGATGGATCTGGCCCGGAACAGCCGGGCCGAGCTGCTGGAGGGGCTGCGCCGGGAGCTGGGGGACGGGGTCACGGACTTTTCCCCCGACAACGAGCAGCGGGACGAGCAGCTGGCCATGTGCGGCGAGGCCGCCATGGAGGAATATCTGGAGACGGGGGCGCTGAGCCCTGCCGCCGTGCGGGAGCTCTTCGCCGCCCGGGAGGCCTTTCCCTGCTTCTTTGGCTCCGGACTGAAGCTGGAGGGGGTGGAGGCCTTTCTCCGGGCCTTTACCGGCCTTTTGAAGCCCCGGCAGCGGCCGGAGGCCTTCGGAGCCCGGGTCTTCAAGATCAGCCACGACGCCCAGGGCGTCCGGCTGACCCACGTGAAGGTGACCGGCGGCGTGCTGCGGGTCCGGGACAGCCTGCAATATGAGGGCCTGGAGGAGAAGATCACCCAGCTGCGCCGCTATAACGGCAGCCGCTTTACCCCCCTGGAGGAGGTCCCGGCAGGGGAGGTCTGCGCCGTCGTGGGGCTCAGCGCCGCCAAAAACGGCCAGGGCTTCGGCATGGAGGCCGCCGCGGGCAGCCCCGTTCTGGAGCCGGTGATGCACTACCGCATCGGCCTGCCCGCCGGGACGGATCCCCGGCTGGTGCTGCCCAAGCTGAAACAGCTGGAGGCGGAGGATCCCATGCTCCGCCTGCGCTGGGACCCCCGGCTCCAGGAGCTCTCCGTGGGCCTCATGGGGGAGGTCCAGGCAGAGGTGCTGAAGAGCATCATCGCGGAGCGCTTCGGCCTGGCGGTGGAGCTGGGCCGGGGCCGGGTGCTCTACAAGGAGACCATCGACCGGCCTGTGGAGGGGGTGGGGCACTACGAGCCCCTGCGCCACTACGCGGAGGTCCATCTGCTGCTGGAGCCCCTGCCCCGGGGCAGCGGCCTGGTCTTTGCCTCCTCCTGCAGCGAGGACAAGCTGGACCGACACTGGCAGCGGCTGATCCTCACCCATCTGATGGAGAAGGAGCACCTGGGCGTCGCCATCGGTGCGCCCATCACCGATATGAAGCTGACCCTGGCCGCGGGCCGGGCTCACATCAAGCACACCGAGGGAGGCGACTTCCGCCAGGCCACCTACCGGGCGGTCCGGCAGGGTCTGATGCAGGTCCCTTCGGTGCTCCTGGAGCCCTGGTATCGCTTCCGGCTGGAACTGCCCAGCGCCCAGATCGGCCGGGCCATCACGGATATCAAGGCCCGCTTCGGGGAGTTTGACAACCCTGAGGACCTGGGGGGCGTCAGCCTGCTCCGGGGCCGGGCCCCTGTGAGCACCATGACGGATTACGCCCGGGAGCTGGCGGCCTATACCCGGGGACAGGGGAAGCTGAGCCTGGAGCTGGAGGGCTACGAGCGCTGCCACGACCCGGAGGCCGTCCGGGCCGACCATCCCTATGACCCGGAGGGGGATCTGGACAACGCGCCGGACTCCGTCTTCTGCGCCCACGGCGGCGGCTTCACCGTCAAGTGGGACAAGGTCTTTGCCAATATGCACCTGGACAGCGTCCTGGCCCCCAAGCGGGAGCGCGAGGCTCCGGTCCGGCGGCGCCTCAGCATCGACGAAAAGGAGCTCCAGGCCATCCTGGAGCGGGAGTTCGGCCCCATCAAGCGGCCCCAGTATTCGGCGGCGGTGTGGAGCCCCGCTCCGGAGCCGGAGCCGGTTCAGCTCCCGCCGGAGCGAAGCGTCACCAGGATTTTGGTGGTGGACGGCTTCAACGTGATCTTCGCCTGGCCGGAGCTGGCCGCCATTGCCGAGACGGATCTGGAGCAGGCCCGGGAGCGGCTCATGGAGATTCTGGCCAACTACGCCGCCTTTACCCGGACGGAGACCGTCCTGGTCTACGACGCCTACAAGGTCAAGGGCGGCAAGGGAGAGCGCTTCGACTATCACGGGGTCCGGGTGGTCTACACCAAGGAGAACGAGACCGGCGACGCCTGGATCGAGCGCTTCTGTCACGACGTGGGCAAAAACCGGGAGCTGCGGGTGGTCACATCGGACAATCTGATCCAGGTCTCCGCCCTGCGCTCCGGGGTCCTGCGCCAGTCCGCCCGGGAATTCGGGGAGGAGATCGACCGGATCTACGGCGACATCGAGCAGTTCCTCCGTTCCCACAATCAAAGCCGCCTGGGCACCGTGGGGGAGAACCTCCGCTCCGGCGGAAGCGAATAAAGCAAAGCAAGCTCCGGTCAGACCTCCTGCGGGTTTGACCGGAGCTTGCTGCTGCCTGCTTCGGATTAGAGCCAGTCGCCCTCCCAGGGCTGGATGCGCCGGGGCTCTCCCTCCAGCAGGGCCAGCTGGGCCGGGCTCAGATGCTTCTTGCGCACAATGACCTCGTAGACGTACTCGCGGAAATACTTCTCGCTGCACACGAAGTAGCCCTTGTTGCCCACAGCCTCGCCCCAGCTGTTTTCGATCTTCCAGCGGTCGGGCCTGCCGTTCTCGTCGAAGTTGACCCCCACGAAGATCATGGCGTGGGTGGCGAAGCTGTCGTGGGACTCCAGCCGCTCGCCCTTGGACATCTCGAAGTCCACGCCGCCCAGGATCCCGGAGAAGTCCAGGCTGTCCTGATCCCAGACGCCCTTGTCCCGGTCCCCGCAGGCGCCGGAGTCGCAGCCGAACCAGACGGGCTCTCCGTCCCGGAGCTGCTTGAGGGTCAGCTCCTCCATCTCCTCCAGCGTCAGATTCAGATTGATCACGTCCCGGTTTGCCATGGAGCCCATGTAGTGGAAGACGTAGTACAGATTCATGGGCAGGCCGTGGGTGGGGTGGTTGGTGACGGTGATGTAGTCGTCCAGCGCGTCGCCCAGGTATTTCTCATAGAAGCTCCGCCCCGTGAGCTCCCGCTCACAGTGGTACTGCCCGTCCTTGTCCCGGTACGCAAAGCAGAAGCGCTTGGGGGGCTCTCCGAAGGCGATGCACTCCATCCGGTAGACCTCCTCCAGCATGGCCTCCTTGGCGGCCTGGGCGTCGCCTCCGGCGGCGATGATCTCCCGCAGCCGCATGGCGTCCTTCCGCAGCAGGGTGTTGAGGAGCTTCAAGAACTTGGCGGTATGGGTGGACTGGTAGGTCTCCGGCATGACCCAGGCGGGGACCACGCCGTATTTTGCCGCCAGATCCGTGGCCATATCCCAGTAGCCGCCGTCCCCGACGCCTCCCAGGACGTATTCCATCATCCGGTCGTTCAGGGGCTTGTGGGCGTTCTCAATGACCAGCTCCAGGAAATTGTTGGCCTTCTCCAGCTTGTCATAGAAGGACAGATAGTTGGCCGAAAGCTCAAACTTGTCCAGCCCGCAGCGCTCAGAGATCCGCTCCCGCAGGATGTTCAGCACCGCGTAGAGCCAGCAGCGGCCGCTGCTCTGCTGCCAGGTGATGCCCCGGGTTTTGAGCTCGATGGCAAAGTCGCCGTTGAGCTTCGCCGCCGCCTGGGGGACGTAGGCCAGATCCTTCAGCTCCGTCTTGGCCATAGCGGCCTGGAGGGTTTTCAGCTCCTTCCGCTCCGCCTCCCGGGCCCGGAACTGATCCAGCAATTCCAGCGTGATTTCCTTCATGTCAGTCTCCTCTCTCGTTCTGTCGGCGCTTCCGCGGCAGCCTGCGCCGGGAAGCGGTTTTCTGTTTGCGTGGCCTGATTATATCATATTCCCCGGGCAGTGGCAAGCCCGGGAGGCCATTTTTCCTGTTTTTTCGGGCGACATAGGAAGGCCGCGGCCCCCGGTCCGGCCGGAGCCGGCGGATCGGAGCCGGACCCCGTGAGGGAAGCGAAGGGGGACAAGACTCCCCCCGGGAGGAGGGCTTGGGTGTGCCGTCCTCCCGGGGGGAGCGGGGTTCTGCTTTGCTTTTAGTAGATGTGTACCGCGGTGCCCAGGGGCAGCACGTCGTGGATGAAGATGCAGTCCTCGTCCAGCAGGCGGATGCAGCCGGCGGAGCAGGGGTAGCCGATGCCCTCATAGAGGATGCTGCCCACAGGCTCGCCCCACTTGGTGGGCCGGGAGTGGAAGCCCCGGGCATTGTCGAAGACCGTGACGTGGTGGCAGTAGAAGGGGGGCACGTGTCCCGGCTCTGGATAATACCAGGTGGTATGGTAGAGCAGGCTCGCATCCTCCACAGGGGTCGGGCAGTCGTAGCGGCCGCTGCCGATGGGGCCGGAGCGGATCAGGGTCCAGTGGCCCTTGTAGCCCTTGAAGATGTTGACCCGCTGGGTGTAGAGGCTGACCCAGATCATATAGCCCTTGTTGCTGCCCCAATTGCGGATGTGGTTGACGTAGTATTCCTTCACCGCGGTGGAGTAGTCCTTGGTGGTGTAGTAGGTGCCGGAGACGATGCCCACGTTGTAGTAGTTCGTCCAGGCTACCTTGCCGTCCTGCAGCCGGATCTTGGTGGCCCTGGAGTTGGAGGACATCAGAATGGTGAACCTGGTGTTGGCGGAGATGCTGCCGGTCCTGGAGGTGAGGGAGGAATCGCTGTAGAGGATGCCGCCGGCCTTGGCGTAGCCCTGGACGTCCATGGTACGGACGTTGGCCGCGATCCGGGCCACGGATTCGCTGACGTTGACCTCGCCCCGGTAGATCATGGTCTGCTTGCCCTCCAGGGTGAGGTAGACCGTGAAGGGAACGGTGTTGTGCAGGCCGTCCATGTAGCTGCTGAAGTTGGCGGTGGCGGAAATATCGCTGCCCTCCCGCAGCAGATTCCGGAAGGTACGGGAGACCTCCTTCCCGTCCACGAACCACACCAGATCCGCCTCGGACCAGCCCAGGGGCATGTTGAACAGCCGCAGCCGCATGGTGACGTTGGGGGCGCTTTCCGTGGCGACGCCCTGGTCCAGCCGGGTGACGGTGACGTCGTAAACCGTGTTGAAGGGGTTGTCGATGACGTTGTCGGTGGCGCAGCGGTTGATGAGATTCTCACCCCGCTGCTCCAGGGTCAGGATCCTGCCGGAGCCGTTGATGTACACGTCCTTGCCGAAGACGTTCACCCGCTTGACCAGGGCCCCGGCCGCCACGGTCATACCGGCGTTGTTCATCATGTTGATGGTGCCCACGGTGCCTTCGGCTACGATCAGGGTCTTGAAGCACTTGGCGCAGTCCACGCCGCCGTAGAGCTTCACAACGTTGTGGACCGTCAGCAGATTGACGATGCTGCTGCCCTCCAGATGGATCTCGGCGGGGCGGCAGGCGGTGATTTCCTGGATGCTGCAGTTGTTGAGATGGACCACCACGCGCCCGTTGCCCTGGAGAATCAGCCTGCCGGTGACGGTGAGGCCCTCCAGCCAGAGGGTGCTTGCATCGGTGGAGAGGAGCAGATCTCCGTCCACGCTGGTGTTCGCCGGCACGTTGGCGCTGGCCAGGCCCATACAGCCGCTGCAGCTCTGGCTGGGGAGCTCCGTGCCGATCCAGTTCAGCAGCCGGTAGAGCACCTGGACAAGCTCCCGGCGGGTGATGTTGCGCTGGGGGTTGAGACTGCCGCCGCTGCCGGCAATGTTGCAGGTCTCGATCATCGCGGCCAGGTCCGTGGCGGCCCAGGGGCTCACGTCCTTCCAGTCGTTGAAGCTGTAGAGGGCCTGCTTGCTGTCGCCGTGGACGCCGAACATCCGGGCCAGGGCCACAAAGGCCTCCTCGCGGGTGATGTAGCGGTTGGGGGTCAGGGTGGTGGCGTTGGGGTCCGCAATGGGGAAGATCCCCAGGCTGACCGCCTTTTCAAAGGCCGGGACGTACCAGGAGTCGCTCTTCACGTCGGTGAAGCGGGCGAGCGAAACGGTCTGCTCCGTTTTGAGAATGCTCATCAGAATGGTGGCCAGCTCCGAGTGCTTGGTGTTGTCCTTGGGGGCCAGATTGTCGCCGCCCTTGCCGGAGAGCACGCCGTAGCGAACGGCGAAAATCAGAGCGTTGCGGGCCCAGTCGTCCCGGATGGAGAACTTGGCGATGATCTGCTCGTCCGTCATCTCGGAGACGGGGGGCTCGGGAGGCTCGGGGGGCTCGGGAGGCTCGGGAGGCTCCGTCACAACGGGCTCGGTTTCCACGGGCTCCGTCACGACAGGCTCGGTCTCCACGGGCTCCGTGACGACGGGCTCAGTTTCCACGGGCTCCGTCACGACGGGCTCGGTTTCCACGGGCTCCGTGGCCGGGACGGTTTCATCCGTTCCGGGGGTGTTGGGAAGCGTTTCCGGGACAGCGGGAGCTTTGGTCTCCGCCGTCTCCAGGGGCTCCGCCGCGACGGCCTCGGTCTCCGCACTCATGGCTGTGGGCACGGAAGGGAACAGGCAGCTTCCCAGCAGAACGAGACAGAGCAGCAGCGCCAGAGTGCGACTGATCTTTTGCATCAGCAATTCCTCCTTTTCCAGGGCATATTCTTTTACATCTTATAGAATACTGCAAAATGCTGAAAAATGCAAGCCATATTCCGACCCGCGGGTGAAAAAAATCATGGATCCCGGCCGCTCCGCGGACCCCGGGGGGTAACCCGGGATCAGAAAAGGGCCTCTGTATATATAGACGCTTTATCCGCCGAAACGGTTGTCAAAAAAGGGGCTGTAAAAAAAGTCCCATAACGAAAAATGAGAAGTCGTGAAAAGCGGCTTCTCATTTTTTGTTATGAAAAGAGATGGCTGCCCCCTTTCGGAAGCAGCCAAATGGTGGTATAATGTAACTGCTATGAAAC
>JAFXYD010000009.1 GCA_017541995.1 Oscillospiraceae bacterium
CGACCTTGTGCTTGCCGCGGAGCAGGTTGGCGGCGATGACGGCGGTGCGGCCCATGGGCTTGCCGGCGGCGTCAATGACGTACCACTTGCGTTCCACAGTCTCTTTCTTTGCCATAGTAGTGGACATGATGTTTCCTCCGTTATATTATCACATTTGATTTGACAAATTGGCGCTGCGCGGGTACAATATCTCTGACCGCGCCTACCTTTTATAGCATAAATTTTCTCCCTTGTCAACTGAATTTTTGCAAAATTTTATTTTGCTTCGGAAGAGCTCCGATTATCTCTTGATTTCTCTCTCATTCTCTCGTTTTCTCACATTCAATTTACAATATTTGGCGGGCAGATTGCCCGCGCTACATCCAAATTTGGAAGGTGATTCTATGCAGCGTATGCTCTCTCTGTTTCGCTCCTGCGTGGACGATTACGATATGATCCGGGAAGGAGACCGGATCGCCGTGGGGGTCTCCGGGGGCAAGGACTCTCTGACTCTGCTGGTGCTGCTGGCGGAGCTGAAGAAGTTCTATCCCCGGCCCTTCAGCCTGGAGGCTTTCTCCGTGGACATGGGCCTGGGGGGCATGGACTTCGGCCCCGTGGCGGAGCTCTGTGAGAGGCTGGAGGTGCCCTTCCACAGGATCGAAACCCAGATCGGCCCGGTGCTCTTTGAATACCGGAAGGAGAAGAACCCCTGCTCCCTCTGCGCCAAGATGCGGCGGGGGGCCCTGGGGAAGGCCATCACCGAGGCGGGTATCCATAAGATCGCCCTGGGCCACCACCGGGACGACGCGGTGGAGACCTTTCTGATGTCTCTGATCTACGAGGGAAGAATCTCCTGCTTCGAGCCCGTCACCTATCTCGACCGCAGCGGCGTCACCCAGATCCGGCCCATGCTCTACATCCCCGAGCAGGCGGTGGTCCACTTCGCGGAAAAGTACCGGCTGCCGGTGGTCCACAATACCTGCCCCGCCGACAAGCACACCAAGCGGGAGGAGATCAAGGACCTGGTCTTCGAGCTCAACGGCCGCTACCCCGGCCTCAAGGACAAGCTCTTCGGGGCCATGCAGCGCTATCCGCTGCACAATTGGGAAATGAAAAAACCGCCGATTCCGTGAATCGGCGGTTTTCGTTCTTCTTATTCGTCCTTCACCAGGGCGATATGCAGCTCGTCCAGCTGCTTCTGGGTGACCTCGCCGGGGGCGTCCATCATGACGTCCTGGGCGTTCTTGTTCATGGGGAAGGGAATGACCTCCCGGATGGTGTCCACGCCCGCCAGCAGCATCACCATGCGGTCCACGCCGGGGGCCACGCCGGCATGGGGAGGCGCGCCGTAGCAGAAGGCGTTGTACATGGCGGGGAACTTGGCCTTCACGTCCTCCTCGCCCAGGCGGACGAACTCAAAGGCCTTGATCATGATCTCGGGGTCGTGGTTCCGCACCGCGCCGGAGGAGAGCTCCACGCCGTTGCAGACGATGTCGTACTGCTGGGCCAGGATGCTCAGGGGGTCGATCTCCCCCCGCTCGGCCTTCAGCAGGGTCTCCAGGCCGCCCTCGGGCATGGAGAAGGGGTTGTGGCAAAATTCCAGCTCCCCGCTCTCCTCCCCGATCTCGTACATGGGGAAGTCCACGATCCAGCAGAACTCATAGCGCTCCTTGTCGAAGTGGCCGGGGCAGGCGGCGCCGAAGGTCTTGATGATGACGCCCACATTCTTGGCCTCGGCGGCCAGGAGCACCAGGGTGTTGGGCTTCAGCCCCAGCAGAGCTTTGGCCTTCTCGGCGTCCACAAACTTGGCCACGCCGCCGGCGAGATTGCCGGCCTCGTCGGTCTTGAACCAGTAGCCCTTGCTGCCGCTCTGGACCTCGCAGTCCGTCAGCAGCTTCTCGATCTGCTTCCGGGTCAGGGCGCAGTCGGAGACGGGCACGGCCCGGACGGTCTTGCCCTGGAAGGGGGCGAACTCGGTGTTCTCAAAGAGGGCGGTGACGTTCCTGGCGGTCAGGTCGATGCGCAGGTCCGGCTTGTCGGTGCCGTAGGTCTCCAGAGCCTCCAGATAGGGAATGCGCTTGAAGGGGGGCTTGCTGGCGACGCTGTACTTGCCGTACTTGGCGAAGATGGGGGGCAGGACCTCCTCCAGGACGGCGAAGACATCCTCCTGGGTGGCGAAGGCCATTTCCATATCCAGCTGGTAGAACTCGCCGGGGCTGCGGTCGCCTCTGGCGTCCTCATCCCGGAAGCAGGGGGCGATCTGGAAATAGCGGTCGAAGCCGGAGGTCATCAGCAGCTGCTTGAACTGCTGGGGAGCCTGGGGCAGGGCGTAGAACTTGCCGGGGTGCTTCCGGGCGGGGACCAGGTAGTCCCGGGCGCCCTCGGGGGAGGAGACCGTCAGAATGGGGGTGGTGATCTCCAGGAAGCCCCGCTCCAGCATGGCCTGCCGCAGGGCGGCGATGACGTTGCAGCGCAGGACGATGTTCTCCTTCACCGCGGGGTTCCGCAGATCCAGATAGCGGTACTTCAGCCGGGCAGTCTCGTCGGCGTCCTTGCTGCGGTTGATCTCGAAGGGCAGCTCGTTGTAGCGGCAGCGGCCCAGGACCTCGATTTTGGAGGGGACGATCTCAATCTCACCGGTGGGGAGCTTGGGATTCTTGGAGGCCCGCTCCCGGACCAGACCCTCCACCGCGATGGTGGACTCCTTGTTGATGGACTTGACGACGTTCATCATGTCCTCGGTCTCCACGACCACCTGGGTGGTGCCGTAGAAGTCCCGGACCACCACAAAGGCGAAGTTGGCGCCGACGGTGCGGACGTTCTCCATCCAGCCGGCGATGCGGACCTGCTTGCCCGCGTCGGAGAGCCGCAGCTCCCCACAGGTATGGGTTCTGTTTTGGGTCATAATATTTGTTACCTCTTTTTTTAGGTTTTTCAACGGTTTTGAAGGCGCTCAGGGCTGGAGATAGGCCCATCTGCTTCGCCAGAGCGCCGCGTCGGCGTCGGCGCTGGGGGAAAGTCCCAGTTCCAGCAGATAGTCGGCCAAAAAGGCGCTGAATTTTTCCGCGCCGCGCTGGTTGAAGTGGATGCTGTCATACCAGTCGGTCTCGCTGTCGATGCCGATTTCCTCAATCAGATCCGTCCAGTCCTCCACGGCCCGGCAGGGCAGGGCCCGAAGATCCTCTGTCATGCGGGCGCTCTGCTCCGGGGTGTAGTCCCGCATGGTGGGGGTCAGGAAGAAGACGCACTCGATGCCTTCCTTCCGGCAGAGCTCCGCGATTTTGCGGAAGTATCCCAGGTTATAGAGATAGTTCTCGTTTCCGGGCTTCACGTTGGGAATGCGGAGCCCTCGTTCTGTCTGGGGCTTGGCGGCGTAGAGGGGCGTATAGCCGCAGAGCATCCTGCCGTCCCGCTCCGCGGGCTTGTTCCAGTCCTCGCTGTAGACCCGGAAGTGGAATTCCTGGAGGGGATACAGCGCCAGCTCCAGGATTCCGGCCTCACAGGTGGAGGCCGCCAGGATCCGGTTGACGGAGCCGGGCATATAGCACACGTTGGTCTTGGAATGCTCCTCGATCCTGCCGAACCAGAGCCCGGAGGCCTCCACAAAAACATACTTGGGGTGCTGAGTCCGCAGGCATTCCCGCAGGTAGTAGTAGGTGAGGGAGGCGGTCTGAGAGGGACCGCACATACAATAGGAGCTGACGCCGGTTTTCTGCCAGATCAGGGCGGGGATCACGTCGCAGTAGGCTCTGGAGCTGCCCAGCACCAACAGATCCACAGAGTTCTCCGGCTCCTGCAGATAGGAGGACCAGACCGCGCCGTAGACCGTGCGCTCCGGCATCAGGGCGCAGCCTGCCCGGAAGAGCAGGACGCCCAGGAGCAGCAGCGCCAGCAGTAGGATCAGCAGCTCATAAATCAGCCGCCGTTTTTTTCGCTGTACCATGGCGCCCTCCTAATACTTGAAATAGACGAAGTCCTGGGGGTTAAAGCCTTCGCCGTAGACGCCGAAGACGGCCACGGTCAGCAGCAGAATCAGCATCGCTAGATAGTAGGGGAGCACCCGGCGGGGCAGCCAATGAACCCGGTAGCCCCTGGCCCGCAAACCGTCTATGACAGCCGCCGCGCCGCCGCAGATCAGCAGCACCCGGGTCATCGTGGGCTTCAGCCCCAGCGCCTCCAGCCGCAGGCCGCCCAGACCGCTGCGGAACAGGCCCAGGATCTGACCCAGAATGAAGCGGAGCTGGGTAAAGCTTTCCGCCCGGAAGCAGAGCCAGGTAAGGCTGATGAGGCAGTAGGTCAAAACCCAGCGCAGCAGCAGATAGGGCCCCCGCAGAGCGGGTCGCCGCAGCCTGCTTTCCACCCGCTTCCGCAGGGGAGCCGTCAGCCGTTCCCAAACCTGGAAGACGCCGTTCAGCAGGCCCCATACCACATAGTGGACCGCGGCGCCGTGCCAAAGGCCGGAGACGGCAAAGACGATGAGGATATTCACACAGGTCCGGAGGCTGCCCTTGCGGCTTCCGCCCAGGGGGAAATAGAGGTATTCCCGGAACCAGCCGGTCAGAGACATGTGCCACTTTTTCCAGAAGCCCGTCACGGAGGTGGTGAAGTAGGGCGCGTCAAAATTCTCCGGCACCCCCAGGCCCATGGCCTGGGCCAGACCGATTGCCATGTTGGAGTAGCCCGCGAAATCGAAATAGATTTGCAGACTGTACAACAGCAGCAGGGCAATCCAGGTCAGCGGCGTGGTGAGCTGGCCGCCGTAGGCGGCGTTCACCGGCACGGCGATGTTGTCCGCCAGCACCAGCTTCTGCATCATGCCCCAGGCAAAGCGCAGCAGACCGCCCTTGAGGGCTTCCGCGGAGAAAGACCGCCGGGTTTTGAGCTGAGGCAGAAAGCTCCTGGCCTGGCCGATGGGACCGGCCAGAATGCAGGGAAAGAAAGAGACAAAGACAGCGTAGTCCAGGAAATTCCGCTCCACCGGGGTTTTGCCCCGCCAGACGTCAAAGAGATAGCCGGTGACGGCAAAGGTGAAGAAGGAGATCCCCGCCGGAAGCAGCAGCTCCACATGGAGCCCCGCCGCGCCGGGGAACACGCTGCCCAGCAGGTCCAGACACATCTGAAGATACTTGCAGGCGAAAAGCAGCCCAAACTGGATCAGGCAGGCAGCCGTCAGAATGGCCCGCCGCTGCCCGGCACCGCGCCGCTCCGGGGCGCCCATCCAGCGGGCGGCTCCATAGGAGAGAGCGGTGGAGGCCAGAAGCAGCAGCCCGAGCGCCGGCATGGACCACATATAGAATACGTAGTTGGCAGCCAGCAGCCAGACGCGCTGAGTCCTGCCGGGCAGCAGATACCAGCCCAGCAGGATCAGAGCGAAAAAACCAAAGAATAAAAAGGTGGTAAAGGACATGGGGGGATCCGTCCTGTGTTTGGAATGAGACTTTGAATCAGCCGCGGATCAGCTTGCCGTTGCCCCGGACCCGCATATCCTCTAAGATCACGTTGGCCGCCTCGGTGAGGCTCAGCAGCTGCTGCTCGCCGGTCTGCATGTTTTTCAGGGAGATCTTCTCCTGGGCAATCTCGTCCTCCCCCAGGAAGGCCACGAAGGGAATGCCCAGCTTGTCGGCGTAGCCCATCTTGGCCTTGAACTTCTTCTGCTCGGTGTAGAGCTGGGTGCGGATCTCGCAGCCCCGGAAGAAGGTGGCGGCCTGGGCGGCGGCGCTGAGATCCTGGGTCATGGGGAGGATCAGCACCTCGGCGGGGGCGGTGTTCAGATTGTCGTTCAGCAGCTTCTGCTCCTGGAGCACGTAGAACAGCCGGGTGACGCCGATGGAGATGCCCACGCCGGGCAGCTGCCGCTCGGTGTAGTACTCCGCCAGATTGTCATAGCGGCCGCCGGAGCAGATGGAGCCGATCTCCGGGTGATCCAGCATCACGGTCTCGTAGACGGTGCCGGTGTAGTAGTCCAGGCCCCGGGCGATGGTGAGATCCACGGCGAAGTGGGTCTCCGGCACCCCGAAGGCGGCCAGGTACTTCACCACGGTGTTCAGCTCGGCCAGGCCCAGATCATAGAGCTCGTTCCGGCCCTGATAGGCCTCCAGGGCCGCCAGGACCTCCGCGTTGGAGCCCCGGATGCCGATGAAGCGCAGAATCTCGTCGGCCTGGGCCTCGGAGAGGCCCACGTCCTCCGTCAGCAGGACCCGGACCTTCCCGGCGCCGACCTTGTCCAGCTTGTCCACGCTGCGCATGATGTCCCCGGACTGCTCCGACAGGCCCTGCATGGCGTAGAAGCCGTTGAGGATCTTGCGGTTGTTCACCCGGATCTGGAAGCGCTCCAGGCCCAGGCGGATGAAGGTGGTGTAGATGACGGCGGGAATCTCCGCCTCGTTGGCCACGTCCAGCTTGCCGTCGCCGATGATGTCGATGTCCGCCTGGTAGAACTCCCGGAAGCGGCCCCGCTGGGCCCGCTCGCCCCGGTAGACCTTGCCGATCTGGTAGCGGCGGAAGGGGAAGCTCAGCTCCCCGGCGTGGAGGGCCACGTATTTGGCCAGGGGCACCGTCAGATCAAAGCGCAGGGCCAGATCCGCGTCCCCCTTGGAGAAGCGGTAGATCTGCTTTTCGGTTTCGCCGCCGCCCTTGGCCAGCAAAATCTCGGCGGACTCCACCAGAGGGGTGTCCAGGGGCGTGAAGCCGTAGAGGGAGTAGGTCTCCCGGAGCGTCTGCAAAAAGCGCTCCATCTGCTGCTGCGGCGCGGGCAGCAGCTCCATAAAGCCGGACAGCGTCCGGGGGGTGATGACAGGCATAATAAACCTCCAATATGTTGTGCCGGCAATCTGCCGGCCGATTTGTGAAACCCCAGTCGGTAGTGCCGGCAATCTGCCGGCCGATTTGCGAAACCCCAGTCGGTAGCGCCGGCAATCTGCCGGCCGATTTTGCGAAACCCCAGTCAGTAGCGCCGGCAATCTGCCGGCCCCTTCCGTACACAGGGCAGCGGTTTATTTTTCGATATAGTATTGCGCGCCGTCGATGATGACAAGGAACGCGTTTTCGTCGAGATCATAGAGCTGAACGGACTGCGCGTTGACGTTGACCTCGCCTTCTTTTGCGGGCATGAAGTTGAAGGGAATGATTGTGGCTTCGATCAGCTTGGATTCGTCCAGATCCGCGATGCCGGTCGTGACGTCGGGGACCTCGTAGAGTTCTCCATCATGGACCACATGGACCGTGGGCGGATTTTCCCTGGGCCAGCAAGCAGTCAGAAACGCGGCGCAAAGAATCAGGATCAGAGCGATGCAGACAAAGCGTTTCATGGCAAAACCTCCAGTCAGCAGCGCCGGCAATCTGCCGGCCGATTTCCGAAAGCCAAATCGGTAGTGCCGGCAATCTGCCGGCCTTTTCCGACTACGTCTCATGATAATACTTGTCCAGCGCCCATTTCGCCGGATTGTTGTCAATGTATTTCCAAATTTCCTGATATTCCCGCTCGGAACGAATGATATGATCGTAAAACCGGGGCTGCCATACCGTTTTTCCGGTTTTAATGGAAACCGCGCGCTTGAACTGCTGCATGATCGTATGGATCGACGGGCTGTTTACAGAACCGTCTCTCAAAACCAGAATCAAATGCAGATGATTTGGCATGACGGTATACTTGTTGATCTCCACGTCCGGATATCGCCGGGGGATCTCTTCAATTGCCGCCTGTACAATTTGTCCCGTTGAATTGAGCTCCATAACGGCCGGCGTCAAGTTGTGCTCTGCCCGGATCCTCCCAAAAAGACATTCGTGATTCCTCGCGCAAATCGTGAGGAAATAATACCCCGGTGCGGAATAATCATAGCCGATCAGACGGTTGGGCTTCTTTTGATATCGTTGTTCCATATGGCGTAAAAGACAGTCGGAGCGGCGGAGGATCGGATTGTGGTGTGCCGAGGGGAGGGGCCGGCAGATTGCCGGCGCTACCGACTGGGTTTTCGGAAACCGGCCGGCAGATTGCCGGCGCTGCCGATTTAAGGCGCGGACTCCTCCAATTCGGGCAGGGTCAGGAAGTACTCGTAGAAGGGCATCAGCCAGTCGATGCCGTCCCGGACGAAGGGGAACAGGGCCTCCGTGAAGTCCAGATCTCCGTGGTCCCGGCGGCATTCCAGGGTGAAGTATTTGCTGTCCGCCCAGGGCTGCAGCAGGGGCGTGGTCTCGATTTTGCGCTTCTTGTAGCGCTGGCCCCCCAAGGTGAAGGTGTCCTGCCTTTGCAGGCGGCGGGCCAGGCGCTCCGCGGGGGCGGGATCCAGCTGCACGGCGGCCCGGAAGCGGTCCATCACCACGTTGTGCTCGGACCAGCAGCCCATGCCGCAGTCCCAGCCCTCCGGGTAGAAGCTGAACCAGAAGGCGGGGGCGCCGGACTCCTCCCGGTCCGCCCAGAGAGTGAACCAGAGGTGATCCTGCATGGGGCCCCGGCCGTAGAGCCGCCGGGCGTCCCGGTAGATCCGGGAGATGTGGAGATTCCAGTCGTGTTTCGGGTATTTCTCCCGCAGATGGTCATACAGGGCGTTTGCCAGTTCCCTGGTGGGCCGCAGCATCAGGGCTTCGTATTCCGCCTTGTGGGCCTGGAACCACTCCCGGGAGTTGTTGAAGCGGAGATTCCAGAGGAACTCCACGGTTTGTTCTGTATACAGCGTCATAGCTTATCGTTTGTTGTGCACCAGCTCGCGCCAATCCAGATCGCCCCGCTGCAGACCCAGGATCAGCATTTCCGCGGTGGCCAGGTTGGTGGCGACGGGGATGTTGTGGGCGTCGCAGAGCAGCAGGGTCCGCATGGCGTAGCGGTTTTCCCAGGGATCCTGGGCGTTGGGATCCGTGAACATGAGGACCATGTCAATCTCGTTGTAGGCAATCCGGGCGTCCACCTGCTGGTGACCGCCCTGGTTGTGGGCCAGGAAGAGGGAGATGGGCAGACCTGTGGCCTCCGCCACAAGACGTCCGGTGGTGGCCGTGGCGGAGAGGGAATGCTTCGCCAGAACGCTCTTATAGGCCGTGCAGAACTGAACCATGAGCTCTTTCTTCTTGTCGTGTGCCATAATGGTAATATTCATACTGGAGCCTCCTTTGCAATGGGGGGGATGTCGGAACGGACGTCAGATGCGGAGCAGGGGGACCTTGCGCCCGTCCAGGCGGCGGGCGATGTGCAGGCAGCCCAGGGCGGCGCCCCGGTCGGTGTAGAGGATCAGAGGCAGATCCGCCGCGGCGGCCAGCACCACCCGGTCGTCCTCGGGGATGATGCCCAGCAGCGGCAGCCCCACCTCGTCCATGATGTCGTCCACGGTCCAGTCCAGGGAGCGGAAAATGGCGGGGGTGATCCGGTTGACCACCAGCCGCAGATCCTGCTTGCCCATCAGATGGAGCTGATCCGCCGTCCCGGCGGCGTCCCGCAGAGAGGCGGGGTCCGGGGTCGCGACGATGAGGACCCGGTCGGCGTAGAGGGCGGCAAAGTGGAAGCCGTCGCCGATGCCCGCGGGGGAGTCGATGAGGCAGTAGTCGAAATGCTGCCGCACCGTCTCCAGCAGGGCTTCAAAATCCTGGAAGCGGATGGTTTCGGGCCGCTCGGCCACGGGGGCCGTCAGCAAAAACAGGCCGGGAATCTCCGGGTGGGGCGTGGCCTCGCTGAGGCTGTATCGGCCGGTGAGCACGTCGGCAAAGGAGATCGGCGCGGTCTCCGCCATTCCCAGGGAGATGTCCAGATTCCGCAGCCCCATGTCCGCGTCGATGCACAGCACCCGCTTGCCCTCCGCGGCAAGACAGGCGGCCACGGCGGCGCAGACCGTGGTTTTCCCGGTGCCGCCCTTGCCAGAGCAAACGGCAATGACCTGACCCATACAAATCCACCCTTCCACAGCCGGGCATACCCGGCCAGTATGTTCATTTTTTAAATTATATACCATCCCAGAAAGAATTTCAATCCTAATTTTCATAATTGTGTGCCCTCGCGCATAGATTAGAGTGTCATCAGCAAGGAGGCGGGCCAATGGCAGGGGAGAAGCAAAATGAAGGCAGAGATCGGATCCCGGAGGAGCGGCTGAGCCTGGAGGGCAGGCGGCTGCTGCGGGTCACGGGGGTCCGGGAGGTGCTGCGCTTTGAGGACAGCGCCGTGGTGCTGCGCACCGGGGATCGGCTGCTGCTGGTCCGGGGGGAGGGCCTCAGTCTGCGCCGCCTGGCGCCGGACGAGGGCTGCGTGGAGCTCCGGGGCAGGGTGGACGCGCTGAGCTATGAGCAGGGCGGAGACCGGCGAAGCCTGTTCAGGCGGCTTTTCGGCTGATGGAGCTGCCGGTTGCCCTCCAGCTCCGGGAGCTGGAGCTGGCCCTGGTCCTGGGCCTGGGGCTGGCCTGGAGCTTCGAGCTGCTGCGCCCCCTGCGGCGGGGCCGTCTGTCCGCGGCCCTGGCCGACGGCCTTTGGTGCGTGCTGCTGCTTCTGAGCCTGCTGGGCTTCGCCCTCTGGGTGGGCCGGGGCAGGCTGCGGCTCTTCGCCGCGGCGGCCATGGGCCTGTCCGGCGGACTGTGGCTGGGGCTGATTTCCCCTATTTTGCGTCGCTTCGCCGGAAAAATCCCGCATCTTGTGGGAAGGAGAGAAAAAAACGGAAAGATTTTGGAGAAATTGGGAAAATAATTGTTGCATTTGCCGAAAAATCTGCTACAATGAATGAAAGAGTCCTTGAATGGGAGTTTGGCGCTCTGCGCCGGAGAGGAGGTACGCCATGCGGCTGAAAAAAACGTCGTTCTGGGTGAAGCTGCTGCTGCTGATCGTGATTGTATACGCGGTTGTGACGCTGGTGAATCTCCAGGATCGGGTAACCGCAGCCCAGGCTGAGGTGGCGGAGCTGGAGCAGCAGGTTCTCTACGCGGAGCAGGAGAATGCCCTGGCCGCGCAGGAGCTGGAGGATCTGGGCTCCGAGCAGAGCATTCGGAAGATCGCCCGCACCCGCCTGGGTATGGTGGAGGCCGGGGAGATCGTCTTCTACGACGCCGACGCGCAGTAAGGGCCGAAACAGGGAAAGGATCGCTGCATACATGGAATTCACACCGGGCACCGTATTGGAGGGCACCGTCAAATCCATCGCCGCCTTTGGCGCGTTCATCAACCTTCCCGAGGGCAAGACGGGTCTTGTCCACATTTCCGAGGTGGCTTCCACCTATGTGACCGACATCCGCCAGCATCTGACGGAGGGGCAGACCGTCCGGGTCAAGATCCTCAACACCGACGAGCGGGGCCGCATGAGCCTTTCCATCAAGCAGGCCCAGGCTCCCGCCCCGGCCAGAAAGCCCGCCGGAGAGGCTCCGGCACGCCGCGGCATTCCCCGGCCCCAGAGCTTCCAGCCGGTGAGAACCGAGCCCGAGAGCTTCGAGGAAAAGCTCAAGCAGTTCATGGCCGACTCCAACAGCAAAATCTCCGGCGTCCGCCAGTATGAGCACAGGACCCGGAGCAGAAAAAGATGATGAAAAGGGGTGCTGGGCACCCCTTTTTTAATGAAATACGCAGTTTATTTCACGCGACGGAGGAATCAAGCATGGAACACGTATTGATCACCGGCGGCTCCCGGGGGATCGGGGCGGCCACGGTCCGGGCCTTTGCCCGGGCGGGTTATGCCGTGAGCTTTCTGTATCTCAGCAGCCGCGAGGCGGCCGAGGCCCTGGCCGCGGAGACCGGAGCCCGGGCCCTCTGCTGCGACGCCGCGGACACCGAGGCGGTGCTGGCGGCGGTGCGCGCCATCCCCCCGGTGGACGTGCTGGTGAACAACGCCGGGATCTCCCACGTGGGGCTGATCTCCCAGATCACGCCGGAGCAGTGGGATCGGCTATTTGCCGTCAACGTCAAGAGCATCTACAATACCGTCCGGGCCGTGCTGCCCGCCATGCTGGCGAAGCAGGCGGGGGCCATTGTCAACCTCAGCTCCATGTGGGGCCAGGCGGGGGCCAGCTGCGAGGCCGCCTATTCCGCCACCAAGGGGGCCGTCATCGCCCTGACCCAGGCCCTGGCCCGGGAGCTGGGGCCCTCCGGCATCCGGGTCAACGCGGTCTCGCCCGGCATGATCGACACGGAGATGAACGCCCATCTCAGCGCCGAGGACAAGGCCGCCCTGGCGGCGGACACCCCCCTGGGCCGGGTGGGCGCTCCGGAGGAGGTGGCCCAGGCCATTCTGTATCTGGCCCGGGCGGAATTTGTCACGGGTCAGAATCTGCCGGTGAACGGCGGCTATCTGTAAAAGGGAAAGCTCCGGCGGAGCGGCGCGGAAAGCGCCGCCCCGCCGGAGCCTTTTATGACACAATGGCCTTCCGCAGCCGCTTGAGGGCCCCCTTCTCCAGCCGGGAGACCTGGGCCTGGGAGATGCCGATGGCCTGGGCCACCTCCACCTGGGTCTTGCCGTCGTAATAGCGCAGGCAGAGGATGTGCTTCTCCCGTTCCCCCAGGCCCGAGAGGGCGTCCCGCAGCGCCAGCTCCTCCAGCCAGCGCTCGTCGCTGCTGCGGGGGTCGCTGATCTGGTCCATCACCAGCAGGGGATCCCCGCTGTCGCTGTGCACCGGCTCGTAGAGGGACAGGGGGGCCGATACCGCGTCCATGGCCTCGCAGACCGCCGCCAGGGGCAGCCCCAGCTCCCGGGCCAGCTCCTCCTGGGTGGCCTCCCGGCCCTTCTCCGCCAGCAGCCGCTCCTTGCACTGCAGGACCCGGTAGGCCGTGTCCCGCACCGAGCGGCTCACCCGGATGGGCGCGTTGTCCCGCAGATAACGCCGAATCTCCCCACAGATCATAGGCACGCCGTAGGTGGAGAACTTCACGTCCAGATTGGGGTCAAAATTGTTGATGGCCTTCAGCAGGCCCACGCAGCCTACCTGGAATAGATCGTCCGGGTTCTCCCCCCGGCCCATGAAGCGCTGGATCACCGACAGCACCAGCCGCAGATTCCCCTCAATCAGCCGCTCCCGAGCGGCCCGATCCCCTCGGCGGCTCCGCCGCAGCAGCTCCTCCGTTTCCCCCGGCTTCAAGGTCTCCAGCTTCGCAGTGTTTACCCCGCAGATCTCTACCTTTTGCATCGTTACCCTCCAAACTGTGATCGTTTCTCAGGTAGTATGCCCGGCACGGGGACGTTTATCCTCAAAAACAGGGATTCCGAGGCGCTCGGAACTCGTCGTGGGGCCCGACCTTCTGGGACAGAACCGCTCCGGCGAGACGGAACCCTGCTGTTTCCCCCGCAGGGACGGCTTGTGGCCCTCCGGTCCGCGTCAGCGGACAATTTGCAGCAAGACGAATCCAGCCCGGTATCGTCCGTCGGAAGGGACCGATGAAGGATACCGGGCTGGATTTCTCGCTTTGGTTCATAGTTCCTCCCATGGAACGGAAAGCCGGGTGGAAAAAGACTGTGGAACAACGTCCTCAGTCGCCCCGGTGCACCACCACCTGGGGGAAGGGAATCTCGAAGTCGTTGTCATCCAGCAGCAGCTTCACGTCCCGGGCCAGCATCCGCTGGGCCGGGAAGAACTTGTCCTCAGGAGCCTGGACGGAGAATTTCAGCACCACGCCGCTGTCCGCCAGCTCATCCACTCCCATGTAACGGATGTCGCTGAGGTAGAGATCCGGGTGGCTGTTCTTGGAGCCGGGCAGGGACTTCTCCATCACCTTCTCCAGCTTCCGCAGGTCCGTGCCGTAGGCCACCCCGCAGAGGCAGAGGCAGAGGGAAGGATTCCGGGACCGGTTCTGGAAGTTGCGGATGTCGGAGTTGTTCACCACCTTCAGGTTGCCCCCGTCGTCCTCGATGACGGTGGTACGGACGCCGATGCTGCGGACGGTGCCCCGCACGTCGTCCAGAACGATGATGTCCCCCACGCTGTACTGATCCTCGAAGATGATGAAGGCCCCGGTGATGATGTCCTCAATGAGGCTCTGGGCTCCGAAGCCGATGATCAGGCCGATGATTCCCACCCCGGCCAGCACCGCTCCGGCGTCCACTCCCAGGATGGTGAGGCTCCAGATCACTGCCACGATGACGGCCAGATACTTCAGCAGTCCGCAGCACATCTCGGTGATGGTGAAGGCCCGCTTGCCCCGTTTTCCAACGAGCCGCAGGATGAAGCACAGCACCCGGTAGAGCAGCCAGACAATGCAGCAGGCCAGAACCACTGTGATGAGCTGGGCCGCAGTGGTCTTCAGATCATTGTTGAGGATCAGGTTGCTCCGCTCCGTGGCAGCCAGGGAGGCCCGCAGGGACTCCGACAGAGGCAGCCACTTGGGGTTGGCCAGCACCAGGGCAATGATGGCCACAATGACGAAGCTGATGTAGGCTTTTGCGCCGCGTTTCTTTTGTTTCATCGTTCTTCCTCCTCTGTATTTCTTTGAGTTTCCGTTTATACGATATCTATGGCGTAGGTGGTGGTGAAGTACATTCTGCCGGTGGAGCGGTCCCGGATCCGGAACTCCACGCTGCATTGCACGGCGGCATCAGGCTTGGAGGTGGAGCCCTTGTACTCGAAGGAGTAGGACGAGTCCACATATTCCACCGTGACGTCAGCGGCAGGATTGTCGGTGACTTTGGAGGATGACAACAGATTGCCGCCGTCGTCGTACCAATTGGCGATCATCTCCGTCACCTCAAAGTCATAGTTTTCCCTATGAGGATCGTGAACATCGGGAGTGAACTCGACCCAGAGCTCCAGATAGGCAGAGCTTCCGCCGCCTTCCAACAGGGCTTCGCCGCCGCTGTCAAAGTACGTAGGCTCCATCACCAGCGAAACGTCCATGCTGTCGGTGATGGTCTTCTCCACCCCGTCCTGCAGGTAGACGCCGGTGATCCGCACCGTCAGCCGGTCCAGCCCATCGGGTACGGTGGCCGGGAAGGCGCCGTCGTAGTAGTCCGTGGCGGTTCGGACCTCTGGGCCGTCGGTGGCAACCACCGTACCGTTGCCCACAACCTGCACGGTCAAAGAGACCTGATCCGCGTCCCCCAGATCCAGATAATATTTATAGAAGATCTCCGGATTGCTGGGGTCGGTACAGGGAGGCGCCTCCGCGTAGAAGTCCTGAATGGTCGGGGCTCTGAAGGGACTGGGCAGAGTGCCGGAGGCGGTCAGGGTGTGGGTATTGCCCAGGTAGGCGTAGGTGCCGGTGAGCACCACGTAGCTGGTCAGGGAACCGGTGTCCACCGTGAAGGGGCCGAAGCTCTCCTGGCCTTCACAGTTCACCGCGGCGGCGGTGTAGATCAGCTCGTCGGCTGCGCTGTAGAACCTGGCCACCACCTCCATGGAGGGGGCGGAGTTATAGGTCACGTCGAAGCTGTAAACCACGTCATTTGCGTTGGCGCCCCGTTCCAGATCGGTCAGGATCAGACTCGGTTCCTCGAATACAATCTCGTCCACCGGCATGCTGTCCTGGATCTCATAGCTTGCTCCGTCCCGCTCATAGGTGCCGGAGATGGTCAGGATCAGATTGTGACCGTCGGATCCAGGGGCGCCCAGCCGCTGGTCTGTACGAACTTCCTCTCCGTAGCAGGTTTCGGGACCCTCTGTCAGGTAATTGTCGCCGTTGTCGGCGTCGTCCACGGACACGGTCACGTCCATCGTGTAGGCGGAATTGGGCAGGAGGACGGCGTTATAGACCACCACGTTCCGGGTGGAGCCGTCCTTTTTGGCTGAGGTGATTTGGATCTCCGGCTCCACGAAGACATCCTCCAGCTCCTTGCTGTCGGTGACGGTCCTGGTCTCTCCCGCGGGCGTCTTGTAGGTCCCGGTAAGGGTCAGGGTGAAGGGTCTATCCAGGTCCAGCATCGCGTCGTCAATCTCCCGAATGTCGGTGGTGATGGTGGCGTCGTGGGTCTGGGCGGCATCGGTGTAAAAGACCTTGGTTTCATCGGTGAGAGAATCATGATAGGTGAATTCCGCCTGAACCTCCACCTGGGTGGGATCGTTCACCGTCAGGGTGTAGTTGTACCGCAGCAGCCCGTAAATGCTCACCAGCTCGGCGGTCTCGATGGACAGAGTGGGATCCTGGAAGGGGGCTTCCGGCACCGTGAGGGTCCGGGTGGCGGTGAGGGTCTTGGTGGTCCCATTCTCCGTATAGGTGCCTGTCAGAGTCAAGGTCACGGAGGTGGGCCGTTCGGTCCATCCGAGACTGACCTGGCGGGAGGCGGTGGTGCCGGAGGCGCTCTGGGTGAAGGGTCCGTCGGTGCCCAGGGAGACCCCGGTGTTGGAGCTAACGGCGGCCCGGATCTGCATGGAGGATGCGGAGTTCAGATTCACCTGGGCGGTGTAGGTCAGAGGCGTCACGTCCGTGCCGTTGAGGGAGGCGGAGGCGATGGTCAGGGTGGGAGCCGTGAAGGGCTCCTCCGGCACGTTCAGGGTCTGGGTGGCGGTGAGGGTCTTGGTGGTTCCCTTCTCCGTATAGGTGCCCGTCAGAGTCAGGGTCACGGAGGTGGGCCGGGTGGTCCAGCTCAGGGCCGCGGTGCGGGTGGGAGAAGCGCCGGAGCTGTTGTGGGTATAGGGCCCGTCACTGCCCAGCTGCGCCCCGGAATTGGAGGTGACGGTGGCCCGGACCTGCATGGAGGCGGCGGAGTTCAGAGTCACCCGGTAGCTGTAGCTTAGGGGCGTCACATTGGAGCCGTTCAGGGTGGCGCTGACCAGATTCAGCTTGGGGGCTGTGAAGGGCTCCTCCGGCACCGTCAGCCGCTGGGCGGCGGTGACGGTCTTGGTGGTGCCGTTCTCCGTGTAGGTTCCCGTCAGAGTCAGGGTCACGGAGGTGGGCCGGGTGGTCCAGCGCAGGGTGGCGGACCGGGCGGGGGAGGTGCCGGATTCGGTATGGGTGTAGGGCCCGCCGCTGCCCACCTGGGTCCCGTTGTTGGAGGTAATGCTGGCCCGGATCTGCAGGGAGTCGGCGGAGTTCAGCCGCACCCGGTAGGTGTAATTGAGCTGTCCTGCGTCGTTGCCGTTGAGGGCAGCGCTGGCGATGGTCAGGGTGGGGGCCGTGAAGGGCGGCGCGTCCACCTTCAGGGTCTGCGTGGCGGTGACGGTCTTGGTGGTTCCCTTCTCCGTATAGGTGCCCGTCAGGGTCAGGATCACAGAGGTGGGCCGGGTGGACCAGGTCAGGGCTGCGGACCGGGTGGGAGAGGTGCCGGATTCACCGTGGGTGTAGGGGCCGTCGGTGCCCAACTGCACCCCGGAATTGGAGGTAACGGTAGCCCGGACCCGCATGGATTCCGCGGAGTTCAGCCGCACCCGGTAGCGGTAGCTGAGGGGGCTCACGTCGGAGCCGTTGAGGCTGGCGGAGGTGATGGTGAGGGTGGGGGTGACGAAGGGGGCCTCCGGCATCACCAGGGTCTGGGATGCGGTGACGGTTTTGGTCTCCCCCTTCTCCGTATAGGTGCCCGTCAGGGTCAGAAGGATCTCCTTGGGCCGGGTCTCCCATTCCAGGTCGGTCTCCCACTGGGGAGACTCCTCCGAGTCGGTGTGGAGGAAGGGCCCGTCGGCGCCCAGCAGGTTTCCGTCCGGGTCGGTGATTTCCGCCCGCACCTCCAGCTCCTGGGCGGAGTTCAAGGTAGCCTGGCAGCGCCAGCTGAGGGGGGTTCCCTCCGGATCCGGCAGCTCCGCGTCGGTGATGGTCAGGGTGGGAGCCAGGAAGGGTTCCTCTGGCACCGCCAGGGTCTGGGCGGCGGTGAGGGTCTTGGTCTCTCCGTTTTCCTCATAGCTGCCGGTGAGGGTCAGGGTCAGCTCCGTGGGCCGGGTCTCCCACTCCAGTGGGGTCTCCAGCTCCGGAGAGGCTTCGGATTCGGTGTGGGTCCAGGGGCCGTCGGACCCCAGGGGGCCGCCTTCCTGGTCGGTGATCTCCGCCCGCACCTCCATGACCTCCGCCCCCGCCAGCTCTACCTCGTAGCGGTATTGCAGGGGGGTCACGTTGGAGCCGTTGAGGACGCAGCTTACGATCCGCAGGGTGGGGGTTTCCGCAGGCTCCGTGGGCTCCGTGGAGCTGTCCGGCGCCGGGCCGGGCTCCGTGACGGTGGGCTCCGGCGGCGTCTGCTCCAGAGACACCTCCGTCTCCGCGTTCAAATGCTCTGTGACGCCGTCCCGGACGTAGTCGGCGGTGAGCTCCAGCTTCAGCTTTTCCAGGCCGATGGGCCGGGAGATTTGCATGTGCATCTGCATAGAGGAACCGCTGGTGCCGTGGTGGAAGGGCCCGGCGGTTCCCAGGATCTCTCCGTCCTCCGTCCGGGCAATGACGGTTACATCCGCGGCTTGGGCGTCGTTCAACTCCACCTGATATGTAAAGAGCAGCTCGTCCGGGTTCTCCCGGCTCTGCTCCGCGGAGAGGATCTCCAGGGTGGGAACCAGGAAGTCGGCGGCCTCCGGCTCCCGGGCGCCGCCGGTGACCAGCAGGGCCAGGATCAGCACCACCGCGGAGGCGGAGGTCCAGAAGCTCCGTTTCAGATTGTTAATCCGGGCGGCGCGCCGAGCCTTGGTCAGGGCCGCTGCCCCGCTGAGGGCTCCATAGCTCTTCCCCTTGCCAACCTTGGAGTAGAGGGGCATGACCTCTGGATATCGGTTGTCAACTTCATACATCTGCTTCCCCTGCCTCCTTTCCCCCATCTCTCCCGGGCCTCCCTGGGAATGGGTCTCCCGCCGAACCGGGTCCGGCAGGCATTGACGTTCCAACAAAAGTGTTCCGGGATTGGCCCCCGATCCAACACAACCCGACGTTCACCGCCAGTCCTCGACAGCCCGCCGGTGATGCGCAGGCAGCGACGGCCAGACAGTGACGATCCGGCAGTGGCAGCCCTACAGTGCCAATCCAATCATAACGGTTTTTTTCATTATTGCATAATTTCTCAGAAAACGCAAGCCTGTTTTCGATATATTTCATTAATTTCGACGGATTTGTTGCATAAATTCATTTCGTGATACCGATCATAATCTGATCCTTCCGTTTTGCATGCTTTTTTGCCTCAGCCCGGGGAAGCGCTTGTATTATTGTCGGAATTGTGCTATGATACCCAGAGAATAATCTGTACCGGGGGCCCCCGCCCGGGCCCCCGGAGAAAAGAGGCGAAGGCAATGGGAAAATGGAAAAAGCTGACGGGCCGCGTGATCCAGGGCGTCGTGGACCGGGCCATGGGAAACGGCCTCATGCAGGCGGAAAACAGCCCCGCGCAGTCGTATTACCAAAATGAACAGATCATCCCCCTGCTGCGCAAGGCCGGGGCGGAGAGCGCCGTTCTGCTGAAGAACGACGGCGTTTTGCCTCTGAAGCCCCAGGAGGAGGTGGCGGTCTTCGGCCGCTGCCAGCTGGACTGGTTCTACGTGGGCTACGGCAGCGGGGGAGACGTGAAGGCTCCGTATTATGTAAACTTAATCGACGGCCTCCGGAACGACGGCGTCCGGCTCAACGAGGGCCTTTTGAGCCTCTACCGGAGCTGGACCGGCTCCGAGGCCCACAAGGCGGATCACGGCTGGTGGGGCCACTGGCCCATGCACCATCCCGAGATGCCCCTGACGGCGGAGCAGGTCAACGCCGCCGCCCGCAGCGCGGATCTGGCCCTGGTGGTCCTGGGCCGGGCTGCGGGGGAGGACCGGGAGAACCGGCTGGAGCAGGGGAGCTACTACCTCACCGACGAGGAGACCGACATGCTCCGCCGGGTCACGGCGGCCTTCTCCCGGGTGGTGGTGCTGCTGAATATCGGCAATCTCATGGATATGAGCTGGGTGGAGGTCTTCGGGGACCGCGTCTCCGCCATCCTGGCGCTCTGGCAGTGCGGCATGGAGAGCGGCAACGCCGCCGCCGACGTTCTGACGGGCCGGGTGAACCCCTGCGGCAGGCTGGCGGATACCATCGCCCGCCGCTACGCCGACTATCCCAGCAGCGCCAATTTCGGCGGGGAGAAATACAACAACTACGCCGAGGGCGTCTTTGTGGGCTACCGCCATTTCTTCACCCGGGCGCCGGGGCGGGTGCTCTATCCCTTCGGTTTCGGCCTGAGCTATACCGAATTCCGGGTCCGGCCCTCGGAGCTCCGGGTGGAGGAGGGCTTCGCGGAGCTGAAGGTCTCCGTCACCAACAGCGGCAGCCGTCCCGGCCGGGAGGTGGTTCAGCTCTGGTGCGCTCCGCCCAGGGCGGGACTGCCCAAGCCCGCCCGGGTGCTCTGCGCCTTTGCCAAGACCCGGGAGCTGGCTCCCGGGGAGACGGAAAGTCTGCTCCTTCGCTGCGAGAGCAAGTGCTATGCCTCCTACGATGAGAAGCTCCGGGGCTTCGTGCTGGATCCCGGGGTCTACGCCTTTTCGGTGAACGGCGTCCCGGCGGGCAGCCTGCGGCTGCGCAGGCGCTGGCCCCTGGAGCGCTGCACCCCCTTCTGCCGGAGCTCCGGCGCCCTGCGCCGCCGGATCCTGGAGCGGCTGCCCCGGGAGGTTCCGGCGGGGAAGGATCTTGGCCTGCGCTTTGAGGCGGTCCGGGCGGGCCGCTGCTCCGTGGACGCCTTTCTTTCCCAGCTCTCCGACCGGGAGCTGGAGGCCCTGTGCCGGGGAGAGGGCATGATGAACTCCTCCCTGGGTACGCCGGGGAACGCCGGAGTCTTCGGCGGCGTGATCCCCTCCCTGCGGGAGAAGGGGCTGCGGCCCATCGTCTGCGCCGACGGCCCCGCGGGTCTGCGGCTGCAAAGCGGCGCCTCCCTGCTGCCCTGCGGCACAGCCCTGGCCTGCAGCTTCGATACCCGGCTGGTGGAGGAGCTCTACGCCCAGGTGGGCCGGGAGATGGCCCATCACGGGGTGGACGTGCTGCTGGCCCCGGGCATGAATCTCCACCGCAATCCCCTCTGCGGGCGGAACTTCGAGTATTACTCCGAGGACCCCTTGCTCAGCGGCAAGATGGCCGCCGCGGCGGTGCGGGGCATCCAGCGGGAGGGCCGGGCGGCCTGTCCCAAGCACTTTGCCTGCAACAACCAGGAGACCCGGCGCAACACCAACGATTCCCGGCTCTCCCAGCGGGCCCTGCGGGAGCTCTACCTCCGGAGCTTTGAGATCTGCGTCCGGGAGGGAAAGCCCAAGTGCCTGATGACCAGCTACAACAAGGTCAACGGGATCTGGAGCCACTACAACTACGATCTGGTCACCACCGTCCTGCGGGGGGACTGGGGCTTTGACGGCGTGGTTATGACCGACTGGTGGATGCGGCGGGCCAGAAGCCCGGAATTCCCCCGGATCCGGGACAACGCCTACCGGGTCCGGGCCCAGGTGGACGTGCTCATGCCCGGGGATATGGGCCACACCGCCCGCCGCTACCGCCCCGACGCCAGCCTGCTGGAGAGCCTGGGCAAGGACGGCGGCATCACCCGGGCCGAGCTGCGGCGCAGCGCGGGAAACGTGCTGCGGCTGCTGCTGCGGCTGCCGGAATAAACAAGCCTTCAAAAATGAACAGAGGATAACAGCATGAAACAGAAACACAGCATTTCCCCCCTGCTGCCGGCCCTGCTGGCCCTGGCGGCAGTGGCGGCTCTGATGATCTTTGTGATCGTTCCCATCATCAAGGAGGGCCGCGATTCGGTTCCCGAGGGGACCCGGGCGGCCGGGACGGCGGAGCAGACGACCCAGGCGGGGAGCGCCCCCGACACCCAGACCCAGCCTGCCTCCGCCGGAACGTCTGCAAGCACGGACCCGGCGGCCCCGGAGACCGTCAGCACCGAGCCCGTGACCACGGAGCCCGTGACCACGGAGCCCGTGACCACGGAGCCCGCCGCCACCGAGGCGCCCGCGGAGCCCCTGCCGGAGCCCACCCCCACGGACGTCAGCGAGGGCCCCGGGGACGTACACACCAAGGCCTATCAGTCCGGCACCGTCTACATCTCCGAGGGCTGCGGCTACGGCGGCTACTGGTTCGGGGAGACCAACTCCGCCCGCTACTGCGCGGCGGTGAACAACGTGGCCCGGGCCGTGGAGGGCAAGGCCACGGTCTACTCCCTCATCTGCCCCCTCTCCTCCGGGGTCATGCTCTCCGACGAGGTCCGCTCCGATCTGGGTCTCAGCGACCAGAACAAGGCCATCGCCTGGATGTACGGGCAGATGGATCCCCTGGTGAAGACCGTCCCCGTCTACGGGGCGCTGAAGCTCCACAATGACGAGAACATCTACTTCCACACCGACCACCACTGGACGGCCCTGGGGGCCTGGTACGCCTACCGGGAGTTCTGCGCCCAGAAGGGGATACGCCCCCACGCGCCGGAGGAATTCGAGACCTACAGCTACAACGACTACCAGGGCAGCTTCCTCAACTACAGCAACGGCAACGCCGAGCTGAAGGCCAACCCCGACGTGCTGACGGCCTACATCCCCAAGGGCACCAACACCATGACCATGTACATCGAGGAGAACGGCGGCTACGGGAAGTATACCTGGCCCATCGTCAAGGACGTCTCCGGCTATAACCGGGGCTCCTACTACCTGGGCTTCGTCTCGGGAGACCGGCCCTGGAGCTACGCCCACAACGAGACCATCACTGACGGCTCCGCCGTGCTGGTGGTGAAGGACTCCTACGGCAACGCCTTCATCCCCTGGCTCATCGACCACTACGAGCACATCTACTGGATCGACTACCGGACTTATTCCGACTGGTGCCCCTGGGCGGGGGTGCCGGACAACTCCATCTCCAACTTCGTGGAGCGCAACCAGATCCAGGACGTGATCCTGTGCAACAACATCGGCTCCACCGGCAGCGGAGCCAATCTCAGCGACATGGAAAAAATCTTCCGATAAGGCAAGCGGGGCCGGAAAGCAAGCCCCGGCTTCCGTTCCGGAAAAGAAAGCGCGGACCCCATGGAGATCCAGGAATCTCCATGGGGTCCGCCGTATTTTCACGGTTCATTTTTTAATCCGCCGGCGCGGCGGGGAAGAGCAGCTCCTGCGCCTTGCAGAGGAAGGTCACCACCTGGGCCCGGGTGCAGAGGCTCCGGGGGCCGAAGGCGGATGCGCTGACGCCGCCTGTGACGTTGTGCGCATAGGCCCAGCGGACGGGATCGAAGTAATACCGGCCCTCCGAAACGTCCTCGAAGGGAAGCTCCGTCAGCTCCGGCTCCGGCCGTCGTGGCCCAGGGCGGCGTACTCCGCCTGCAGGTCCTCGATGACGCCGTTGATGCGCTTGATGTTGGCGGTGGTGAAGATGTTGGATTAACTGCCGCTGTAATTTTTGGGGTTGATGGGCAGAATCTTGCAGAGGTAGATCACCGCGGCGGGATTCTTTTCCAGGAGCAGATCCAGCAGTCAGCTGTAATAGCTCCTGAAGGCGGCGGAGGGGGTTCCGGCGTTGTTGGTGCCGATGTTGATGACCACGGTGCGAATGCTGTCCCCGGACAGGCCGCTGATGAGCTCGTACATGCTCTGGCTGTAGCCGTCGGCATAGCAGCGGCTGTAGTTCTCCACGCACTCCGCGATCCCGGCGTTGACCCGGGCATAGATCCGGGCGGGCTGGATGTCGGGATTGTTCTTTTTCAGAAAGACGGTGTTGGAGTCCCCGATGATCACCAGGGAGCTGTCCACCGTCAGACAGGGCACCGTCTCCGTGGACGAGGCCCCGGGCAGCAGCCCCAGCGCACAAATCAGGGCCAGCACCAACGCAAGCAAGCGCTTTTTCATGGAATCCCTCCTTTTCCATTTTATACAACCCGTGTCAAGAAAAGCGGGATTTGGCGTTTTAGGCAATCGTTGAATAGGCAATCGCCCAGGCCTGACCCAGAGCGGAATTGCTTCACTGCGTTTCAGCTCTGTCCGTGGAGCAGCTCCGCGAAGTGCATGATCATGGCAGCCAGCTCGCTGCGCTTCACCGTCCCCTTGGGGCATAGAGTCCCATCCGGGTAGCCGGAAATCATATTCACCGCCACCGCCCAGCTGACAGCGTCGCGTGCATAATTGGAGATGCTTCCGTTGTCGGAAAAGCTGTTGAGTTCTGCCCGCTCGCCGTGATCCAAGCCGGCGCCCCGGGCAAACTGATACAGGACTGCGACTACCTGCTCTCTTGTGATGGGCTTCGTGGGAGAAAAGATCGTCTCCGAGGTTCCGGCAACAAAGCGATAATAAGAGGCCCAACGTATGGATTCGTAATACCACTTTCCAGGCATAACATCCACAAAAGGCGCTGCATAATCATCCGGCAAAGACATGTGCATTTTGCCGTTCGCGATCTGGTAGAGCACCTGGACCAGCATAGCCCGGGTCACAGTTCCCTTGGGGTTGAAATGATCCTCAGAGACGCCGGACATATACTTGAGCTTATAACAATAGCGGATGGGATCGTAGTACCATTTCCCCTCCGGCACATCCACAAAGGGGAGCTTGATCAGCTGGAACTCATCACCGTGGGCGGCGGCGTAGCGCTCCGCCAGCAGGCCGGGGTTGCCATAGAGGGTATCTGCCTTTTCGGTGAAGGCGTTGTCCCCAATTTCAGTGACGGTATCGGGGATGTAGATTTGCATGGCACGATTGTTCGCGGCAAACAGACCGTCTTCGATGGATCGAAGCGGCGGCTGGAAAATGATTCGGGTATAGGCGCAGTCTTCAAAATGACTGCATGCAAAGCGATAGGCGCCGGTGCAGACCCTTGTAACGGGGTAACCGCACACGGAGGCGGGGACTCTGTCCGTGTGGGGATCTCCCTCCCCCCAGAAGGCGCGGACCAGCGCCGCTTCTCCGTCCTCAACGCGGAAGACGTGATTGCCATAGGCCAGATAGGGGTTCACGGTCTCATAGACGTAGACGTTGTTTTGAATCATGCCAGGAACGCCGTGCCACTCGCTGTTGGCGTATTCCTCTGCCCAGGTCCCGGCCTTGACAATGTAATTGCCGCCCAGCCCGCCCGGGGCGCCGAACGCAGAGCCGGTCTTTCCCGTCTCATCCTCAACGGCAGCCAAGGACTCCGGCAGGGCCACGCAATAAAGATTTCTGCAGCCGATGATGGCCAGCGGGCGGATCAGGGTCACGGTATCGGGCAGCAGCAGGCGGCTGCAGGGCAGGTTCTTGATGGCATCCTTTTCAATCACCGTGACGGGATAGCCCTGGACCTCGGCAGGGATTTCCAGCACGTCGGCCTGACTGCTGACCGAGAGCAGCTCCGCGTGGTCCACCCGAAGCATGAAGCTCATGCCGTTCTCGCTGACGCGCTTATTGACGACTACCTCTTCGCCGGTCTCCACGTTGATATAGTGGATACTGGGCTTTTCCTCCGTGCTGAGCTCAAATCTGGTCTGGGGATGGAAATAGACGTACAGATTGTCGATGTCCGGCACATCCTGCACCAGCTGCACGGAGGCGGGCAGCCGCAGCTCGGTCAGCGAGCTGCAGCCGGTGAAGGCAGCGGCCTCGATGGTTTCCAAACCCTCGTTCAGTATAATGCTTTGCAGCTGAGGACCGTAGAAGGCGTACTCATGCAGGGTGCGGACCGCGCCGGGAACCTCAATCCTCGTCAGGCCGTTTTCCTGCGCGAGCCGGTTGATCTCCGTGACGGAAGCAGGCAGCCGCAGCTCCGTCATCAGCGGGCAGCCATAAACGACCCCGTTCACCTTTATGAGTCCCTCCGGTAGACTGACGGAGCTGAGGTTCAGGCAGTTGGCAAAGGTGCTGTCCACCTCCGTCACCCCCTCCGGGATGACGCCGGTTCGGAGCTCCGTGCCGGAAAAGGCCATGCTCCCAAGATGATCCATATGGCTGCTCATTTGAACGGACTGGAGCCCGCTGTCCCAGAACACCGTATCTCCCATATACTCTACATGGGACAGATCGACAGTTTTCAGATCCTTTGTGCAGTAGAAGCAGTGGGTATCCAGGCGCTTGCAGGAGGCCGGAAGGGTCAGCGCCTGAAGACCGGTCAATTCAAAGGCAGAGCGCCGAATCCGTTCCAGTTGGGCGGGAAGCGTCAGGTTTTTCAGATTCCGGCATTCCGAGAAGGCGTGGTCCATGATCCAGCGAACGGGCTTTCCCTCCACCTGATCGGGCAGCAATACCGTTTCCCGGTCCACGCCCCGCAGCAGATAGGCATATTGCCCGGCAACCAGATAGGATATCCCGTCCACCACGCTGACATGGCCTTCCATGAAATCCGGGACGGCCTCGTCCTCGGTCAGGAAGATGCGGTCATAGCCGGCTCGCCCCATGGAATAGCCGATCTCATCAAACCACGCCTGCGTCATAATGACGACACGCAGCTCCGTTTCTCTGCCGATGGACAGCGGCTTGCCAAAATACCGATAGCCCAGGATTGCGTTTCTCTCAAACGCGGAATCACGCAGGGTGTAAACGGTAGAGGGAATTTCCACGATGCCGGTCAGGCCGGTGTTGGCGAAGGCCCACTCGCCGATTTCCAGCAGGCCCTCGGGCAGATGTACCTTTTTCAGCTGCGTACAGTTCTGAAAGGCCCTGTTACGAATGGTTTTGACCCGGACGCCGTTGATTTCGGCGGGGATCGTCAGCTCCGCTGGAATCTCATCCAGGTAATCGACGATGGTGATTCCCCAAGAAGAATCTATCGTATAAACAAAGCTGTTTTCATACGTATATTCTGTCTCGTTAACGGCGTCTGCAGCAGACGCGGCGGGGACCATTCCGAGCAACAGCAAAATCGCCAACAGCATTGCTATGATCCTTTTCACGGCTCAGTCTCCTCCTCAAAATCAATGATTACATCGCTCACAGGCGGCATATTCGGATTCCAGTCCACGGCCGGAAGCGGTACAGTGACCGTTCCCACAGTCTGGGTCTCTCCGTTGATGGTACAGTAAAGGCTTGCGGTGCCTACGTCAAGGGCGGTGATCATCCAGAAATGCCCGGTTTCCCCGCTCTGCAGATTGCCCCCGGTGTAGGTGCCCATGTACTCGATGCTCAGCAGCTCAGGGTGATCGGTATAGAGCGCTGGAACCGCGCTGCCGACTAAGTTCACATGATAGTAACACCATGATCCATTCTCGATCCGTTCATCCGTGTCAAAGTAGGCGATTCGGGCTGCTTCCTTCGGCGTTGCTGGTTCCGTGGGCGCGATGGAGGGCTCCGTGGGCTCCGGCTCCGTGGGCTCCGGCTCCGTGGGCTGAGGCTGCGGCTGGTTCGGCACAGCGGGCTGAGGCTCGGTATCCTTCGGTGTCGGAGCTTCGGAGGTATCAGGCTCCGGGGGTACAGTGCCGGGCTCCGTTGGCTCTGTGGAGGGCTCCGTGGGCTCCGTGCCGGGCTCCGTCAGATCCTCGGCGCTGTCCGGGTTTACGGTCTCCGGGGCCTCGGTGCTGTCGAGGATCAGATCCTCGTCGCTGTCGCTGGGAAGCTCCGTGCTGTGTAGAATCTGGATGGGCTCCGTGGTGGGCTGGACGTTGCCCATGTTGAACTGATCCCGGGCCCAGCCGTAGCCCAGCACGCCGCCGCCTACGGCGGCAGCGGCCAGCAGGGCCAGCACCACCCGGCCGCCCACGGTCTGGAAGAAGCTGCGGCCCACGTGGACGGCGGCGGCCTCCAGCCCGGCGGC
>JAFXYD010000048.1 GCA_017541995.1 Oscillospiraceae bacterium
GTACGGCGGGACGGGAACCCGTCCCCTGTCCCTGATCCCTGATCCTTGATCCTTGATCCCTGATCCTTGATCCCTGATCCCTGATCCCTGCATACTACTCTGCAAGGAGGTTTCCGAACCATGGCGTTGGTCTTTCAATTCGGTCGGATTCTGGCGGTCTGCTTTCTGGCGGAGGGGCTGGCGGCCCTGCTGCCCCTGCCGATCCCGGCCAGCGTTTACGGGCTGCTGCTGATGCTGGCGGCCCTGGGGCTGAAAATTCTCAAGGTGGAGCAGGTGAAGCAGGCCTCCTCCTTCCTGGTGAACATCCTGCCCATTCTCTTTCTGGTGCCCGCCGTGGGGATCATGGCCCTCTGGGCGGAGCTGCGGGCCTTTCTGCTGCCCTGTCTGCTGGCGGCGGTGCCCGTGACGATCCTGGTGATGGCCGTCTCCGGTCTGGCGACCCAGTGGGTCCAGGGCCTGGGGAAGAAGGGAGGGAAGTCCCATGACTGAGCTTCTGCAGAGCAGCACCGCCTGGGGCGTGCTGCTGACGGTGATCGGCTACGGCCTGGGCACCCTCCTCCACCGCAAGACCAAACAGGCCTGGTGCAACCCCCTGCTGCTGGGGATCCTCTTCGTGATCCTGCTGCTCTCCCTGCTGAAAATCCCCTACGAGGACTACAAGGCCAGCGCGGCCCCCCTGCAGTATCTGCTGCTGCCCGCCACGGTCTGCCTGGCGGTGCCCCTCTATGAGAACCTTTCCAAGCTGAAGGGCCGCTTCGCCGCAGTGCTGGCGGGAATTCTGGCGGGGGTGCTCACCAGCCTGGGCAGCATCCTGCTGATGGGCTGGCTCTTGGGCATGAGCCGGGAGCAGGCCGCCACCCTGATCGCCAAGTCCGTCACCACCGCCATCGGCATCGACGTGACCCAGACCCTGGGCGGCATGGTGCCCCTGGCCAGCGCGGTGATTATTCTGACGGGCATCACCGGCAATCTCTGCGCCGTTTTCGTCTGCAAGCTCTTCCGGATCACGGATCCCGTGGCCCGGGGCGTGGGCATCGGCACCGCCTCCCACGCCATCGGCACCGCCAAGGCCTTCGAGATCGGGGAGCTGGAGGGCGCCGTCAGCAGCCTCTCCGTGGCCGTGGCAGGAATCCTCACCGCCGTGCTGGCGCCCATCGCCATGAATCTCGTGTTCTGAGCAAGGCGGCAGATTGGGATTTGGCGAATTCTCGCAAACGTCCGGTAGCGGCGCACACCAGTGCGCCATGCGACCGGGTTCCGGTGGCGCACCGGTGTGCGCCGCTACGGGAGCGTTTCGACAAATCCGAATTCTCTGACGCGCGCAAAGACCCCCCGGACTCGCGTCCGGGGGGTCTTTGCGCGTTACGCCTTGCACTCGGCGGCGCCCAGGGGCTTGCCCTCGTTGTAGTTCCGGGCGTTCTCCAGGGTGACGGCGGCAATGGCCTGCAGGGCCTCCCGGGTGAAGAAGGCCTGGTGGGAGGTCAGCACCACGTTGGGGAACATCTGCAGCCGGGCGGTGACATCGTTGTCCATATAGTCGTCGGAGTGGTCGGTGTAGACGTTGGCGTCCTCCCCCTCGTAGACGTCCAGGGCCACGGCGTGGAACTTGCCCCGCTTGAGGCCCGCGATCAGGGCCTCGGTGTCCACCAGGCCGCCCCGGGCGGTGTTCACCAGCATGACGTTCTCCTTCATCAGGGCAATGGCCTCGGCGTCAATCAGATGATAGGTGCCGCCCTCGCCCATAATCAGGGGCGCGTGGAGGGAGATCAGATCCGCCCGGCGGAAGAGCTCCTCCTTGGAGACGTAGCTCAGCAGGCCGGCGTCCTCCAGGGCCTTGTTGGGATAGGCGTCCCAGCCCAGGACGGTCATGCCGTAGCCCCTGCAGATATTCGCCATGCACTGGCCGATCTTGCCGGTGCCGATGATGCCCGCCACCTTGTTGTGCAGGTCCGTGCCCATAAGGCCGCTGAGGGCGAAGTTGTTCTCCCGGACCTTGTTATAGGCCTTGTGGAGGCGGCGGTTGGCGGTCATCAGAATGGACATGGCGTGCTCCGCCACGGCGTAGGGGGAGTAGGCCGGAACCCGGCAGACGGTGATGCCGCAGTCCCTGGCGGCCTGGAGATCCACGTTGTTGAAGCCCGCGCAGCGAAGCAGGATCAGATGCACCCCGCATTCCCGCAGCTTTTCCACGGCGGCTCTGGGGCACTCGTCGTTGACGAAGATGCAGACCCCGTCATAGCCCTTGGCCAGGTAAGCGGTTTCGGGAGTGAGGCGGGTGGTGAAGAACTCGATGTCGCAGTTATAGGCGCCCTCGCCCTTGTCCCGGGCCAGCTCCCCGAAGAAAAGGCGGTCATAGTCCTTGGTGCCGAAGAAGGCGATTTTCAGAATATTGGCGTCCTTGTAGTGCTTCAGCCGCCGCTGAAGGACCTCCAGGATCTTGTCCAGGGAGCCCTGCTCGTCGCCGCCGGTGGCGCTGATCTCCAGGACGGAGCCCTGGCGGGCGTGAAGCCCCAGGATCTGAAGCACATTTTTGCCGTCGGCGGTCTTTTCGCCGCAGCGGATCGTTATCTGGGAGCTGAGATCCACACAGGTCTGGGCCAGGAAGGCCGCGGGCCGGGCGTGAATGCCGGTGGGATTGGTCACGGTATAGGTCATGCTTTTCATGGGAATGTCTCCTTTGCGTCATTCTGTTTGTCCGGAGGGTATTTTACCAGAAGAAACGGAAAATATCAATTGCGGGGGCAAAATAATTTCCCCCAATCTCAAAATTTCTCTTTACAATTGACATAACTTGTGCTAAACTATAGCGGCTGGCAAAATGCCATGCGATGATTTGGCCCCAGGCCATAGCCCCGGCCCTCAGTTGACGGATCACGACAACAATCCGGCACCGGCGCGCCGCCGCGGCGGAATTGTTCCCACCGACCGTCTACTTAGCCCAGGGGCAGAAACAACAGAAAGGTGGTAAAACCATGATTCAGAAGGAAAAGAAGACCCAGGTCATCCTGGACAACGCGACCCACGAGGGCGACACCGGTTCTCCCGAGGTCCAGATCGCCATTCTCACCGCCCGCATCCAGGAGCTCACCGAGCACCTGCGGACCCACACCCACGACAATCACAGCCGCCGCGGTCTGCTGAAGATGGTCGGCAAGCGCCGCTCCCTGCTGGACTATCTGGCCAAGAAGGACATCAACCGCTACCGCGCGATCATCGCCAAGCTGGGCATCCGTAAGTAATGTTTTGATGAAACGGGGCCTCCCTGACGGGAAGCCCCGTTTTTCAAAGCTCCACCGCACAGGAGTCATTTTCGCGTTTGAAGGTGCCGTCAAAGCAGTCCCAGGCAGACAATCCGCAACCCCCGTCTCCTATTGCCTGTTGCCTGTTGCCTGTTGCCTGTTGCCTTAACGTCAGCTTCAAGTGCGAAACCTCCTGTGCCCGACATGAAACGAAGGAGGTTTCAATCCATGATTACCAGAAAGCAATACCCCAACCATCACGTATTCGAGACCGAGATCGGCGGCCGCACCCTGACCGTTGAGACCGGCATGGTGGCCGAGCTGGCCGACGCCGAGTGCATCGTCCGCTACGGCGACACCGTGGTGCTCACCGCCATCACCTGCAACCCCATCCCCAAGGCCGGTATGGACTACTTCCCCCTGACCATCGAGTTTGAGGAGCGTCTGTACAGCGTGGGCCGCATCCCCGGCTCCTTCAACCGCCGGGAGGGCCGCCCCTCCGAGAAGGCCATTCTGACCATGCGGCTCATCGACCGCCCCATGCGCCCCTTCTTTGACGACGAGCTGCGCAACGACGTGGTCATCACCTGCACCGCCCTGGCCGTGGACCACGAGAACCCCGTGGAGGTGGTGGCCTCCCTGGGCGCCTTCATCGCCACCGCCTGCTCCACCGTGCCCTGGAACGGCCCCATGGCCACCACCGAGGTGGCCTATCTGAACGGCGAGTATATCATCAACCCCTCCTGCGAGCAGCGGGCCGCCGCCGATATGTTCGTCACCATCGCCTCCACCGCGGAGAAGGTGGTCATGATCGAGACCGAGGCCAAGGAGGTCAAGGAGGACATCCTGCTCAAGGGCATTGAGCTGGCCCACGAGACCAACAAGCAGATCGTGGCCTTCATCAACACCATCGTGGCCGCCATCGGCAAGCCCAAGTTCACCTTTGAAAAGGCCGCCGTCAACCACGAGCTGCTGGACGAGCTGTGCGAGTACGGCCTGGGCCAGATCGAGTTCGCCCTGGACACCGACGACAAGAACGTCCGGGAGGAGCGCCTCACCGCCGCCCGGCTGGACTTCGCGGAGAAGTTCGCCGAGAAGTATGAGGACTTCGAGGAGCAGATCGAGGTCTGCCTCTACAAGATGCAGAAAAAGGTGGTCAAGAAGTGGCTGCTGGCGGGCAAGCGCGTGGACGGCCGCGGCATGGACGAGATCCGTCCCCTGGACGCCCAGGTGGCCGTGCTGCCCAGAGTTCACGGCTCCGGCCTCTTCACCCGCGGCCAGACCCAGGTGCTCTCCATCTGCACCCTGAACACCCTGGCGGCCAACCAGAAGCTGGACACCATCTTCCCCGAGACCGAGAAGCGCTATATCCACCACTACAACTTCCCCGCCTTCTCCACCGGCGAGGCCAGAGCCGCCCGCTCCACCTCCCGCCGGGAGATCGGCCACGGCGCCCTGGCCGAGAAGGCCCTGGTGCCCGTGCTGCCCAGCGTGGAGGAGTTCCCCTACTGCATCCGCGTGGTCTCTGAGGTGGTGAGCTCCAACGGCTCCACCTCCCAGGGCTCCATCTGCGGCTCCACCCTGGCGCTGATGGACGCCGGCGTGCCCATCAAGCGGCCCGTGGCCGGCATCTCCTGCGGTCTGATCTCCGACAAGGAGACCGGCGAGTGGAGAACCTTCACCGACATCCAGGGCGTGGAGGACTTCCACGGCGAGATGGACTTCAAGGTGGCCGGTACCACCGAGGGCGTCACCGCCATCCAGATGGATCTGAAGAACGACGGCCTCACCATGGAGATCATCGCCGACGCTTTGGAGCGCTGCCGCAAGGCCCGGCTGGAGATCATTAACGAGGTCATGCTGCCCTGCATCCCCGCCCCCCGGCCCGAGGTCAGCGAGTACGCTCCCAAGATGATTACCATCAAGATCGACGTGGACAAGATCCGCGAGGTCATCGGCAAGGGCGGCTCCACCATCCAGAAGATCGTGGCCGAGTCCGGCGCCGAGGTCAACGTGGAGGACGACGGCACCATCCACATCGCCTCTCCCGACGCCGCCTCCTGCGACGCCGCCCGGCGCATGATCGAGGACATCTGCTTCGTCCCCGAGGTGGGCAAGCTGTACTATGGCAAGGTGGTCCGCATCATCCCCATCGGCGCCTTTGTGGAGCTGGCCCCCGGCAAGGACGGCATGGTCCACATCCGCGACCTGGAGTTCAAGCGCACCGAGAAGGTGGAGGACGTGCTGAACATCGGCGATATGACCTGGGTCAAGGTCACCGA
>JAFXYD010000049.1 GCA_017541995.1 Oscillospiraceae bacterium
ACGCCGTCGGGATCGTAGATGTAGCCGTCGGGGCCGGACAGGGTCACGACCTTGGCGCCCAGCTGCATGGCCTTCTTGCAGATGCCCCAGGTGACGTTGCCGAAGCCGGAGCAGGCGATGGTCTTGCCCTTGATGTCGTCATGCTCGTGCTTGAGAACCTCGTTCAGGTAGTAGACAGCGCCGTAGCCGGTGGCCTCGGGACGGATGACGGAGCCGCCGTAGCTCTGGCCCTTGCCGGTGAGAACGCCGTTCTCCCAGGCGCCCTTCAGGCGGCGGTACTGGCCGAAGAGGTAGCCGATCTCGCGGCCGCCCACGCCCATGTCGCCGGCGGGAACGTCGATGTCGGGCCCGATATAGCGGTACAGAGCAGTCATGAAGCTCTGGCAGAAACGCATGATCTCGGCGTCAGACTTGCCGGTGGGGTCGAAGTCGGAGCCGCCCTTGCCGCCGCCGATGGGCAGACCGGTGAGCGCGTTCTTGAAGATCTGCTCGAAGCCCAGGAACTTGATGATGCCGGGGTAAACGTTCTTCTGGAAGCGCAGACCGCCCTTGTAGGGGCCGATGGCGCCGTTGAACTGGCAGCGGTAACCGGTGTTGGTATGGTAGTTGCCGTTGTCGTCCATCCAGACAACGCGGAAGGTGAACATACGCTCAGGCTCCACGATACGGCCCAGCAGGTCGACCTTCTCATACTCGGGGTGCTTGTCCATCACGGGGGACAGGGAGGACAGGACTTCCTCGATGGTCTGGCAGAACTCGGGCTCGGAAGCGTGCTTGGCCTTGACTTCTTCGATGACTCTCTGGACATAAGCGTTCATAGTTTTTTGACCTCCATAAAATTATATGCTTTTTGCTTTCGCAAAGGGATCACGAATGATTCAGAAATTTTCGATGATGGAGACGATCTCCGCGCCGATGCGCTTCTGAGCCTCGCCGGTGGCGGCGCCGATGTGGGGGGTGCAGGAGACGTTGGGATGGTTGTACAGCGCCTCGTTCTTGGAGGGCTCCTCCGCCCAGACGTCCAGACCGGCAGCCCGGACCTTACCGGAGTTCAGGGCCTCCAGCAGAGCGGCCTCGTCCACGTTGGTGCCCCGGGAGGTGTTGATGATGGTGACGCCGTCCTTCATCTTGGCGATGGTCTCGGCGTTGATCAGCGCGCCGCCGTTGACCGCGGGGGCGTGGACGGAGATGAAGTCAGCCTGGGCCAGCAGCTCGTCCATCTCCACGTAGGGGATGCCCAGCTGCTCCTCGATGCCGGGGATGTGGTAGATGTCGAAGGCAATGACCTTCATGCCGATGGCCTTGGCCATGACGCCCAGATGCTGGCCGATGCGGCCGAAGCCCACGATGCCCAGGGTCTTGCCCTGCAGCTCGTAGCCCTTGCCGTAGGCCTTCTTCTCCCACTTGCCCTCGCGCATGGTATGACCGGCCACGGAGATGAAGCGGGCGCAGGCGAACATGTGGCCCAGAGCCAGCTCAGCCACGGACTGAGAGGAGGCTCTCGGGGTGTTCTTCACGGCGATGCCGTTGGCCTCGGCGTACTTGACGTCGATGTTGTCCACGCCCACGCCGCCGCGGATGATGAGCTTCAGCTTGCCGCCCTTGGCTTCGTCGATGTGGTTGGCACGGACCTTGGTCTTGGAGCGGACGACAACGGCGTCGAAGTCCCGGAGGGCAGCGCCCAACTGATCGGGCTCATAGAACTGCTCCACCACCTCGTGGCCCTGCTCCCGCAGAGCGGCCATTGCGGATTTATCCATTCCGTCGGTAACAAGAATACGCATAATGATTTCCTCCTTGCGGGGCGGGGAAGCGCCGCCCCTGCGCGATTTGATGGATTACTTGTTGTGGTTGGCCTCGAAGTCCTTCAGGCACTCCACCAGAGCCTCGACGCCCTCCTTGGGCATGGCGTTGTAGATGGAAGCCCGCAGGCCGCCCACGGACTTGTGGCCCTTGAGATTCTCAAAGCCGTTGGACTTGGTGTAGGCGATGACCTCGGCGTCCAGCTCCTTGGACTCGGTGACGAAGGGGATGTTCATCAGGGAGCGATCCTCCTTGCGGACGGTGCCCACGAACATCCGGGACTGATCCAGGAAGTCATAGAAGACCTTGGCCTTGTCGATGTTGATCTTCTCCATCTCGGCCAGGCCGCCGATGGACTTCAGGTACTTGAAGACCTTGCCGCAGACGTAAATGGCCCAGCAGTTGGGGGTGTTGTACAGGGAGCCAGCGTCGGCGTGGGTCTTGTAGCTCATGTAGACGGGGGTCTTGGGATCCAGATCATCCCGGATCAGATCCTCCCGGATGATGACGATGGCCAGACCGGCGGGGCCGATGTTCTTCTGCACGCCGCCGTAGATCATGCCGTAGTCGGACACGTTGCAGGGCTTGGACAGGAACATGGAGCTCTGGTCGGAGACCAGGACGTGACCCTTGGTGTTGGGCAGCTTGGGCCAGGTGACGCCGTGGATGGTCTCATTCTCGCAGATGTAGACGTAGTCGGTGTCCTCGGGGATGTCCAGGTCGGAGCAGTCGGGGATGTAGGAATAGTTCTTATCCTTGGAGGAAGCGGCAACAATGACCTCGCCGTACTTCTTGGCCTCGGCAATGGCCTTCTTGGACCAGGCGCCGGTCTCAATGTAGACAGCCTTGCCGTTCTTCATCAGATTCATGGGAATCATGGCGAACTGCAGCGTTGCGCCGCCCTGGATGAACAGAACCTTGTAGTTGTCGGGAATGTTCATCAGCTCCCGCAGATCCGCCTCGGCCTCGTCGATGATCTGCTGGAAGACCTTGGAACGGTGGGACATCTCCATGACGCACATGCCGCTGCCGCGGTAGTTCATCATTTCGTCGCGGATCTCTTCCAGAACAGGCTCGGGCATGGTGGCGGGGCCGGCGGAGAAATTATAGGTGCGGCCGTATTTCATAGTAGTACCTCCTGGTTGCAAATACTTGTTGTTTTGTGAAATATACATAAGAGACGGGCCGCCTCTTGTGCCGTTTATTAGTATACATGACAAAGCGCAAATAATCAACCGCTTTCTGAAAAAAATCTTCATGATATTCTTTCCTGCCACATAAGTTTTTCTTATTTCGTTGCAATTCCGGATTATTCACAGTTTATTTCTTGCAAAAAAGCGGCGGATGGGTTATACTGATATCATTCTGGATGGAAGTGATACTATGGCAAAGCTGAAAAGTAAAGTAAACCGGTTTTTCTACCGGAACCGAAGCAAGGGCGTCCGCAATCTGATGCTCTACATCGGCGTCGGCAATCTGGTGGTCTGGCTGCTCACCATGCTGAACCCCTCCGAGCCCTTTTTCTACGAGCTGCTGCGGCTCAGTCCCGCCCAGGTGCTCTCCGGTCAGGTCTGGCGGCTTTTTACCTATCCGCTGGTCTATCTCTGCGAGTCCACGCCCATTCTGGGCATCCTCAGCATGCTGTTCTTCTATTGGTGCGGCAGCATCCTGGAGCAGTATTGGGGCACCCTGCGCTTCAACGCCTACTACCTCAGCGGCGTGCTGCTGACGGATCTGGCGGCCGTGGCGGTGGCCCTGGTGGCCCTGGCGGAGGACAGTCTGCTGGGGCTCATGATTAGCTCCGTGCTGGGGGTGGGCTTCATCGGCTACGTGAACTTCAGCCTGCTGCTGGCGGCAGCCACGGTGATCCCCGAGGAGCAGGTGCGGATCTGGTTTATCCTGCCGGTGAAGATGAAGTGGCTGGCCTGGATCGACCTGGGCTTCACCCTCTATGAGATGATCCGGGGCCTGATCTCCGTGCTGAAGCTGGGGAGCGCCGCGGGGCTGAGCATGTATCTGCTGCTTCTGATTCCCCTGGTGGCGGTGGCGAATTATCTGCTGTTCTTCGGCAAGCAGGCCGCCAACATCCTCCCGGACTTCCTGCGCTATCATCCCACCCACAAGAGCTGGACCCGGCAGATGAAGCAGCAGACCGCCTATTCCGACGCCGGGCTGGGACGGAGCGGCCCCCGGGGCAGCGGCGCCCAGGCCCGATTCCGCTGCACCGTCTGCGGCCGCACGGAGCTGAGCAACCCCGGCCTGGAGTTCCGCTACTGCTCCAAGTGCGCCGGCTACCGCTGCTACTGCCAGGACCACATCCACAACCACGAGCATATTACGGAGTAATACGTGGACATATGGGACAAATTGGGATTCTGGTTATCGGTTTTACTCAGCAAACCGGGCGTAGGGGCGGTCATTGGCCGCCCGCCCGAGGCAGAGGCCTGCCGTTAACCACCCGTCCGTAGGGGCGGTCATCGGCCGCCCGGTTTGCGGAGCAAACAATCGCCCG
>JAFXYD010000050.1 GCA_017541995.1 Oscillospiraceae bacterium
CGGCATCCATACCGCAAACCGCGGCGATCTGATCACAACGGTACTGCGCGGGGAGTGGGGCTTTGAAGGCGTTGTCATGACAGACTGGGGCACCACCAATGACAAGTTCAACCTGGGCGTCTACGGCGCATCCAGCCCGGCGCTCTGCATCAAAGCAGGCAACGATCTGATGATGGCCGGCTCCAAAGAGGATGTGGAGGGCATCCTTTCCGGTCTGCGAAGCGGAAGTCTGAGCAGACAAGCCCTGGAGGCCTGCGCAGGCCGGATCCTCGCTCTGTCCCAGGCGCTTTGTAAGGTCGATCGTGGTATTGAAAACATGTGAGAACAACGATGTGGATTTACATTCAATAATAGGTCAGATTCAGAGAATGATTCGCAGTTTCACTTGCCTGTGCAGAATAATCGGTGTGCATAGAAATCTCCTTCCCAAGTCACATTTTCAAAACGGATTGTTTTCTTTCGATGCAAGTGAGCGCTGTAAAACATCCAACAAACATCCAACAAACAGCTGATTTTTTGCATCAGCAGCGGCGTCTGCATTTTCGGGGCTCAATGCCAGAAAAACCCTGATTTTACAAGGGATTTTACGGCATCAGAGTCCACTTCCCGATACAGACTGAAACGTTCTTTTTTAAATTCAGGTTCTAGTGTTCACCCCGGACGTGCGGGTTCAAATCCCGCCTCGCGCACCAGATGGAAGTGAATTCATCCTTCCCTTGATAGAAAAAACGACATCCACAAGAGCGGATATTCCGAATAAAACCGGCCTACCATCGCCCAACGCAGATATCGTTTCCGGTAATACTGTACCACAGGCCGGGAGGTCTGTCAAGATTTTCAGTGAAAAACTCGGGCGGCAGAATATGGAGCGCAGCTATGAGTAGGGGTCCGATTTGGAGCTGATGGCCGAGGCGGCGGAACGCCTGAGCGTGGCCGGGGGCGAGGAATCCCGGGCGGCGCTGCCGGAAAGGGCGCCGAGCGAAAGCAGGGGAGACGGCTTCGGGGCAGACGGGGAAGGAGCGGGCCGCATTCTCCGACGGTACGTCGGAGAATGCGGCCCGCTCCGGGAAATACCCGCTGCTCCGCCCCGGCCTCTGCCGAAGGGAGCAAGGGGCTCATTCCCGGGCGTCGATGCCCGGGAAGATGACGCCGCTCATAACCGCCAGAACCGCCAGCCCGGTGCGGGAGCTCTGGCCGGTTTTCAGCATGAGATTGTCCACGTGATAGCGGACGGTGTTGAAGCTCAGATGCAGCTGCTCGCAGATCTCCCGGTCCGTCAGACCCTTGGACAGCAGCCGCAGCACCTCCATCTCCCGGTCTGTGAACTCGCTGCTGTCCGCCAGGCCCAGCTGCTTCCGGGGCGGGTGCTCCGGCCAGACCCGTTCTCCGGCCATGGTGCGGTCCATCACCTCCAGAAGGGGAGCGGACTGCAGCTCCTTGTACCAGAAGGAATCCACGCCGAAGCTCCGGGCCCGCGCCAAAAACAGGGCGTCGGGCAGGGAGGTCACCACAATGATCTTTACCTGAGGGTAGGAGCGCTTGATGCGCCGGGCAGCCTCCAGACCCGTGGGACCGTCGTCCATCACCACGTCCATGATGATCAGATCCACCTGGCCCGCGGCGCACCAGGCGTCGGCCAGGGCGGCGCTGTCCAGGGCGGCGGTGAGGGTATAGCGCGCCGAGGAGACAACGGTGTTTTCAAAAAGCTGGCGTGGAATCTGCTGGTCGTCCACGATCAAAACCCGATACGGCATAGTCTACCTCCTTTGACAGCTTCCGCGGCAAGTCCAGACAGACGGCGAAGACGGGGCGGATCTGAACCCGCATGACCCCTCCCGCCTCCTCGGTCAGAGCCCGAAGGGCTTTGAGCCCGCCCTGCTCCCGGATGGGGGCCTCGGGCTGGGCGCCGTTGTTGGTGAGCCGGACCAAGAGCCGCTCTCCGGCGTGGCTGAGCTTCACCCGCAGCTCGTCGCCTCCCGCGTGGCGCAGGGTGTTGGTCATACATTCGTGCAGGGCGGTGGCCAGAATGTGGCGCAGGGGGGAGGGCTCCGGCAGCGGACCCTCCATGACGATGCGAAGCTGCAGCTGCTCCGCAGTTTCCAGGATCTGCTCCAGCTCGTCCCGCCGAAGAGCCCGGGGCTGATGCTTGAGGAAGTTGAGACTCTGCCGCAGCCGGGCCTCCAGCTCCGCCCGCTCCGCTTCAGGGCCCCCATGGATCAGATAGCGCTGCATCATCAGAAGCTCCGCGCCCATTTCGTCATGGAGCCGGACTCTGGCGCTGAGGATCTCCTTCTGGGTGGTCAGGGCGGCCACGTCCCGGTAATAATCCGTGAGCCGCCGGTTCAGCCCGGCCAGCTGCGCCTGCAGCTTTTGCAGCGAGGCGCTCTTTTGCAGCAGCTCCGTCACGTCAGAGGCCGTGAGCATCCGCACCGGGCTGCTGCGATAGCGGCCCTCGCTCTCCGAGATCGCCCAGGCCGCCCCGTCGGGCAGCTCCAGCACCAGCAGGCCGCTCTGGGTCACAGGCCGCTTCACCGGCAGGGCCGCATCGGAAAACAGCTGCTCCCGGAAGCGCTCGCCGTTGGCCAGATAATCCCCGGTGAGACTCTGGCAAAGGCGCTGCATGGTCTCGTTGACCAGCACGATGCGCCCTCCGGGCAGATAGAAGCACAGACCGTCGGGCAGGCTGTCGGTGGCGGCCTTGACGGACATGGGGGTGATCTGCTGCTTTTCCCAGCGCAGAAGCCGGGCGAAGCACAGCCCCAGCAGGAGGCCGAGGGCCGCAATCAGCCCGAACACCAGCCCCAGGGGGAGGGAGGCGAGGGCGTTTGCCAGGAAGTCCTCGGAAACCGGATAACCCCGCTCCGGGGCGTAGACAATGCAAATCGCGCCCTGGAAGGCGAGAAAGCTGATTCCCACCGCCGCAGCAAGAGGGGGAATATACCGCAGTCTGCGCAGCCACAGGGCGTAGACCAGCACCCCGCAGCCGGCCAGAAAGAGCAGCAGGGCCGCCATGCCGATCCAGGAATAGAGGTCAAAGGAAACAGCGTTCACGCGCCTTCGCCCCCTTCCTCATAGCGGAATACCAAGAGCAAATCCGGCCCGCTCTTGGTCATGGAGACGGACTGAGCAAAGCCGAGGCCGCTCTGGCCGCCGGAGGCTTCCGTCAGGCTCAGATTCTCCGCCTGCAGCAGCAGCCGGAGGGTCACGGCGCCAGGGGCGGCCTGCAAAAACACCATCAGCCTGGAAAGGGAGCTTTCGCAGGCCTCGATCACCTGCTCAAGCCGCTCATAGGCCGCGATGATCAGCGCCGGGCAATACTCGCCCTCGCCCTCGGAGGAGGCGGCGGCCGCCACCTTGGCCAGACGCAGATAGCTGAGGGTTTCGGAAACGGCCAGATACAGCTCTGTGCTGCTGAGCCTGCCGCCCTCGGAAAGCAGCTCCATGTTGCTGCGCCGCTTGATGAAGACGCTGCGGATGGCGATCTCCCGGAGCCTCCGGTCGAAGGGCACCTCCCCGTCCTCCAGCAGGGCGTTGATCTGATCCAGCTGGGGCTGTACGGCCCGAACAATTCTGTCATAAATCCGGTTGCGGGTTTCCAGCTCTGCGCGCTGGGCCCGCACCTTTGTCTGTTCGGACAGATACGAGTTTCTGGTCTCCAGGGTGCGGGCGGCCGCCTCCAGCTCCCGGTTGATGTGATGCAGCGCGGACATGTCCACGAGCCATTCGATGCAGCCGCCGGGGATGGGGTGCCGCGTTTTCTGCCAGTCGGGGGAATCCGGCAGGGGATAGCTGCCCGCGGCGGTGATCTCCCGGGGCTGCCCCTGCCGGTCCAGAATCACAGCCGGCAGCTTCGCAAGGGAAAACAGCCGATCGTAGTCGGTGTTGGCGGGGATGAGCCCGGTCTGGATGAGGCACTCCAGGGCGGAAATCAGGCACAGGCACAGCATCTGGCCCATGTTCCACACCCGGGTCCAGAGCCAGCGGTGGCCCAGGTCCAGGGGATAGAGCAGGAAATAGAGCACCCCCACCGCCAGCGGGACCAGCGGCAGCCAGCGAAGGCCCTGGCCGCCGAAGCGGCGGCTTTTGCGCAGGAGAATCCCGAAGGACAGGAAATAGGTCCCGTAGGTGAAAAAGCTGAGCACATAATAGAGCCAGCCGCTGACCTCCCGGCCGTCGTCGTCCAGCACCCCGCTGGGGAAGGATTTGTACCAGAAATGCAGGTCGTTGGTGAGAACCCCCACGGTCAGCAGGACGAACAGAGCGGCCGCTGCCCAGAAGCCCCAGCCAAGGGGCTTGTCCGCCGGGCGATAGATCCGCAAAGCCAGGGCCAGCAGCAGCACCGGGAAGCAGTCCATGGGGATGTAGTAGGCATACCACAGCAGGCGCTGCGCCGAAAGGGGACGACGTACCAGACAGTAGCGGCAGATCTGAAAGAAGAAATACAGCAGCAGGGCGCAGGCAATCGCGCTCAGCAGACGCCGAAGCTGCCGCTGGGTCACCCGCCTGCGGACCGACAGGGCCCAGACCAGGGTCAGAACGCAGCAGAAGCAGTCGCTGAAGCCGTCCAGATACGGCAGTTTGTAGAGCAGAATATGCAGCGCCCCGCACAGCAGGTAGGCCCCCGCCAGCATCCAGAGAACCCGTTTGTGGATGCCGCCCATGGTATCACCTCCCGCCTGTTTCTGCCTCTATTATACATGATAATCCTCGCTTTGTACCCCCCAAAAATGGTAGGAAAGGGAAATAATTTCACAAAAGCTTACCTTTCCACAAAATACTACCAAAATTGGGGGGGCGCGCCTCCGGGCTTTCCTCTATAATCAGGATGGAAGGAAGCTGTAAGAAGCCCACAGAGGCGGTCAGCCGAGCCCTTCATGGGGACCGGCCGCCCGCCCGAAGCCACCCGATGAAAAGGAGGAAGACCATGAAAGCTCGAATACGCGTTCTGTCTCTGCTGCTGGCCCTGCTGATGCTCCTGACCCTGGTCCCGGAGCTGAAGCTCCCCACGGCGGCCCAAGCGGAGCCCCCGGCCCAGCCCCAGGGCGACGAAACAGACCTGACCATCTACTTTGATCGACAGACCGAAACCTTTGAGGAGACCCTGCGCCTGAAGGCGGAGGAGACCATGCACCTGGAGCACGTGAACACCGATGTGGCGGGCCAGGACTACTACAAGTCCAGCTACAACCGTTTCAAATGGAACCACGTGGACGAGTGGTCCGTCAAAAACGACGGGGGCCGGGACGATTTGGGCGTCCTGCTGTCCTCCACCGACGACAACGACAAATACATCGTCCTGGACGCCAACGACACCCACAGCTATGACAACATAAACCTCTGGGAGACCATCGTCGTCAGTAAGGACAAGGTGCTGGACCTGAACGGCCACACCTTCGACATGCGCTATGACGCCAATCTGAACCAGAAAGAGGACGGCCAGACCACCCACCCGGAATACCACAACTGCGTGGCCATCGAGATCACCAACGGCGCCACGCTCACCATCATCGACTCCTCCGCCTGGCGCAGCGCCAACGGCAAGGGGTGGGGTCGTCTGAGCTTCACCGCCTACATGGTGAACCCCCATACCGCCGACATCAACTTCTATACCACCCGGGACCTCTTCAAGGTCACCTGGGGCAACCTGGTGATCTACGGCGGCGAGTATCAGGCAGGCCGCAAGAAGGACCAGCTGAAAAAGAACTTCACCTGGAAGAAGCTCCGCACCACCATCGGCAGCGCCGTGGGCCTGGGCGTCAGCATCGCGGAGTACGCCACCGGCGCCGGCATTGCCACCGCCGCCTTCAAGGACGAGGTGGCCAAGCAGACCAACAAAACGGCCTACAACGAGAACACGGAGGCCAGCAACAAGGACGACCACTCGGAGGGCACCCAGACCACCATCAACCGGGACGGCAGCAACCTGAGCCCCAAGGAAACCACCATGAAGGATTCCGCCGGGGGCGAGGGCAGCCGGAACCAGACCGTGGGGGAGCTGAAAAAAGAGAAGAACGATGCCATCTCCGGCGGCCAGGCCGGCACCGCGGAGGGCCAGAACGCCGCCAACGACAAGGGCACCGGCAAGGACGACAGCAACACCGCCCTGGCCAAGAAACAAAAAGAGGTGGTGGACAAGATCGTCAACAAGGACTCCGTTGAGGGCATTGTGGGCGGCGTCTTCGACCTCATCGACAACATCGCCGGCATGTGCGGCGCCGACGAGAAGACCAGGGTCACCCAGTCCATCAAAGGCACCGTGGTCCAGGTGGGCGACAACGGCTGTTTCGTGGCCTACGGCGGCACCTTCAAGGGCTACGGCTCCACCCCCAACACCCGCAACGCCGTGGTGGAGGTCTCCCATCTGAGCCGCAGCAAGCCCTGGGACCAAAGCAAGTCCAATGGCGGCGTGGCCTATATCTACGGCGGCACCTTCGAGGGCTATAACGGCGCCAACATTTTCAACATGGTCAACAGCGACCCCGGCCCCCAGTACGCCGTGGAGCAGGTGGCCAACGGCTACGGCCCCGCCATGGGCTCTGTCACCAGAACCAAGCTCCTGGACAAGAGCGAGACCGGCGGTGTGGAGGTCCTCTACTATGAGAACCAGGACGAGCTGAAGAATCCCGACCTGGATCTGGAGACCTTTGTCCCCAAGCCCATCAACACCGCCAACGTCCAGGTCCGGGGCGGCACCTTCCGCTGCTTCTACGACATCATGAACGTGGCCCTGAAGGAGGAGGGGGACGACCAGCACTTCACCAAGTTCCCCGGCACCATGGGCAGCGTCAACCTGGGCATCGAGTCCTACGGGGCCAATCTGATCCAGGACGGCCGCATCCAGATCGTGGACCGCTACGGCGACGGCGCCCTGGTGCTGCTGGACGAGCGGACCGACGAGAAGGAGGCCTACGAGGCGGCCCACCCGGGCCAGACCTTCCCCGAGGCCCTCTACCACTACCGCCTCTTCTGCGGCGACACGGAGCTGCGGGCCAAGACCTACCTCAGCGTCAGCCCCAACACCGCCGTCACCAACGCCTCCGCCTCCATGCAGCTTTGCACCTATGACGGCAACAACAAGAAGACCACCCAGCTCTGGGTGAACAACACGGACAACATCCGGGCTCCCGCCCGGCAGACGGAGCCCTATTTCGATTACATCTACGACGAGGACTCCTCCGACTCCTGGTCCGTCATGCCCAACTTCTACAACTCCACCCAGTCCAAGCTGGACGTCTACGGCAAATTCCTGGACAGCAACGAGGTCTGGTATTACCCCGTGCCCCGGAACGCCAGCGGCGCTGAGATTCCCGCCACCCCCTACGGCGAGGCCTACTTCAACTGTGCGGGAAAATACAGCCCCAACAACGTCGCCTATAAGGTCTGCTCCCAGCAGGTGAATACGGAGGACTATTGGCCCTACGCCCTTCGGGAGATCGCGGCCCCGGGCACTGTGGAATACTATCTGGAGTCCCACGACGACATCCGCTCCAACATCCGCTACTTCACCTACCGGGTCTATCGGGTGGACCCCATCACCCGGGAGAACCTCAGTGAAAACCCCTACTACGGCACCGACGAGCCCTTGATCCAAGCCACCATTGGCTGCAACAACGGCGACGCCCTGAAGATCAAGCTCCCCCTGAAGGTCATCGAGCGGCAGATCCAGGCCAAACGGGGCGACTTCTCCTATCAGTCCGGCGAGATGTACCGGGTGGTTTTCACCTGTGACGAATTCCTGGGTTGGGGCTACAAGGGCAACGGCGTCTTCGGCGGCAAGACCAACACCGCTCATTCTGAGGCCACCATCCTCTTCCGCTGCATCAACCACAACGAAACCGTCAACAACGGCGGCCTCTACGCGGACACGGATTTCACCCCCCTGCAGTGGATCGGCGCTCCCGAGGCAGGCCGCAAGGCCACCGTCAACCTGGTGAAGGCCAAGGCCGGCATGACCGACTTCCGGGCCGACTGCAAGATCTTCGACGTCTACTACCAGTGGTGGGAGGTGGACGCCAACGGCAATCCCATCCGCCTCCTGGCAGGAACCGACAACGTCTATGACGTCTCCGGCGACGACCCCGAGTACGACGGCAACTGGGAGAACCACAAGCCCAACATGTGGAACGTGGGTACCGACGGCAAGACCTACGTCAACACCGTGGACCCGGCGGATCCCAACGCCTCGAAGTACCTCTACCACGGCCTCCCGGGCCACATGGAAAACGGCGTGGCGGTGCCGGACAAGAACCAGTGGAAGGCGGAGATGCTCCACCTCTATTCCAAGGGCACCACCTCCGCGGCGGACTACACCCTCTGGAACGACAACCTCAGCCTGGCCAACAACGATATCTTCAAGTCCAACGTGGATACCTGCTACATCCCCATGGACATGGCCGGCAAGTATCTCCAGGTCAAAACCATCGTTCTGAACCACCGCTGGCCCGTGGCCTACGACCCCATGCAGACCTTCAAGTCCCACATCGTCAAGATTCCCGAGGTCCTGCAGCCCCTCCGGGCGGAAATCGCCATGGATTACGCCAATGGCTGCAGCTACGTCTCCTCCGCCCACCCCGCCCAGGTGAAGCTCACCACCCTCACCGGCCTGAGCTCCGACGAGTACGTCACCGAGGTCTGGGCCTACGGCAATGGCTGCGGCCAGGCAGGATTTGACAACGTAAACCTGCACGTCCGGACCCCCGCCGACCTGGGCGCCCTCCAGTACCCCCAGAGCTTCTTCCCGACAGGCGCCGACGTGGCCAATCTCAGCGCCGGGCAGAAGTCGATGTATCTCACCCTGTACACCAACAAGAACCGGGTCGTGCGTACCAATGAGATTGTGTTCAACCGGGAGCTGGAGGCGAAAGGCTATACCGTGCACATGTCAGACGTGCAGTACAGGCGCTCCCAGATCCCCGAGAACGGCCTGCTGGAGGGGGACTACCAGGTCTTCCGGGTGACCCCCAGAAATGCCACCGTGGGCTTCGACTTCCTCAAGGACTCCAGCACCACCAACCGGAAGGTGGCCTACCTCAACGCCAAGGGGCAATTGGTCTACGGCGGCTCCTGCGGCACCGCCACCGTCTCCGTCAAGGGCCCGGACAAGGTGACCCGCTCCGTCACGATCACCGTCATCCAGGACTTCGACCACGTGGAGATCAGCGGCATCAAGGCCCCTGTCCTGGGCCAGACCCTCAAATACGAGGCCTCCGTCCCGGAGGACGCACCCTATCGGATCGTGCGGGTCGAGTGGGACGGCAGAACCGACGATATGACCCAGTGGCCCGTCCGAAAGTTCCTGCGCTATACCGTCACGGTGGTCATCGAGCCAAAGGAGGGCAGCTACTTCGACTTCGACAACGCCGACTACAGCATGACCCTGGAGACCCTGGACGGCGGCGTGGAGACCGTCACCGCCGCCTGCAAGAACAACCCCGACGTCTATGATTTACATCGCCCCCAGTACGAATTCTCCTACACCTACCCCGGCATCGGGGAGGACGAGCCCGCCGCGAAGATTTCTGAGCTTTACATCAACTTCCCCACCCAGGTTCCCGAGGGCACAAGCTGGGAGGATTGGGTGGAAAACCGGCTCCAGGTGGTCTCCAACGGCTACGACGACCGCTATACCTTCCATATCTGGCCCACCTTTGCCGAGGAGGGCGACGCCAGACTGGACAGCTATGGCAGCTCCTTCTATCGGTATTACGAGGAGGATCCAAACAGAACCTGCTTCCTGAAGGGGGTGCAGACCGGCCTGTGCCTGGAGATCGAAATCGACGGGGAGGAATACCAGGACGTCTTTGTCGCTGAGCCAGACGTCTATATCAACGGGGTGAAGGATTCGGAGAGCCTGTCCTTTACCTCCGGCGAATACACCAGGTTCTACGTCTATGCCAGGGACACCATCACCGTCACGGACGGCAGGGTCCCGGAGCCCATGCCCAAGGTCTACCGGGCCAAGCCCATCTACTGGGTCACTGGTACCACCGGCAATCTCTACGTCAACGATCTCACGTCCTTCTATGCCTGCGACGACCCCAGAGTCAGCTTCCGCTTCTCCCCGCCCTATCCCACCAATGACGATACCACCCAGGCCACGATAGACGCCTTCCTGAACTACGACCCGGAGGCCCTGACCCTGACGGTACAGCCCGTTGTAGCAGGCAATGCCGGGGCAAAATTCGGGGCCGCCATGGATATGATCGCCAGCTTCGACCAGGACGGCGACGGGAAGCCGGAATATCAGGAGGGTTATACCCTGCCCATCGGAAAGAGCAACGCTGTCTACTACGAATCACAGCTCCCGGCGGAACAGAGCTGCCGGAGAATCTACAAGTTCTGCAAGCCGGACGGAAGCCTGGCCCGGACCGAAAATATGGTCTACACCACCGGCGTCCTCTCCCTGCCGGAGCTGGAGGACTGCTTCGTCACCGGCTTCTGGCTCGGGGAGGAAAAGCTGGACCTGCTCTCCAATTACGGCCTGAGCCGCATCTCCTCCCACGGCACCAACGCGGTGGAAACCTATACCGTCAAAACCGTCTACGCCGGCGACCTGCAGATCAACCCCGGCACCACGGAGGTCTTCGCGGTGCTCCAGGACAGCGACGGGGAGGACGTGCCCTACCTCCAGATTTCCGTGGACGGCGTACACTTCTACCAGCGGGACCACATCTCCGGTCTGACCCCGAAGACGGACTACGTGCTCTACTATCGCCAGGGCATCGACGGCACGGTCTATACGAAGAAATTCCACACCGCCACCACGGACTATGGCGTCCGGGTGGGCCGGGTGCCGGTGACCGACGAGCGTCTGGGCGTGCTGGAGGCCGACGGCTGGCGCTACCAGCCCTCCAATAAAATGCTGTTCATCAAGGACCTCAATCTCAAGGACCTGGGCGGCCCCAGCAAGCTGGACGACGGCATCTTCACCGAGGTGGCCTGCAACGCTGTGATCTACGCCAAGGGCGATCTGGTTCTCTATACCGAAGGCGAAAACGTCCTGGAGCGGGTTCGTCCCCGGGAGGATGAATGGCTCCAGAACTACACCGTCTACGCGGAAGGCAATCTGACCATCTCCGGCCATGGGAATCTCACGGTCAACGGGACGAATGCCCTGGACAAAGCCTTCTGCAGCGAGAACGGCTACATCCGGATTGTAGAGGGCGGCAAGCTCACCATCAACTGCGGCACCGGCTTCTACGCCCTCCATGGCTATATCGATTACCGGTACGGAGACCTGGAGTTCAATTCCTACGAGCGGACCATCGGCAACACCCTCTGGCAGTACAACAGCCTGGTGCCTCATGACCAGCTCGCCAATTTCCAGATCAGCCCCAGCCACAGCACCGTGAAATACGAGGTGGCCGGTCTGGATCACGTGTTCAGCACGGTCTCAAAGGACGGCCTGTTGCAGCAGCTTGAAAGCAATTATAACCTTATGGCGGACAAGACCAAGCAGTCCGTCCGGATCACCGCCACCCACAGCTTCACCAAGCAGGGCACCGCGGCCTACCTCCTGAAGAGCGGCACCTGCGGGGGCCAGCTGACCTACTACTACGATTGCTCCGTCTGCTACATGAAGGGAACCAACACCTGGACCACCACCGTCAGCCAGCACGACTTCAACAGCTTTGCCGGCCACCCCGCCACCTGTACCGAGGGGGGCTACAACAGCTTCCAGACCTGTAAGCTCTGCGGCCACACCACCTTCCACTGGCAGGATCCCCTGGGCCACAGCAACCAGCGGCAGCCGGAGCTGCAGCCCAGCTGCACCGCCGACGGCCATCCCGCCTACGACGTCTGCTCCCGCTGCGGCCTCTCCTCCCAGGTCCACATTCCAACCGACCAGGAGATCGCCCAGGGCATCGCCAACCCGGAGCTCATGGCCTGGAGAGCCTGCGGCCACGCCTGCTCCTACGTCCCCGCCTCCGCCCCCAGCTGTACCCAGCCCGGCACCAGTGCCTATTACCGCTGCGCCCGCTGCAGCCAGGCCTCCTTCGACCCCCTGGGCCTGGTGCCCGCCAGCGACGCGGAGCGGGTGGCCCCTGCCCTGGGCCACAAGTGGAGCGCCTGGGTGACCACCCGGGAGCCCACCGCCACCCAGCCGGGAGAGAAGACCCGATCCTGTTCCCGCTGCGCTGAGACGGAGACCACATCGATCCCCGCCACCGGCAGCGCGGAGCCTGTCAACCCCTTTGTGGACGTGAAGGAGGGCAAGTACTACTACAAGCCGGTGCTCTGGGCCTACTATCACGAGCCCCAGATCACCGGGGGCAGCGACGCTACCCACTTCTCTCCCGGCAAGACCTGCACCCGGGAGCAGATCGTCACCTTCCTCTGGAAGGCCTGCGGCGCCCCGACCCCGGAGGGCTCCGTCAGCCCCTTCACCGACGTGAAAACCAGCAAGTACTACTTCAAGCCCGTCATGTGGGCCGTGGAGAACGGGATCACCGGCGGCGTGGGCGACGGAACGATATTCGGCGTCGGACAGCCCTGCACCAGAGAGCAGGCCATGACCTTCCTCTGGAAGGCTGTCGGAAGCCCCGCCCCCGAAACCACAGTGAGCCCCTTCTCCGACGTCAAGACCGGCAAGTATTACTTCAAGCCCGTGCTCTGGGCCATGGAAAACGGCATCACCGGCGGCGTGGGTGACGGGAAGTTCGGCGTGGGCAAGCCCTGCACCCGGGGCCAGATCGTCACCTTCCTCTACGCCGCGGCAGGCGATCAGGAATAGTGCGCCAAGCCAAAAAGGGCCCGCAAATCCAATCGGATTTGCGGGCCCAATTCTTGCGGGATTGTATTACAGCTGGCTCTTGTAGAGGGCCTCGATCTCCTCCACGCTGGTGTCGCGGGGATTGCCGGGGCGGCAGGCGTCGGCAAAGGCGGACTCGGAGAGGAAGCGGATGTCCTCGGCCTTGAGAATGCCGTGGAGATTGGCGGGGATGCCCACGTCGGCGGAGAGCTGCCGGACGGCTGCGATGGTGGCGTCGGCGGCCTCCTCGTCGCTCATGCGGTCAATGCCGGCCACCTCCATGGCCTTGCCGATGGCGCGGTAGCGCTTCCCGGCCACGGGCTTGTTGTAGTCCAGACCCACAGGCAGCAGAATGGCGCAGGCCACGCCGTGGGGGGTGTCATACAGGGCGGACAGGCCGTGGGCCATGGAGTGGACGATGCCCAGGCCCACGTTGGAGAAGCCCATACCGGCGATATACTGGCCCAGGGCCATGCCCTCCCGGCCCTCGGGGGTGTTCTGCACGGCGCCGCGCAGGTTGGCGGCAATCAGACGAATGGCCTCCAGGTGGAACATATCGGAGATGGAGCAGTGGCCCTTGGTGATATAGCCCTCAATGGCGTGGGTCAGGGCGTCCATGCCGGTGGCGGCGGTGAGGCCCTTGGGCATGGTGGCCATCATATCGGGATCCACCACGGCGATCTCGGGGATGTCGTTGGTGTCCACGCAGACGAACTTGCGCTTCTTCTCCACGTCGGTGATGACGTAGTTGATGGTGACCTCAGCGGCGGTGCCGGCGGTGGTGGGCACAGCGATGGTGAAGACCGCGTGCTTTTTGGTGGGGGCCACGCCCTCCAGGGAGCGGACGTCGGCAAACTCGGGGTTCTCCACAATGATGCCGATGGCCTTGGCGGTGTCCATGGAGGAGCCGCCGCCGATGGCGATGATGCAGTCGGCTTGGGCCGCGTGGAAGGCCTTGACGCCGTTCTGCACGTTCTCAATGGTGGGGTTGGGCTTGATGTCGGAGTAGACGCTGTAGGCGAAGCCGGCGGCGTCCAGCAGGTCCGTGACCTTCTTGGTGACGCCGAACTTCAGAAGATCCGCGTCGGAGGTGACAAAGGCCTTCCGATAGCCCCGCTTGCTCAGCTCGGGGACGATGTTCTCAATGGCCCCGTGGCCGTGGTAGGAAATGGTGTTGAGTACGATACGATCTGCCATATTGATTGCCTCCATTGTTATTTTGGTAAGTTGATTCTAACACAGCTTTGTGAAAAATATATGAATGGCTTGTGAATATCCAAAAGATATGGGCAAAAAAGGAACTGCCGTATTGCGGGAAAAGGGGAAATATGCTACAATGACAGGACGCAAGGACCGCCTGCGGCCGGAAAAGGGCTGCGGAGAACAGGAGGAAGAAGCTATGAGCAAATATCTGGACAGAGCGAAGGAGCTGCGGGCCATTGTGAGCCCCCATTACAACTGCGGCCAGTCCGTGGTGCTGCCCTTTGCCGCTGACGCGGGGCTGACGGAGCAGCAGGCCCTGGGCATCTGCGCCAACTTCGGCGGGGGCCTCAAGCGGGCCGCGGCCTGCGGGGCCATCACCGGCGGCCTGGTGGTGCTGGGCCTCTTCGGCATCGACAACCCCGCGGAATACTACCGGGCCCTGCGGGAGAGCCACGAGGGAATGCTGGACTGCGCCGAGCTGCTGCGCCGCAACAAGGAGCTGGGCCGGGAGAAGAAGCCCCACTGCGACGCTCTGGTCTTTGAGTGCGTGGCCCTGGTGGAGCGCCTGCTCCGGGAGCAGGGCAAGCTCTGAGGAAAAAGCGGCGGACGCCGGAGGCGCCGCCTCAATACAGGAGACAATACAAGCATGAACGAGAAAAAAACCACCCCGGAGCGGATTGAGGTCCGGGGCGCAAGCGTCCATAATCTCAAGCAGCTGGACGTGGATATTCCGCTGCGGCAAATCGTCGGAATTGCCGGGGTGTCGGGCTCCGGGAAATCCTCTCTGGCCCTGGGCGTCCTCTATGCCGAGGGCTCCCGCCGCTATCTGGAATCCCTCTCCACCTATACCCGCCGCAGAATGACCCAGGCGAGCCGGGCCCAGGTGGACGAGATCCGCTACGTTCCGGCGGCCCTGGCCCTGCACCAGCGGCCCGGGGTTCCGGGGATCCGCAGCACCTTCGGCACCATGACGGAGCTGCTCAACAGCCTGCGGCTGATGTTCTCCCGGCTTTCAGAGTACCGCTGCCCCAATGGGCACCGGGTGCCGCCCACCCTGGACTTCGCCGCGGAGAAGGAAGTGCGCTGTCCCGTCTGCGACGCGGTGGTGCCGGTGATCGGGGCGGAGGATCTGGCCTTCAACAGCGGCGGCGCCTGCCCCCGCTGCGGCGGCACCGGCACCGTCCGCACGGTGAACCGGGCCAGTCTGGTGCCCGACGAGAGCCTGAGCATCGACCAGGGCGCCGTGGCCCCCTGGAACAGCCTCATGTGGTCTCTGATGACCGACGTGTGCCGGGCCATGGGGGTGCGGACCGAAGTGCCCTTCCGGGAGCTCAGCGACGCGGAAAAGGAGATCGTCTACGACGGCCCCATGGTCAAAAAGCACATCTTCTACCGGCCCAAGAGCGCGGAGAGCGTCAGCGCCGGGGAGATGGATTTCACCTACTACAGCGCCACCGCCACGGTGCTGAACGCCCTGAGCAAGGTCAAGGACGAGTCCGGCATGAAGCGGGTGGAGAAATTCCTGCAGGAGGAGCCCTGCCCCGACTGCGGCGGCACCCGGCTCTCCCCCCGGGCCCGCTCTCTGAAGCTCCGGGGCGCGAGCCTGGACCGGGTCTGCACCCTGCCCCTGTCGGAGCTGATCCGCTGGGTCGGGGGCGTGCCCGAGTCGCTGCCCGAGCCCATGCGCCCCATGGCGGAGAGCATCTGCGAGGCCTTCCACCACACTGCCCGGCGGCTGGTGGACCTGGGCCTGTCCTATCTGTCGCTGGACCGGGCCGCCGCCACCCTCTCCACCGGGGAGCGGCAGCGGACCCAGCTGGCCCGGGCGGTGCGAAACCGGACCACCGGCGTGCTCTACGTGCTGGACGAGCCCTCCATCGGCCTGCATCCGGCAAATCTGGAGGGCCTCACCGGGGTGATGGACGACCTGGTGGCGGACGGCAACTCCGTGGTGCTTGTGGACCACGATACCCAGGTGCTGGCCCACGCGGACCATCTCATCGAGCTGGGGCCCGGGGCCGGGGCCGGGGGCGGGCAGATCATAGCCTCCGGCTCCGTGGAGGAGCTGATGGAGAACCCCGCTTCTCTCATCGGCCCATACCTGGCCCCGGACTACAGGGCGCGGCTCCGGGCGCGGACGCCCCGGGAGGCCCTGTTTGCCCTGGGGGAGATCCACATGCAGACGGGGGAGATCCACACCGTCAAGCCCCTGTCCCTGTCCATCCCCAAGGGCAGGCTCACCGTGGTCACCGGGGTCTCCGGCTCCGGCAAGACCACCATGGTGCTGGAGAGTCTGATCCCGGGCCTGGAGGCCGTCATCGGCGGCAAGCAGCTGCCGCCCCACGTGAAGCGGCTGGAGGCCCCCGGCATTGCCCAGGTGAAGCTCATCGACGCCACCCCCATCGGCGTCAACGTCCGCTCCACGGTGGCCACCTATGCCAACGTCCACGACGAGCTGCGCAAGGTCTACGCCAAAACCCCGGAGGCCAGGGCGGGCGGCTGGCGGGCGGGGGACTTCTCCTACAACACCGGCTCCCTGCGCTGCCCCACCTGCGACGGCACTGGGCAGATCAGCCTGGACGTGCAGTTTCTGCCGGATGTGGAGCTGCCCTGCCCCGACTGCGGCGGCTCCCGCTACGCCAAGGCCGCCTTTGCGCTGCGCCGGGCGGGGGTCTCCCTGCCGGAGCTCATGCGTCTGAGCGTGGAGGAGGCCCTGGCGGTCTGCGGGGATCTGAAGACAGTGCGAAGCCGCCTGGCGGTGCTGCGGGACCTGGGCCTGGGCTATCTGACCCTGGGGGAGGCGACGCCGGGGCTCTCCGGCGGGGAGGCCCAGCGGCTGAAGCTGGCCAGCGAGATGGGCCGGGGCCAGTCGGACTCCGTTTTCGTCTTCGACGAGCCCACCATTGGCCTGCATCCTCTGGACGTCAGAACCCTGATGGAGCTGTTCCAGCATCTCATCGAGCAGGGGGCGACGGTGCTGGTGATCGAGCACGATCTGGACGTGATCCGCAACGCGGACTACGTGGTGGATATGGGGCCCGGCGGCGGAGAGGAGGGCGGCCGGATCGTGGCCGCCGGAACGCCGGAGGAGATCCGGGCCGAGGCGGCCAGCGTCACCGGGCGCTACCTGTAGCGCCGGAAACCCAACAGAAGGCCCGGAGCGGAAGCGCGGCTGCGCTTCCGCTCCGGGCTTTTTCCGCCCCGCGGGGATCACGGCGTCGGCCCCGCGCCCCGGCGCCGGTTGACCAGCCGGAAGCAGCCCAGGCAGAGCAGCACCTGCAGCACCGTGGAGCAGGGCGTTGCCAGGCCGATGTGGAACATGGACACCGGGTCCTCCCGGCTCATGAGGAAGGCCACGGGGATGCGCACCAGGAAGGAGCCCACAATGCCCTGAATCATCACAAAGCGGGTCATGCCGATGCCGTTGAAGAAGCCGATGAAGCAGAACAGGAAGCAGGTGAGCAGACAGTCGATGGCGTAGGCCTTGAGATAGTCCGCCGAGGCCGCAATGACGGCGGGGTCCTTGGAGAAGACCCCGGAGAGCAGATCCCCCCGCCAGAAGCTCAGGGCGAACATGCCCACCGCCAGCAGGGAAGAGACCCCGATGGCGTAGCCCAGGGCCTTCTTCGCCCGGTCGTACTGCCCGGCGCCGAAGTTCTGGGCCACAAAGGCCGCCATGGCCTGCATGAAGGCCGAGGGGATCAGCATGATGAAGCCGCAGACCCGCTCCGCCACCCCCACCCCGGCGGATGGGGTCAGGCCCAGCTTGTTGACGATGGCCAGCAGCACCAGGAAGGAGATCCCCACCAGCAGATCCTGCAGGGCGATGGGCAGCCCCAGGGTGGTCACCCGGCGGATGATGCTCCCCCGGAAGCGCAAATCGGCCCGGGAGAAGGAGAAGGGGAGAGACTTTTTGCGCAGCATCAGCAGGGAGATGAGGACGCTGAGGGCCTGGGCCGCCACCGTGGCGGCGGCCGCCCCGGCGGCCCCCAGGTGGAAGACCGCCACCAGCAGCAGATCGCCGGCAATGTTGCAGACGCAGGCGATGAGTACCGTCACCAGGGGAGTCTTGGAGTCCCCGATGCCACGGAAGATGCTGCCGATGAGATTGTAGGCGATGATAAACACGGAGCCCAGCCCACAGATGCGAATGTAGGAGACCGTGGCCTCAAAGGCCTCCGCCGGGGCGTTCATCAGATCGCTCAGCGGCCCGGCCAGCAGGGGCGTCAGCAGGGTCAGGGCCAGGGCGATGACCCCGAAGAGGCAGATGCTGCTGCCCACCACCTGGCCGCCCTCCCGGCCCCGGCCCTCTCCGATCCGCTGGCCCAGCAGAATGGTGGTGCCCATGGCAAAGCTGACCACCAGATTGGTGATGGTCATCATCATCTGAGAGCCGGTGGACACCGCCGAAACGTCCAGGGAGCGGGCGAACTGCCCCACGATCAGCAGATCCACCGCCCCGTACATGGCCTGCAGCAGCATAGCCAGAAACACCGGCAGCATGAAGCGCAGCAGGGGCAGCAGAATTCTGCCCTGGGTAAAATTGTTTTCTTTTCCCATGGTTTCCTCCGATTACAGCTTTGCTTGTTGAAACAGAACTATTCCGACTCCGTCCAGGAGGCCCCCTCCGTGGGGGCCGCGCCGGCCCGGATCACTCCCTCCGGATCGATGAAGTTGATGTCGTGGTCGCAGACGGTCTTGAGGGTGTCCACGATCTGCTGGGCCAGAAGCATGTGAATGACCTGGGACATTTGGGACCTCCTTCTGTATGGGTAACAAAATGAAACGCGACATTCTATAAATATTTGTGATAGATAATATATCATACTGCGACAAAAAATGCTACAATGAATGTACCAAATACGGGGAGGTAATCTCATGAAATTCTTGTTCGCGTCTGATTCCTTCAAGGGGACCCTGTCCAGCCAGCAGACCGTCCAGCTGCTGGCCAAGGCGGCCAAGGCCGTCTTCGGAGAGGAGCTCCAGTACAGCGGCGTGCCGGTGGCGGACGGCGGCGAGGGCACCACGGAGGCCGTGGTGGCCGCGGAAAACGGAAGCTGGGTGGAGTGCCTGGTGCACGGGCCGCTGATGGAGCCCGCCCAGGCCCGCTACGGTCGGCTGGACGATCGCCGGGCGGTGCTGGAGATGGCGGCGGCCTCTGGCCTGCCCATGGTCCCCATGGAGCAGCGGAACCCCCTGCGGACCACCAGCTGCGGCACCGGCGAGATGATCCGCCACGCCCTGGATCAGGGCTTCGCGGAGCTGTCCATCGCCATCGGGGGCAGCGCCACCAACGACGGCGGCATGGGCTGCGTCCGGGCTCTGGGAGTCCGCTTCCTGGACGCCGAGGGCAGAGAGCTGGAGGGCCGGGGCGAAGATCTGGAAAAGCTCCGCTCCATCGATGTCTCCGGCCTGGATCCCCGGATCAAGAACACGAAGATCACCGTCATGTGCGACGTGACCAACCCCCTCTGCGGCCCCGACGGGGCCACCTGGACCTTCGGCGCCCAGAAGGGCGCCACCCCGGAGATCCAGGCCCGGCTGGAGGCCGGTATGGTGAATTACCGGGATCTGATCCGCCGCCAATTCGGAGTGGACCCGGACGCCATTCCCGGGGCGGGGGCCGCGGGGGGCCTGGGGGCCGCCCTCACGGTGTTCCTGGGAGGTGAAATGAAGTCCGGCATCGAGACGGTCCTGGATCTCATCGACTTCGACCGCCGCCTGGAGGGGGCGGATCTGGTGGTCACCGGCGAGGGCCGCACCGACTGGCAGAGCTGCTTCGGCAAGGTGATGCAGGGCGTGGGCCGGCGGGCCAGTGCCAAGGGGGTTGTGGCCGTGGGCCTCAGCGGCTCCCTGGGCCGGGACGCGGACCGGATCTTTGACCACGGCATTGCCTCCCTCATGACCACCGTGGACGCCCCCATGCCCCTGGAGGAGGCCCTGAGCCGGGCCGAGGAGCTGTATTACCTGGGCGCTGTTCGGATGTTCCGCTTCCTGCAGGCCGGGATGCGGCTGGCAAAATAAGAAAGGAGCTTTCCCATGTACGAATTTACCACCCTGGGCGCCCTCATCGGTCTGGCCCTGGCCATCGTTCTCATTATTCTGAAGGTCCATCCGGCCTACAGCCTGATCCTGGGCGCTCTGGTGGGCGGCCTCATCGGCGGCGGCGGTCTGGTGACCACCGTGAACACCATGGTTTCCGGCGCCTCCTCCATGATGTCCTCCGTGCTGCGGATCATGACCTCCGGCGTGCTGGCCGGGGCGCTGATCAAGACCGGCTCCGCCCAGAAGATCGCCAAGACCATCGTGGACAAGATGGGCCAGAGGCTGGCCCTGGCGGCCATTGCCCTGGCCACCATGATCATCTGCGCCGTGGGCGTCTTCGTGGACATCTCCGTCATCACCGTGGCCCCCATCGCCCTGGCCATCGGCCGGAAGGCCGGGCTCTCCAAGCAGAGCCTGCTGCTGGCCATGATCGGCGGCGGCAAGGCGGGGAACATCATCTCTCCCAATCCCAACACCATCGCCTCCCAGACCTTTGCCGAGACCCTGATTGCCAGCGGCGTCCCCGCCCTCAGCGCCGGCGCCATGATCCACGCGGGCGCTACGGTGGTGGACTCCCTGCCCCACGGCTCCTTCTTCCACGCCACCGGCGGCAGCGTCAACCTGAGCATCAGGGACCGGATGAAGCTGATCCCCTTCGAGGCCTGCGTGGGCCTCACCGCCACCCTGGGCAGCGTGCTGACGTTCCTGCTGTTCCACTGATTGAAGCCAAATCCATATTCACAAAACCGGCCTGCTTCTGTTTCCAGGAGCAAGCCGGTTTCTTATGCGCGATATTGCCTTGCGAAAAAAGCTTCAAACGCCCAGTACGCTGAGGTCGCAGCCGTAGGCGTCGCAGAGGGATTGAAGCCCGCTGAGAATCTCGTCCCGGGGGAAGCCGCAGCGCTCCAGGGTCTCGTCGGGCAGGCGGTTCAGGTCGCTGTAAAAGCGCAGCCCGGCGGACAAGGCCTCCGGGTCCCCCTCCTCCACCGCTTCAAAGAGCAGATCCTCCGCCCGGCAGAGCTGCTCCTCCCCCACCAGGGCCGAGAGCCGATAATCCAGAGTGCGGGCGTCCCCGCTGGTCTGGGGCTCCGACTCCAGATGAATGTCGCTGCGCAGCTCGTCTCCCTTCCCCAGCCACAGGGAAGCCACATAGCGGACCAGGATTTCGATCTGCCGCATCAGCCAGTCCTGGTGATACATGGGGCCGCCTCCCCGCTACAGGGTCCCGGCCAGCTCCAGGGCGATCCGGAGCTTGTCCATGTCGTGGTTGGCGCTTTGAAGCTCTCCGACCTCATAGACCGGCGCGTCCAGCACGTCCCCCGTCACCAGGAAGTCGTACAGCGCAAAGCCGTGGAAGTCGCAGACCGCCTGGACGCCCGCCAGCTCCATCTCCACCGCCAGGCAGCCCTCCGCCTGTCTGGCCCGGACCTGGTCCCGGGTCTCCCGGTAGAAGGCGTCGGTGGTCCAGACAGGGCCCGTCACATAGGGCAGACCCCTGGCCCGGAAGAAGGCCTCCAGCTTATCGGCGTTTGGGATGCTGATATAATCCGCTGGAGGCGCGTAGTGATAGGACATGCCCTCATCCCGATAGGCCCGGGTGGGCAGCAGGTATTTCCCGGCGGTGGCGGTCTGGTTCAGACTCCCGGCGGAGCCGAACATGATAAACTTCCGGGCCCCGGTGAGCCAGTTGATTTCCACCACGTTGGTCCCCGCCAGGGCGGCCCCGACGCCGGAGAGGCAGACGGCCAGGGTCTTCCCGCCGTACTCAAAGAGATAGATGGACTTTTCGCCGTCCACGCCCCCCATGACAGCGCCAACCCGCAGGGGCAGCAGCCGCTTCATTTCCGAGAGGATCACATGGGAAAAGGTCAGAATGCAGACGTCGCAGAGCCGGCCCTGGGGGCCGTAGAAGCTCCCGGGGCCCATCAAGGGCTCCGATTTGTCGTCAAAGGAATGGATGATCATGATTTGCTTTCCTTCTTTCTCGCCTTCCTGGGCTTTCGGAACATGATCCTCCGGGCCAGGCGGATGCCCAGCTTGTAGGGCAGGGGCCGCAGGGCCCTGTCCGCCTCCTTGAGCTTCTCCCGGATGGGGATGCTCTGGGGGCAGTGGGCCTCGCATTTGCCGCAGCCCACGCACTGGTCCGGGAAGGCCGGCTCCTTGGTGAGGCCCACGGTCTGGGCGTACTGGAAGCGGCCCTGCCTGGGGGATTCCAGGTACATGGCGTTGTAGCAGCGGAAGGCCCCGGGGATGTCCACCCCCTTGGGGCAGGGCATGCAGTAGCGGCAGCCGGTGCAGCCCACCTTGTCCTTCTGGCGGATTATGGCGGTGACCCGCTCCAGCAGGGCCAGATCCTCCCGGGTCATGGCCCCGGCCTCCGCCTGGGAGGCTGTGCGGCAGTTCTCCCGCACCATCTCCAGGGAGTTCATGCCGGAGAGCACCACCGTCACCTCCGGCTGGTCGTAGAGCCAGCGGAAGCTCCACTCGGCGCAGGACCAGCCCCGGCCGCTGGCGTCCATCAAGTCCTTGGCGGCCTGGGGCAGCAGATTCACCAGCTTGCCGCCCCGGAGGGGCTCCATGATCACCACGGGGATGCCCTTCGCCGCCGCGGCCTTGAGGCCCGTGACCCCCGCCTGGGCGTGCTCGTCGAAGTAGTTGTACTGGATCTGGCACAGGTCCCAGTCGTAGTCCTGGAGGATTTTCAAAAAGCCCTCGGAATTGCCGTGGTAGGAGAAGCCGATGTAGCGTATGGCCCCGCTTTTCTTCTTCTCCTCGATCCAGGGGATGACCCCCACGGCCTTCAGCTTTTCCCACATGGCCAGATCCGTCAGATGGTGCATCAGATAGTAGTCGATGCGGTCTGTCCGGAGCCGGGAGAGCTGCTCGCTGAAATACTTGTCCAGGGCGGCCCGGCTGCCCACCAGGTACTGGGGCAGCTTGGTGGCGACGTTCACCTTGTCCCGCAGGCCGTGTTTCTCCAGGATCTCCCCCAGGGCGGCCTCGCTGCCGCCGTAGATGTAGGCAGTGTCAAAGTAGTTGACCCCGGCCCGGTAGGCCTCCAGAATCTCCTGCTCCGTCTGCTCCATGTCGATGCTGCGCCCCTTCTGGGGAAAGCGCATGCAGCCGAAGCCCAGCACGGAAAGCGGGTTTCCGGCCCTGTCCGGTCTGTATTGCATGTTTCGCCGCTCCTTCCTGTATCCTTTGTCTGATAGCTGTATTCTAAGCGGAGCGGCGGCTTCTGTCAAGGCAAATCCAGCATGATTCAAACGGCCTGCGGCGTATTTACAGGCAAATCCCGTCGAGCTCCTCCGTGAGCCTGCAGATCTCGTCGATGATGGAGCCGATGTAGTCCACGGTGGCGTTGAGGGGGCCGTCGGTGCTCATGTCGCAGCCCGCCAGCTTTGCCATCTCCAGGGGCGTTTTGGAGCCGCCGCAGGCCAAAAAGCGCTTCCAGTCCTCCACGGCGGCCTGGCCCTCCGCCCGGATCCGTAGCATGGCCTGGGTGGCCACGGTGAGACCGGCGCTGTAGGTGTAGGGGTAGAGGCCCATGTAGTAGTGGGGCTGCCGCATCCAGGTCCGCTCCACCCCCTGGGGCAGCTCCACCGCGTCGCCCCAGAACAGCTCCAGATTCTTCCGGAACAGCTCGTTGAGGACCTCCGCGTTGACGCTGCCGCCCCGGTCGATGATCTTGTAGACCTCCCGCTGATACCAGGCCTCCCGCAGGTGGGTGACAAAATTGTGGTAGTAGGTGTTGGAGATCATGCTGGAGAGGACCCAGCGGCGGAAGCGCTTGTCCTGGCTGCTCTCCAGCAGATGCTTGGCCAGCAGCAGCTCGTTCATGGTAGAGGGGGCCTCGATCAGATACATGGAGGGGTCCGCGTCAAAGAAGGACTGGGCCCGGTCGCTGTACATGCTCTGGCCCGCGTGTCCCAGCTCGTGGGCCACGGTGAAGACGTCCGCCATCCGGTCGTTCCAGTTCAGCAGAATGAAGGAGTTCTGGCGGAAAATGCCGGAGCAGAAGCCGCCGGTGGACTTGCCGTCGTTCTTGGCAAAGTCGATCCAGCGCTCCCGGTAGGCCCGGTCCACCATCTCCACGTAGTCCTGGCCCAGGACGGCCAGAGCTTCCCGCACGTAGCGGTGGGACTCCTGAATGCTGACTCTGGGGTCGTATTCCGGGTCCACGGGCACCTTCAGATCCGCGAAGGTCATTTTGTCCAGCTTGTGAACCTTCTGCAGCAGCCGGGCGTAGCGGCGCATGTGGGGGGCCAGGCGCTGGGTGATGACGTCGATCTGCCGGTCGTACATCTCCCGGCTTACCTTCTGCTCAAAGAGCAGGTAGTCGAACACGTCCTTGTGGCCCCGCAGCTCCGCCATGACCTTTTCCTGGCTGACGCAGGCGTTGTAGGCCGCGGCGGTGGTGTTTTCATACTGGCCCAGCTTGTCGTAGAAGGCACTGCAGGCGGCCCGGCGAACGGCGCTGTCCTCCACGTATTCGTAGTCGTCCTCAAAGAGGGAGTAGCCCAGGGGATAGCGCTTGCCCTCCACGGTGAAGGGCTCGAAGGAGATGTCCGCCAGCTTCATGGTGTTGTAGATCTCGTAGGGCACCCCGAAGGAGCGGCCCAGGGCCGCCAGGGTCTTTTCCGTCTCGGGGCTCAGCATGTGGGCCTTCTTGGCCAGCAGATTCTGCAGATAGACCCGGCAGCCCTTCGCCAGCCGGACAGCCTCCTCCAGCTCCGCCGCCGGAGCCAGCAGAATCTCGCTGTCCACAAAGGAGAGGGCCGTCTGCAGCCGGGTCATCTCGTCGCCCACCTTCTCGTCCCGCTCCCGGAGCCGGTTGTCGGTGTAGTCCGCCTCCACCGCCAGGCCGCTGTACTGCCAGATCCTGCCCATCTCCGGCTGGATGGTCTCCAGCTCATCGAGACAGGCCACGATCCTCGCGGCGCTGTCCAGCTTCCCGGCGTAGGTCTCGGCAAAGGCTTTTACCCTTGCCTTCAGGGCCTCCAGAGCCTCCCACATCTGCGCCTCCTCCCGGAAGATCAGCGACAGATCCCAGGTCAGCTCCACAGGCACGTCTTTTCTCTTGCACAGTTCCATTAGAAACCCCTTTCCGCCCTGTCAGGCATTGAATATACGTTCCGCGGCGGCGCGTTCGCCGCCCGGGCTCAGCCCTTGTACAGTGTCTGCTCCAGCAGCCCCCGGCAGCCCTCCAGCACGTCCCGCCAGGCAGCCTCAAAGTCCCCGGTGTACCAGGGATCCGCCACCTCCTGCCCGGCCCGGTCCGTGTAGTCCAGCAGCAGCCGGAGCTTTCCCGCCGGGTCGCCCCCGGCAATCCGGGCGGCGTTGCGGAGATTGGCCCGGTCCATGCAGAGGATCCAGTCATAATAGCCGTAATCGCTGCGGCTCATCTGCCTGGCCTGGTGGCCCGCGCAGCTGATGCCGTGCTCCGCCAGCTTCCAACGGGCAGGGGGGTACACCGGATTGCCCAGCTCCTCCCGGCTGGTGGCCGCCGAGGCAATTTCAAACTCCGCCTCCAGCCCCCGCTTTTTCACCAAATCCTTCAAAACAAACTCCGCCATGGGACTCCGGCAGATATTCCCGTGGCAGACAAACAGCACCTTTACCATATCGCGGCTTCTCCTTGCATATCGTCATTTCCCTTGGCTTTTCCAGAGAATTTTGCGTCCATGCGGTTTTCCGCTTATCCGCTCCGTTTCTGAATGCGCGCCTTTGTGTGACAGCTTGATCATATCATATCGCGGCGCAGAAATCCAGTAAAACTTCCACATTCCGCGGCAGAAGAATAAGACGCTTGCCTGTTCCGGAAGAGCCTTCTGAACCCAGGGGCCAGGTCCATTTTCAAAATATTTTCGATTTGTCCCCATTTGCTATTGACGCCGTGTCAATGATGTGTTGTCATTGGATCGCTGACACGGTGTCACTATAGAATTTGCAAAGGAGATCGAAACCATGAAACAGCTTCCCAAAATCGCTCTGGGCGCCTGGGCCTGGGGCAACGACGGCACCTTCGGCGGCAGTCTGAGCGCCGAGACCCTGAAGCCCATCTTTGACGCGGCCATGGAGCGGGGTCTGAAGCTCTGGAACACCGCCTACGCCTACGGCATGGGCGCCTCGGAGCAGGTGCTCAATGAGAAGGGCAAGATCGATTATCAGGTCTTCAAGCCCGTGCTATTTGAATTCCCTACCTACGAGTATTTCGTCACCGGCGACAAGGTGGGCAACTGCGGAAGGATGAATTGAGATCGTGGAACGTACGAAACTCGGCAATTCCGACGGAGACCGGATAATCGGAAGCTGACGCCCGGCAGCGCGCAAATACAAACAGGAGACCGTTTGCTGCGGTCTCCTGTTTGTATTTGTGATACTCCGGCCAATCAGATCAAGCTGCTGAACTCCGGAGGCGGGAAGCCCATACGGAGCTCTGCGCGGAGCGTCAGCCCGGCGGCAATTGCCAGGGAAAGCAGGATCAGCAGCAGGGGCAGCAGAACCGCCCGCCTCCTGCCATGCTTGCCAAAGGCCCTGCAGAGATTGGCGCAGCAGGCCCCCGTAAGGGCAAAGGCAATCAGAATTGCCAGGTTCTCGGCATAGACCAGCACCGCCGCCTTGTCGTAGTCCAGAAAGGCGAAGGGGGTGCGGAAGAACATGTAGTCCGGCAGGCTGTTTTTCACAAAGAGCCGGAAGCCCAGGCCCGCGATGACGGCGCAGAGCAGGGAAAGGGCGGCCTTGACCTTGCCGCTCCATTTGAGCCCCGCCGTCATGGCCGGAATATGGAGGCCCAGGTGGAAGCCCATCAGCACGAAGGACCAGTAGGACAGGGCCAGGTGCATCTGCCGGGCGAAGGAGACCGGCAGCAGGCCGTAGAGGAAGGGCACCGCGTGGGCGCTCATGGGCTACACCCCCTGGGACTGGATCGACGTGGTCTCCGCCTCCACCGGCGAGATGGCCAAGCGCTACGGCTTCGTCTACGTCAACAAGTACGACGACGGCACCGGCGATCTGGGACGCCGCCGCAAGGACAGCTTCTTCTGGTACAAGAAGGTCATCGAAAGCAACGGCGAGGATTTCTCCTGATCCGCTGTCGCCGGGCGGGCGCACCGGCCCGCGTCGCATTGTAAAAACCCGGGGTGGGTCTGCCGCGCACGCAGCGGCAGATCCACCCCGGGTCCTGTTTCCGGCGGGCCTTTGTTATAAGCGCCTTGCCGGAAGAGCGGAGGCCGGAGCCTCGATAAGCGGGAGAAGAAGGGCGGCCCGGAGCGCTCACGCCGGCTTCAGCCGCCGCCGGAAGGGCAGGGTCCAGGCGAGCATGGCGCTCCAGCCGATGATGCAGGCCAGGGCGATGCCGGAGATCCCCATCCGGGGCACCAGCAGCAGAGTGGCCGCGACCCGGAAGGAGATCTGGGTCAGGGAGGCGAAGAGGGAGGTCTTCATGGCCCCGACGCCCCGCAAATAGCCCTGCATCCCGTTGGTAAAGCTGGGCAGCCAGTAAAAGAAGCCGATCACGTTGAAATAGGCCGCGCCCGCCAGGATGATTTCCGCGTCCACCGTGAAGAGGGACATCAGGGGGGTTCGCAGCAGCAGCACCACCCCGCAGACCAGCAGCCCGGCGCAGGCCTCCAGCAGCATTCCCCTCCGGAAGCCCTGCTCCACCCGCTCCGCCTTCCCGGCGCCGCGGTTCTGGGCAATCAGGGCCGTCATGGCGGAGGAGATGCTGCGTCCCGGCAGCAGCCCGATGTCCTCAATTTTCCGGGCGGCGCTGAAGGCCGCCGCGGCGGATACCCCCAGCGTGTTCACCGTGCCCTGGATAATCAGATTCCCGATGGGCTGGGCGCACTGCTGCAGGGCGGTAAAGCCTCCGTAGACCAGGGTTCTTCTGGCCAGGGTCCAGTCGATGCGCAGGGTCCGCCAGAAGAAATGGAGCTCCGGCACGTTCCGGCTGACGTACAGAATGCAGAGCAATGCGCTGAGCCCCTGGGCGGCCACGGTGGCCAGGGCCGCCCCCAGGACGCCCCAATGGCAGACCGCCACCAGCAGCAGGTCAAGCAGGGCGTTGATGACGCAGGAGAGGATCAGAAAGCGCGTAGGCGTCCGGGCGTCTCCGACGCTGCGCAGGGCCGCGGCGTAGATGTTGTACAGGCAGGTAAAGGGCATCCCCACAAATATGATCCGCAGATAGCGGGAAGCGTCCGCCATCGCCTCCGGCTGTACCCGCATCAGCCGGAAAATCAGCCCGGAGCAGGGCAGACCCAGGGCCAGCACCAGGCCGGAGAACAGAAGTCCGATGGAGACCACGGTTTTCAGCTCGTCCAGCAGCTTCTCCCGGGCCCCCGCCCCGAAGAAATTGCCCATCAGCACCGAGGCACCCAGACAGACCCCGGAGACCCCCAGAATCAGAAGATTCATGATCTGGTCGCAGGTTCCCACCGCCGCCAGACTGACGCTCCCGGCGAAGCGCCCGATCACAACGGTGTCCACCATGTTGTAGGAGAGCTGAAACAGATTCCCCAGCATCAGGGGAATCGCGAAACGGATCAGATGCCGGTGGATGCTGCCGTCGGTCAGATTTTCAACGTGATTTGATTTCATAGTTTTCATTGTTTAACAAGCATTCGTTTAACTAACATTCGCTGCAGATCATTGTATAACAAGCAATCGCTGCAGATTGTTGTTTACAGGCATTCGCTGCAGATCATTGTTTAACAGGCATTCGCTGCCCGCCCATGCCATCGGGAAAGCGTCGGACGCGCTTCTGTTTCTGAATCCCACTTTCCTACAAAGAGCGGATGATTGCTCCGGCCCAGCATTTCCGGTTTTTCTCAGGTTTTGAAGTGGCAGCGAAGATACGGGGCGCAGCCGCTTTCCGTCATGGCGTTGATGCGGTCCGCCAACTCCAGGGCGTCCGCCTCGCAGCCCCTTCGCACAAAATACAAGCTGTAAGCGCCCGCCCCGGCCGCGCCAGCCCCAGCGCCGCATCCGCCCTGGCATCGCGCCTGCCCCGGCCACGCCCGCCCCGGCATCGCGCCAGCTCC
>JAFXYD010000051.1 GCA_017541995.1 Oscillospiraceae bacterium
ATCAAACTCTCTATAAAATGGTATCTACATGAGCGATTTCAAATCGCCCAGGCAAATCACTTTTAGAATTTGTCTTGACTTCTCAAGAATTTACGTTGACTTTTTCACAACGTTTCGTGGGCGATTTGAAATCGCTCACTTACTTTTGACATGGTGTTTGTTCATGTTTCTCGTTGTTTAATTTTCAAGGTACATCGGCCTTGCAGCCTATATAAAATCTCTGTGGTTTCATCGGTTTCCCTCAACCGCAGCGACTGTTATATATTAGCACGTTACGTTCCGTTTGTCAAGAACTTTTTCGTTTTTTCGAAACTTTTTTCTTGGCTCGGCGGGAACCGAAGTCCCTTCCGCAGCGCGCTCGCATATAATAGCACCAAGTCCTCCATTTGTCAACACCTTTTTTTCGTTTTTTCAAACTTTTTTCCGGGGCCGCTTTTGGACGCTTTTTCCCTCCCGCCACCGCGTCCACAGCTCCAGCGCCACGGCGCTGAGCAGGGTGCAGAGGCAGAAGCCGCTCATCAGCTGCGCCCCGTTGACCAGGGCCTCGAAGCGGCGGATCACCCCCAGCACCGACACGCCCCGGGCCAGGGTGCGGAAGGCCTCCGGCTCCCGCGCCAGGGCGGGGGAGAGTATGCCCCCCGTGACGACGGAGGCCGCGGCGGCGAGACCCGCCGCCGTCCACCAGGGCCAATGGGGCAGGCGCTGGTCCTCCCCCAGCCGTCCCGCCAGCAGCAGGGCTGCGCCCGGGGGCAGCAGCGCCCCCCAGACCGCCAGCGCCTCCGGGACCGCGCCGGCGGGACGGAGCCACTCCCCGCGCAGCTGGGGCAGGCTGAAGAGCAGGACCGCGCCGTAGAGGGCGCCTGTGATCCAGAGCAGGATCCCGGCGCAGCGGCCCGCCGCCGCGGGGCCGATGCGGGCCGCCGTCAAGGACAGGCCCAGCAGATAGGCCGCCGTCAGAAGATTCCCCGCCGTCTCCGGGAAGGCGAAGCTGCTCTCCCAGGCAGCCCCCAGGGCTCCCAGGACCAGCAGGGGCAGCAGGAGCAGGCCGCTTCCGATTCCCGCCCCCGCCCTCCGGCGCCCCTCCGCCAGCCGGGTCAGCAGGGAGAGGGTCAGCGCCGCTCCCAGGCCTCCCAGCAGGACCCAGGGCCAGCTGACCCGGCAGCAGAGGCGGAATACCGGCAGCCCCGCCGCCGTCAGCGCCAGGGCCCCCAGCTGCCGGGAGGAGAGCCGCTCATTGCGCAGGGTCTTCAACCCGATAGCCCCCATCCTCCGCCAGGAGCCGCGGGATGGAGGGCCGCCGCCCCGCCGCCAGCTCCGCCCGGACCGACAGGATCGTCACGTTGGAGGGATGGGAGGCGAGGTATTCCCCGATTTTGACGGCGTCCGGATCCCGCTCCGGCGTCAGATAGATCCCGGCGGCAGGGCGGAAGGCCGGCTCCTCCGTCACGGCCTCCACCGCCCCGGCGGCGGGCTCGGTGATGACGACCTGCTCCGCCGTGGGCAAAAACGCCTCCCCGGTGACGGCCTCCCGCAGCCGGTCCAGCGCCTCCCGAAGGCTGCGGCCCGCGGCCTTCACCCCGGCCCCGATGTCCACGGTGTAGCACTCCCCGGAGCGGGTGACGATGACGGTTTTCACCGGCAGCAGCCGGGCCGCGTCCACGGCCCGGAAGGGCAGCAGGCCCAGGCCCGCCAGCACCGCGGCGGCCAGCAGAACTACCATGAGTTTTTTCACACGCGTTCCCCCTCTTTTTCCTGACAGGCTCATTTTGCGCAGTTTTTTCGGGATTATTCCGAAGTTTTTTCGGCGCTCCGTACATTTATAAGCTTTTGCGCGTTTTTCTCCGGCTGCCCCGCATATCTGCGCTTTTCCCCGGGCAATTCCACAAGATATAGTGGTTTCATGCAGTTTGTAACAATTTGTAATCTGCCATAAAACGGACAGAAAACCCGAAAAAACGTGGAAAATCAAGGGAATTCGAGCGGGTTCACAAAATTTTTACTTGCTTATTTTCGATGTATATGCTAAAATAGTTACGAATTGATACAAATTCGCTCGTTTCCGTTCCTTTCCCGGTCACGCGGTTCCCCGTCGGACGCCCCCTTTCCCGCAAACGCGGGGGCGGCGTCACATCCGAAAGAGAGGTATTTATGAAGCATAGAATCATCGCGATCCTGCTGGTGCTCTGCCTGTGCGCGAGCCTCGTCCCCGCCGCCCAGGCGGCTGAGACCCGCTCCCTGGCCGCCAGCATCGATATCGACCAGCTGGTGGACCACGGCATCTCCATGTTCAAGGCCCTGGAGGCCGGCGGCAAATGGGACAGCGTCGCCAACATGACCAGCATCGGCTGCGTGGGCATGGGCATCATGGGCTGGATCAACTCCTCCGCCCTGCAGCTGCTGAAATGGTGCGCCTCCAGCGCCAAGGGCGGCGACCCGGAGTATACCCGCTCCATCCTGGGCGACGACCTCTACTATGAAGTGGTCAACGCGCCGGTGGCCATCGCCTCGGAGCTGATGCCCAAATGGGGCTATTGGGGCAGCCGCCTCTTCAGCGCCCAGGAGCTGGCCGCGGCCAGGACCCTGCTGGGCTCCACCGTGGGCATCCGGGTCCAGAAGAATCTGGCCCGGCTCTACATCACCAAGCAGGCCCAGCGGGGCTGGAACGCCGGCGTCCGCACCGAGGCCGGCCTGCTCTACTACTGCTCCGCCGACAATCACTACGGCGAGGGCGGCGTCAAGGGCTTTATGTCGAAGGTCAAAAGCGCTCTGGGCCTGTCCAGCTCCGGCATCATCGGCTCCCTGCGGCTGTTCCACCAGGGCGCGGTGCTGGCCAACGTGGATACTCTGTCCTACCGGACCAAGGTTTACAACTATCTGGTCAAAACGCTGAAGCTGAATCAGGACGGCGACGAGACCACGCCGACCCCGACGCCGACGCCGGATCCCACTCCCACGGTGCCCTTCACGGACATGCCCCCCGCGGATCACTGGGCCTACGACGCCATCGTATGGGCCTACAACTCCACGCCCCGGATCACCGCCGGCACCTCGGAGACCACCTTCTCCCCGAACGAAAACGTCACCCGGGCCGAGGCCATGACCTTCCTCTGGATCGCGGCGGGAAAGCCCGCCCCCAGCAGCACCAACACCAGCTTCACCGACATCAAGGTCGGTTCCTATTACTATAAGGCCGTGCTCTGGGCGGTGGAGCAGGGCTATACCACCGGCCGCTCCGCCACATGCTTCGCCCCCAAGGGGAACGTCACCCGGGCCGAAATGCTCACCTTCCTCTGGGCCTACGCCAAAAAGCCCTCCCAGAGCTGGTGGAACCTGCCCTTCACCGACGTTCCCGCGGGGAAGTACTACTACTCCCCCGTGTGCTGGGCCTACTACGGCGGCATCCTGGTGGGCGCCGAGAACAACGGCAACAGCTTCTGCCCGGATACCCCCTGCACCCGCGCCTACGTGGTGACCTATCTCTATAATCTCTTCGTCATGACCGCCCGCTGAGGGCGAAGGGCCGCGGGCCCCGCGTCAGAGCGCGGCCCGCGGCCTTTTTCCGCCTTTCTCCGTGAAAAATTATACGTTTTCCTTGACTTTTTTTCCAGCCCGTGCTATAATGCAGCCAAACCGTTGAGGGAGCGTAAGTAGCGCGCCGATGAACCTTTTCCAGAGAGCCGCCGGTGCTGGGAGCGCGGCAAAGGGTCGGAGCGTGAATGGGCTTCTGAGGGCGAACGGAAAGGGGCCGCGGCCCCGAGTATGCGAGACGGCCTGACCCGCCGTGATCGGGGTCTGCGTATGTTGGTACGCGTGAGAGGGCGTGACGGATCACGCCAAGCCGGGTGGCACCGCAGGAGCAATCCTGTCCCAGCGTCAGCGCACGCTTGGGGCGGGATTTTTTGTCGTTCCCGGCGCCGGAAGCATTCCCAGGGAGGGGTTCCCATATCTGATATTTATAAAAGAAAGGACACGATCACCATGGACGTTCCCTACAAAATCTATCTGTCAGAGGATCAAATGCCCCGGGCCTGGTACAATCTCCGGGCCGACATGAAAAACAAGCCCGCGCCGCTGCTGAATCCCGCCACCGGAAAGCCCATGACCAAGCAGGAGCTCTGCGGGGTCTTCTGCGAGGAGCTGGTGGAGCAGGAGCTGAACGACAGCACCCCCTACTACTCCATTCCCCAGGCCATTCGGGATTTCTACCGGATGTACCGCCCCTCCCCCCTGGTGCGGGCCTACTGCCTGGAGGAAAAGCTCCAGACCCCCGCCCACATTTATTATAAATATGAGGGCAACAACAGCTCCGGCTCCCACAAGCTCAACTCCGCCATCGCCCAGGCCTACTACGCCAAGGCCCAGGGGCTGAAGGGCGTCACCACCGAGACCGGGGCCGGGCAGTGGGGCACGGCCCTCTCCATGGCCTGCTCCTATCTGGGGCTGGACTGCCAGGTGTATATGGTGAAGGTCAGCTATGAGCAGAAGCCCTTCCGCCGGGAGATTATGCGGACCTTCGGGGCCAGCGTCACGCCCTCCCCCTCCGATACCACCCAGGTGGGCCGGGCCATTCTGGAGGCCAACCCGGACACCACCGGCTCCCTGGGCTGCGCCATCTCCGAGGCGGTGGAGGCCGCCCTCTCCCAGCCGGGCTACCGCTACGTGCTGGGCTCCGTGCTGAACCAGGTGCTGCTGCACCAGTCCGTCATCGGCCTGGAGGCCAAAACCGCCCTGGATCTCTACCGGATCAAGCCGGATCTCATCATCGGCTGCGCCGGGGGCGGCTCCAATCTGGGCGGACTCATCGCCCCCTTCATGGGAGAAAAGCTCCGGGGCGAATCGGACTGCCGCTTTATCGCCGTGGAGCCCGCCTCCTGCCCCAGCCTGACCCGGGGCGTCTTCGCCTATGACTTCGCGGACACGGGGCGGGTCTGCCCCCTGGCCAGGATGTACACCCTGGGCAGCGGCTTCATTCCCGCTCCCAACCACGCGGGGGGCCTGCGCTACCACGGCATGAGCCCCATCCTCTCCCAGCTCTATCACGACGGCTATCTGGAGGCCCGCGCCGTGGAGCAGCGCGCCGTCTTCCAGGCGGCGGAGTACTTCGCCCGGGTGGAGGGCATCCTGCCCGCCCCGGAGAGCGCCCACGCCATCCGGGCCGCCATCGACGAGGCCCTGGTGTGCAGGCAGACCGGGGAGGCCAAGAACATCCTCTTCGGCCTCACCGGCACCGGCTACTTTGACATGGTGGCCTACCAGCGCTTCCACGACGGGGAAATGACGGACTCCGTCCCCAGCGACGAGGAGCTGGCCGCCAGCCTGGCGAGCCTGCCCAGACTCTGACGCCGCGCCTTGCCGGACCACAGGAAAACCGCCGCGAAACCGGCGGTTTTTTCTGTTGCATTTTGGCGGTATCTGTATTATAATAAAGAGAACGCATCCACGGAAGGAGGCCCTGTTTTGGTTTTTTCCAGTCTGATTTTTGTCTTCCTCTTCTTCGTCGCGAATATCATCACCCAGGCCCTGGTGACGGACATGCGGAAGAAAAATATTGTTATGCTCGCGTTCTCCCTGGTGTTCTACGCCTGGGCCGGCATCCGCTATGTGCCGCTGCTGCTGGGCATGACCTTCATCTGCTGGTTCAGCGCCCTGCTGATCCAGCGCCGCCGCAGCCCCAAGGCCAAAAAGAGCACCCTGGTCGCCTGTCTGGTGCTGGTGCTGCTGATTTTGGGCGTCTTTAAGTACACCGGCTTCTTCCTGCGCAACGTGCAGGTGCTTCTGGGCTTCCCCAAGGTGATCCCGGAGATCGTGCTGCCCATCGGCATCAGCTTCTACACCTTCCAGCTGCTGTCCTACGTCATTGACGTCTACCGGGGGGACACCGAGGCCCAGGAGAAGTACTGGCTGCTGCTGCTCTACGCCAGCCTCTTCCACCAGTGCATCGCCGGGCCCATCGTCCGCTACCGGGACGTGAACCAGGATATCCTCTACCGCCGGGTCAAGCAGACGGAGCTGAGCCGGGGCATCACCCGCTTCACCGTGGGCCTGGCCAAGAAGGCCGTGCTGGCCAACGGCTGCGCCGCCGTGGTGCGGGACGTCTTCGGCATCGCCCAGGACGCGGAGCTCACCGCCGCCATTGTGCAGGGCACCTCCGTCAGCGGCATGTGGCTGGTGATGATCGCCTACACCCTGTTCATCTACCTGGACTTCTCCGCCTACTCGGATATGGCCATCGGCATGGGCCTGATGTGCGGCTTCCACTACAAGGAGAACTTCAACTATCCCTACGTGGCGGACTCCGTCACGGATTTCTGGCGGCGCTGGCACATCTCCCTGTCCACCTTCTTCCGGGATTACGTCTACATCCCCCTGGGAGGCAACCGCTGCTCCAAGGGCCGCCACATCTTCAATCTCTTCGTGGTCTGGGGGCTGACGGGCATGTGGCACGGCGCCAGCTGGAACTACATTCTCTGGGGTCTGTACTACTTCGTCTTCCTGGTCATCGAGAAGTATCTGGTGGACACCGGCCGTATCCCCAAGGCCCTGCGCCACGTTCTGGCCCTGCTGATCGTGGCCTTCGGCTGGATGCTCTTCCGCTTTGAGGACAGCGCCCAGCTGGGCGCCGCTCTGAAGGGGCTCTTCGGCCTCAACGGCAACGACTTCACCGCCCTGTCCTCCCGGCTGGTATTCCGCAACAACGTGCTGTTTTTGATCTTCTGCGCCGCGGCGGCCACGCCTCTGGGCAAGACCCTGTCCAACATGCTGAAAAATCTCAGCCAGCAAAACAGCCTCTGCCTGCGGCTCTACGGCATCTGGGACGCGGTGCTGCCGGTGCTGCTGCTGCTCCTAGCCATGATGTCCCTGGCGGGGAACCAGTACAATCCCTTCATCTACTTCCAATTCTGAGAAAGGAGCCGTTATGAGACCGACCAAGCAAGAATTTCAGCGGATTCGTCTGCGTACCATTCACATCAAAACGCTCCTGTTCCTGGGCTTTTTGGTCATCATGGGCTTCATCGGCCTGCTATGGTTTGCCCGGCCCAAGACCTCGGAGCTGGAAAAGCGGGATCTCACCAAGTTCCCCAGCTTCAGCCTCAAGGGCGTGTGGGACGGCAGCTTCTTCTCCGGCGTGGAGACCTGGTACGCCGACACCTACCCCCTGCGGGAGGGTCTGATCGACGCCAACACCAAGATGGAGCAGCTCTACGGCTTTAAGACGGAGCAGATCATCAACAACGGTGAGAAAGCCGACGCCATCCCCACCGGCACCGTGGATCTGGAGGCGCTGGCGGGCCGCGGCACCACCGAGCCCGCCTCTGAGCCCGCCACCGACAGCCCCGCGCCCCCCGCCACCGGGGAGAGCGGCGGAACGACCGTCAGCACCGAGCCCGCCGAGCCCGTCACCACCGAGTACAACGGCCACGGCGCGGCGGACGAGAACCATGATCTGGAGAAGGCCGGCAGCATCTACATCGCCGACGGGGCGGGCTACGGTCTCTACTACTTCAGCGAGAGCAACTCCGCCCGCTACTGCCTGCTGGTGAACAAGCTGGCGAAGAATCTGGCGGGAAAGGCCCAGGTCTATTCGATTCTCTGCCCCATTTCCGCCGGCATCATGCTCTCCCAGGAGGACCAGGAGAAGATCGGCATCTCCGACGAATACGCGGCTGCCGAGTGGTTCTACCGGAACATGGACGCCTCGGTGAAGACCACCAACGTGGTGCCCACCCTGAAGGCCCACAACGACGAGTACATCTTCTTCCGCACCGACCACCACTGGACCGCCCTGGGCGCCTACTACGCCTACCGGGAATGGTGCAAGGTCAAGGGTGTCACCCCCCACGAGCTCTCCTTCTTTGAAAAGACCTACGAGTTCGACGGCTTCCTCGGCACCTTCTACTCCAACTCCAACAAGGATCCCTCCCTGGCGGCCAACCCGGACACCGTGAAGGCCTACGTCCCCAATGGCACCAACAAGATGAACATGTTTGTGGCCAACAACGACGGCACCTTCACGGAGTATGGCTGGCGCATCGTCAACGACGTTTCCAACTACAACAAGACCCAGCTCTACGCCGCCTTTGCCGGCGGCGACCAGGCCTACAACTACGTCCACAACGAGGCCGTCACCGACGGCTCCTCGGTGCTGATCGTGAAGGACTCCTACGGCAACGCCTTCATCCCCTATCTGATCGACCACTACGAGTACATCTACTGGATCGACTTCCGCAACTACAAGAAGTGGTGCGGCTGGGCCGGATACCCCGACCCCAGCATCAGCAATCTGGTGGAGCGCAAGAACATCCAGGACGTGATCCTCTGCCAGAACATCTCCATCGCGGGCTCCAGCTCCGCCCTGGACGTGATGGAGAGCATCTACAAGTAACAAATCCCATAAAGCGCGAAAAAGGCTCCGCCGGAATCCCGGCGGAGCCTTTTGGATTTGCTTGTTTTCTGAATTACTTGGTGAACACCATGGGCAGCACAGACTTCAGGGCCTCGGCCATGTCGTCCTCTTCCTGGCCCTCGATGCCGGTGACCTTCAGCTCCTTGGCGCTCAGCTCCACGGTCATGGTCTCGGTCTCGCCGTCCTCGGAGGTCAGAACCAGCTTGCCCTCCTCGTAGGTGTAGGTGCCCTTGGTCGCCTCCAGCTTCATGTCGTCCACGTTGAACTCCTCGGCAAAGCTCTCGGTGATCTGGTCCATGGTCTGGCCGCTCGTCTCCAGCATGGCGTTCAGGCCTTCCTCGCCGCCGAACATGGTCTTCAGCAGATCGGGGATGCGCTCCTTCATCTTCTCGGCAGCAGCCTTCAGGGAAGCCTCGTCGGTGCTCATGGTGAAGGTCTTGTCCTCCTTGAGGTCCAGAATCAGAACCATGTTCAGGCCCTCGAAGAGCTTGGTCATGGCCTCGGCCATCTCCTTGTTGTCCTCGTTGCCCTCAGCGGACTGCTCGCCGGAAGCCTCCATCAGCTTCTGGAAGTCCAGGTTGTACTTCCAGGTGCCCACGATGCTGGCCTTGCCGGCGCAGGCGGTCAGGGACAGGACAAGAGCCAGCGCGAGAACCAGGGCGATCAGCTTGGTGATCTTTTTCATTTTTTTCAATTTCCTTTCCAAATTTTATCACGGGGGAGAGACCCCCTTGCCGCCATTATACCGTATATTTCTCAAATGTCAAGTAGCAGTCTGAGCAAAGGGGCGGTATCTTCCGGATTATTCCGGCAAAACGCCAGCAGCGCCGCCAGGTTTTCCTCGCAGTGCTCGATCTCCCGGCTCAGCCGCCGCAGGAAGGGCCCCTCTCCGGGCAAAGCCCGGTCCATGGCAAGCCCCAGGGCCAGCATCAGCAGGGCCCGATCCACCCGGGCCAGCAGGGCCCCGTCGTCCAGGGCGTCCAGCCAGTATTTGTAGAGCTCGTACCAGAGCCAGCGGGCATAGGGCTCCGGGTCCAGGGGAAGCAGCGGGTTCTCCGGCAGCTCCCCGGCCTCCGCCAGGGCAAGGAAGCGCTCCAGGGCGTCCCGCCAGACAGGGGAGAGGATTTCCAGCTCCAGAAAGCGCCGGGCAAGGCAGCGGCAATTGGCAGCCCCTTCCTGTTCCGGGTGTAGGGACAAGCCCTGCTTGTCCGGCATTCGGAACGAATGCAATTTGCCGGGGGCAAATCTTTTGGAACGGCCGGACGCAATGGATCGCCCTCCGGGCGATTGTTTGCTTCGCAAACCGGACAAGCAAGGCTTGTCCCTACGCTGGGTCGGCAGAGTGCTCCAGCGGCGGAGGCGGACTTCGTAGTCGTGCCGGATCCGCCGCTCCGGGGCGGCCTCCATGGCCGCGGCCAGGCGGCGGAGCAGAAGGAGGCGCTGCCCAAAGGGGACGTTCTCCCTGGTGAGCAGCTCCAGGGCCAGCTCCCGGCCCCGGCGCAGCCGCAGATAGGCCGCCGGGTCCAGCTCGTTGGGGACGATGGGGGCCTGGTCCTCCCATTCCTCCCAGGCGGGGGCCCGGGCCGTGGCCAGGGCGTAGGCCGTGGGACAGCTGAGGCTGAGGCCGTGCTCCGTCAGATTGCCGAATTCCCGGTGGAAGCGGGGATATTCCCGGCAGACCCGGCACAGGGCCCCGTGGCCGAAGCTTCGCTGGACGTGGCAAAGCCCGTCTGGGTCCAGCAGGACGCAGACGCGGTTTTCATCCTGGCGCAGCAGGGGCTCGTCCGGGGCTTCGGGCGGCCAATGACCGCCCCTACAGGCTGAATCGTCCGGGGCTTTGGGCGGCCAATGACCGCCCCTACAGGCGGGCACGATCCCTGCGCGGGTGCGTGCTCCGTCGGGGCCGGGCAGGGTCTCATAGAGGGCCAGGGTCTCTTCATCCGGGACGATCTCCCAGCCGGCGCGGCAGCAGCTGTCGGGGCAGGCGCCTGCGGCGCAGGAGAAGGCCCGGAACAGGCTTGGGGCTAAGTGCTTCACGGCCGGGCGATGTGCTTGAGCATCTCCACGCAGCGCTCCATATCCTCCACGGGGATATACTCATAGCGTCCGTGGTAGTTCTCGCCGCCGGTGCAGAGATTGGGGCAGGGCAGGCCCTCGAAGCTGAGGCGGGCGCCGTCGGTGCCGCCCCGGATGGGCACGGCCACGGGATCCATCCCCGCGGCGGTCATGGCGGCCCGGGCCCGCTCCACCACGTGCATGACGGGGAGGATCTTCTCCTTCATGTTGTAGTAGCTGTCCTTCAGCTCCACGGTGACGGTGCCCTCGCCGTAGCGCTCGTTGAGATAGCGGGCGATCATCTGGAAGCGGGCCTTCTTCTGCTCAAACTTGAAGCGGTCGTGATCCCGGATGATGTAATGGAGGCTGGCGCTTTCGATGCCGCCCTCCATGTGGGCCAGCATGGAGAAGCCCTCGTAGCCCTCGGTGTACTCCGGGCGCTCGTGGCTGGGGAGCATGCTGTGGAAGTCCACCGCCACCTGCATGGCGTTGACCATCCGGCCCTTGGCGCTGCCGGGGTGGATGGAAACGCCCTTGCAGCGCACCGCGGCGGAGGCGGCGTTGAAGTTCTCGTATTCCAGCTCGCCCAGGGTGCCGCCGTCGGCGGTGTAGGCGAACTCCGCCCCGAAGCCCTTGACGTCGAAGCGGTCCGCGCCCCGGCCCACCTCTTCGTCGGGGGTGAAGCCGATGCGCAGAGGCACCCGGGGGCCGCCCTCCGCCAGCAGCTGCTCCACGGCGGTGAGAATCTCCGCGATGCCCGCCTTGTCGTCGGCCCCCAGGAGGGTGGTGCCGTCGGTGACGATGAGATGCTTGCCCTCGTTCTTCCTGAGGCTGGGGAAGTCCTTGACCCGCATGACCAGGTTTTCCGCCTGGTTCAGCACCAGGTCCCCGCCCCGGTATTCCACGATCCGGGGCTTCACGTCCTTGCCGGAGCAGTCCGGCGAGGTGTCCATGTGGGCGATGAGGCCGATGACCGGGCCCTCGGCGGTGCCGGGGACGGAGCCGTAGACGTAGCCGTATTCGTCCATCCGGGCGTCGGCAATGCCGATGGTCTTCATGTCCTCCACGAGGAAGGCCCCCAGCTCCTTCTGCTTCGCGGTGGAGGGACAGCTTTCGCTGTTCTCGTCGGACTGGGTGTCAAAGGCGACGTACTTCAAAAAGCGTTCGGTGACGTTCATGTGTATACCTCCGGTTTTTTATATCTGTGCAGCGGCGCGGCGCGCCGCTGTTTACGGCACATAACCGTAGAGCCCGCGGACGGAGACCTCGCCGGATTGGACGGCTTCGACGCCGCGGTCTGTTTGCACGATGAGCTCCGCTTCGGGGCCCACGTCCAGGGCGACGCCGGGGCGGGGGGCCTGGCCGGGGGCCAGGATCTGAACCTCCTTGCCCAGGTTCACGCAGGCGGCCCGGTATTCCTCCCGCCAGTCCAGCTCCGGCAGCCGGGAGAGCTCCCGGATCATTTCGGCGGCCAGGGCGCTGCGATCCACCCGCCGTCCCGTCTGGGAGAGGATGGAGCCGGCGGTCTCCCGCAGCTCCGGGGGAAAGCGATCCGCCGGGCGGTTGCAGTTGACCCCCACCCCCACCACGGCGTAGGACACCAGGCCGCTCTCAGCCTCCAGGGACAGCTCGGTGAGGATGCCGCAGATCTTCCGGCCCCCCAGCACCAGGTCGTTGACCCATTTGATCCCGGCCTCGGCCCCCGTGACGGTCCGGATGGCCCGGCGCACCGCCACGGCGGCCTGGGCCGTCAGGCTCATGAGGGCCTGGGGCGGGCAGGCGGGGCGCAGCAGCACGGAGAGGTAGATCCCCGTGCCGGGGGCGGAGTCGAAGCGCCGCCCCAGGCGGCCCCGGCCAACCGTCTGGCAGTCCGCCAGGGCCACACTCCCTGCGGGGGCCCCGGCGGCGCCCCGGGTTTTCAGCAGATTGTTGGTAGAGTCCACGGTCTCCAGGAGCTCCAGGGTCCCGGCCCAGGGGTGATCCCCCAGGGCCGCCAGAATGGCGGCCTTGTCCAGCCGGTCCGGCTCCGCCAGGAGCCGGTGGCCCCGATTGGAAACAGATTCGATCACGTAGCCCTCCCGCTTCAGGGCGCTCACGGCCTTGGAGACCGCCGCCCGGGTGACGCCCAGGCGGGCCCCCAGCTCCGCCCCGGAAACGTAATTCCCCGAACGGAGCAGGGCGATCAATTCACGTTTGTCCACGATTTCCAAATCACAGGGCGAAGGGGCTGAAGGGCACCACGTCCTTCACCGCCTCCTTGGGGCTGATGACGGCGTCGCCGTTGTCGATGTCGATGAGCTGGTACTCGTCGCTGCCCATGCCCAGCTCCTTCATGTAGGAGAGCTGCCGCAGGCCGTGGCGGGTCTCAATGCGCTCGGTGAGGGCCTTGTTGTCGGCGGGGTTCAGGGCGTAGACCAGATCGATGCTGGCCTGGTCCACCGCCAGAATGTCCAGAGAGGCCACCATGCCGATGTTGGGGGTCACCACGGGCTGGGCTGCCGTGCCCTCGCAGTCGCAGGAGACGGACATGTTCCGCAGCACGTTCAGGAAGGAGATGTGGCCCTTGAAGTGGTCCACGGTGGCCTTGGTGGATTCCGCGATGCGCTCCATGAGCTCGTCCATGGCGATGGACCACATATCGTCGGAGCCCTCCCGCTGGTGGATCATCTTCTTGCCGATGCGGCCGTCGGCCATGCCGATGCCCAGGTTCTTGTTGGAGCCGCCGAAGCCGCCCATGACGTGGCCCTTGAAGTGGGTCAGGGCCAGCAGGGAGTCGTAGCGCAGCACGTGGCTGCCCACGGTCATGTGGTCGAACCACTTGCCGCCCTCCACGGGCAGGTCCACGGTGCCCTCCTCGTCCATGATGTCCACGGGGCAGAAGGTCCAGCCGTTGACCTTCAGGGTCTCCCGGTGCTGGGCGGTGGTGTAGCGGTCGCCCTCGTAGAAGGTGTTGGTCTCCACGATGGTGGCCTCGGGGATGCAGGCGGCCAGGAATTCCTTGACCCAGGCGGAGGGGATGATGTTGGGGCCGTTCTTCTCGCCGGTGTGGAGCTTGACGGCGATCTTCCCGGTGAGGGGAGCGCAGATGCGGGCGTAGAGCTTCTTCAGGCCCTCGGGGGACAGGTCGCGGGTGAAGTAGACGGTGGATTTGGACATAGGGTTTTCCTCCTTATGTATTATGTAGAGACGGCACGCTGCCGTCCGCGTTTTTATTCCGCGGCAAGCTTCTCTCTGGCTTCCACGGCCAATTGGTCGCAGCCAAAGCCTTCCCCTTGAGGGGAAGGTGGCATCGGGCGTCTCACGGAAGCCCGATGACGGATGAGGTGGCGTCAGATCAAAGCAGGTCGGGCGTTTCCGCGGCAAGCTTCTCTCTGGCCTCCACTGCCAATTGGTCGCATCGGTTGTTCTTGGGGTTGTCCGCGTGGCCCTTGACCCAGTGGCAGTTGACGCTGTGCAGCTCGCAGAGCTCCAAAAGCCGCTGCCAGAGGTCGGGGTTCAGTGCGGGCTTCTTGTCGGGCTTTTTCCAGCCCTTGGCCTGCCAGCCCCGGGCCCAGCCCAGGCTCAGGGCGTCGATGATGTATTTGGAATCGGAGTACAGCTCCACGGCGCAGGGCTCCCTGAGCTGCTCCAAGGCCCGGATCACGGCGGTGAGCTCCATGCGGTTGTTGGTGGTCTGGGCCTCCGCCCCGGAGAGCTCCCGCTCCCGGCCCCGGTACTCCAGGATCGCCCCCCAGCCCCCGGGGCCGGGGTTGCCGCTGCAGGCCCCGTCGGTGTAGATCGTAACTGTTTTCATGCTTCGCGCTCCATTGTTTTTGTATATTATAACACAGCCTCCCCCTCGGTACAAGTTGAAAGTTGAAAATTGAAAATTGAAAGTTTTCGGAGTTTTGCAAATCGGGATTCTGGTTATCGGCTTTCA
>JAFXYD010000010.1 GCA_017541995.1 Oscillospiraceae bacterium
AAGTACATCGCCACCTCCTTCATGGAGGTCAGCCGTGACTGCCACGTCTACGACGTGGGCATGGTCACCATCATCGAGTGCATGGGCCGTCATGCCGGCTGGCTCACCGCCGCCGCCGCGCTGGCCAACGAGAAGGGCGACTGCCCCGATCTGATCTACCTGCCCGAGGTGGACTTCGACATGGATCAGTTCATCGCCGACGTGAAGCGCGTCTACGCCGAGAAGAAGAACTGCCTGGTGGCGGTCTCCGAGGGCGTCCACTACGCCGACGGCTCCTTCGTCTCCGAGGCCAAGGCCTCCGGCACCGACGGCTTCGGCCACGCCCAGCTGGGCGGCCTGGCTGCCCGTCTGGCCTCCGTGGTGAAGGCCGCCACCGGCGCCAAGGTCCGCGGCATCGAGCTGAGCCTGCTGCAGCGCTGCGCCTCCCACTGCGCCTCCGGCACCGACATCGAGGAGAGCTTCAACTCCGGCAAAATCGCCGTGGAGCAGGCCGTGGCCGGCGTCACCGGCAAGATGGTGGGCTTCAAGTGCGACCGCAAGGGCGGCTACAAGTGCGAGTACGTGCTCTTCAACCTGACCGACGTGGCCAACACCGAGAAGAAGGTTCCTCTGGAGTGGATCACCCCGGAGCACAACGGCGTCACCCGCGACTTCGTCGATTACTGCCTGCCCCTGATCCAGGGCGAGACCCGTCAGGGCAAGGAGGACGGTCTGCCCGCCTTCGTGAACCTGAAGAAGGTCTTTGCGGAATAATCCGCCAATAAACAGGGAGAGCCCGGCGCCGTGCCGGGCTCTCCCCGTTTCGTTTATTCCGTCCAGACCGCGATGCGCTCCGGCCTGCGGTCAAAGCGCAGGCCCAGCAGGGTCTCCAGGGCGGTCTGGGTCAGGTAGCGCTCCTCGGAGATCGAGGAGGGGACCAGCCAGGTGAGCTCGCAGTGCGCCGTCCCCGCCGGGTCCGTCCAGCGCAGGGCCGCGTTCTGATAGCGGCTGGGGCCGTCGTTGGGTCCCAGCTCATAGCGGACCCCCTTCCAGGTAAAGCGGAAGCAGTCCGCCGCCGGGCGCTCCCAGTCCGTGCCGAGGGCGTCCAGCAGGGCGGAGAGCGGATAGAGCACCGTGGTGCCGCCCGGGAAGGCGGAGGCCTCCAGCTCCCGACCGTTGACGTACACGGCGGGGATCGTGTGGCCCAGCGCCCGGAAGCGGGTCGTCCCGTCCAGCCCGTAGTGCTTCCGATAATAGGAGAAGAGCCGGTGGTCCGGGATGAAGATGCTCTCGTAGCTGTAGTTGAGATCGTAGTCCAGCCGGAGCTCCATCTCGCCGCTCCGGGCCGCCAGGGCCGCCTGCGCCTCGTTTTGCCGATCCACGCGGTAGTTGTGCAGCCGGGCCGGCAGGCCGGGCAGGACGACGGCCAGCGCGGCGGCCGTCAGCAGCAGGACCGGAACGGCCCGGAGGACAGGGCGCGGCTTCGCCTTTTCCGCGCAGGCCGCCAGGGCCAGCAGCACGAAGACCCCGAAGCCGGCCAGGGTCCGGTAATGGGTGCTGTCGGTGGAGAGCATGATGAGCAGGCTCAGGGGGGCGGCCAGCAGCAGCAGCGCCAGCCCGTCCTCCCTTCGCAGCGCGAAGAGCAGGGCCTCCGCCAGCAGGACCGCCAGCAGCGCGGGGCAGACAATCCGCCCGGCGGCCCCCTCCGGCAGCAGGAGCAGCAGGCCGGGCAGGACGGCGCCGGCTCCGCAGAGGCAGAGCAGCGGCAGCTTCCCGCGCCGGAAGCCAGCCAGCGCCAGCCCCGCCTGGAGCAGAACCAGCAGCAGAAGCAGGCGGCCGCTGCTGCGGAACAGGCCTCCGAGGCTGACCAGCCGGGCGGACAGGGCCTGCAGGCTCAGATGAAGCTCGCCGTCCGCCCGCGCCGCAGTGGCGGGGGAGAGAAAGACCAGAGCCAGGCCGCCCGCCGCCGACAGGAGGGAGAGCAGACTCAGCCAGCCGCGCCGCTCCCGCCGGAGCAGGGCCCAGAGCAGCTCCCAGCCGAAGAGAACGCAGCTCAGCAGACCGAAGAGCTCCGTGGTCGCCCCGCTGAGCAGGGCCGCGGCAGCCGCGGCCGAAACGCCCAGCGGACGCAGGCGCGCCGCCTCCCGCTGCCGCCGCAGCAGGAGCAGGGCTGCCAGCAGCAGCGGGATCGGAAACACGTAGTTATAGAAGGCCGCGGTCCAGAGCACGCCCTGCTGCATCACCCTATCCGGAAGCAGCAGCAGACCGGCGAGGAAGACGGCGGCCCCGGTCAGGGGCAGCTTCTCCGTCCGGCACAGACGCAGCCCGGCCAGGCAGGCGGCCCAGAGAACGGCCAGCCCCAGCAGACCGACGGCCGGGTGGCCGAAATGGAGGGCCGCGCAGGCGAAGCTGTGGATCAGCAGCCGTCCGTTCATGGCGGCGTAGTGCCATTTCATATCCGCCAGGAAGCCGGAGAGGCCCCGGTCCAGAAAGGTCAGATAGAGATAGTCGTCGCTGCTGTAGATCTGCAGAAAGAGCAGCAGGAACAGGGCGGCGGAGCAGAGCGCCGCGGCGGCCAGGCTCAGAGCGGGCAGCAGCCGCGCTCCGGGGCGGAGACTGCGATCCATAGAAACACCTCTCAGTCGGGATCAGATCACGCTCCGATTATAGCACGCGGCGGGAGCGATGTCAAATCGCGGGGAGCGGCTATTCGACACAAAAAAAGATAAAAAAGGACTTGACAAAGCCGGGAGGGACGGCTATAATAGCAGGGCGAAAACAAAGAAGGCTGCCTGCGCCGCCTCACCTCCCGCCAAAGGCAAAGAGGTCAACACAGTACTTCCCGGGGCGACCGGGTGTTTGTGCGGGTGCAGTCGGCATCCGCATTTGTTGTATTTATTGGAGGTGTTTTCCATAGCAGCGAAAATGACGCATCAGCTCAACGAGGAAATTCAGGACAAGGAGCTCCGCGTGATCGGACCCGACGGCGCACAGCTTGGGATCATGTCCAGCGAGGCCGCCCTGGATCTGGCAGCCGAGCAGGATCTGGATCTGGTGAAGATTTCTCCCACGGCCAATCCCCCCGTCTGCAAGATCATGGACTACGGCAAGTTCCGCTTCGACGCCATGAAGAAGGAAAAGGAAAACCGTAAGAACCAGCGCGTGGTGGAGATCAAGGAGATCCGCATGTCTCCCGGCATCGACACCAACGATCTCAACACGAAAATGAAGAGCGCCTGCAAGTTCCTGAAGGAGGGCAACCGGGTCAAGGTCTCCGTCCGCTTCCGCGGCCGCGAGATGGCCCACACCAATATCGGTGAAGAGCTGCTCGTCCAGTTCGCGGAGGGCTGCTCTGAGGTCGCCAATATGGAGAAGAACCCCAAGCTGGAAGGCCGGTTCATGTTCATGTTCCTCTCCCCGAAGGCTGAGAACAAGAAGTAGGGACGGCACACCGCCGTCCGCGCGGACAATTCACAAGTTCGTCAACGAATACGTAAAAGGAGAATCAACTATGCCGAAACTGAAGACCCACAGCGGTGCCAAGAAGAGATTCAACCTCACCAAGACCGGTAAGGTCAAGCGGGCACACGCCTTCAAGAGCCATATCCTCACCAAGAAGGACACGAAGCGTACCCGTCGTCTGCGCACGACTACCTACGCCGACGTCACCAACCAGGAAGCCATCAAAAAGATGATTCCTTACAAGTAAGAGATAGGAGGATATACAAATGGCACGTGTTAAAGGCGCAATGATGACGCGCAAGAGAAGAAATAAGGTTCTGCGGCTTGCCAAGTCCTACTGGGGCTCCAAGTCCACCCACTTCAAGATGGCCAAGCAGGCTGTCAAGAAGTCCCAGACCTATGCATACGTCGGCCGCAAGCTGAAGAAGCGCGACTTCCGCCGTCTGTGGATCACCCGTATCTCCGCGGCTGTCAAGCCCTACGGCATGAACTACAGCTGGTTCATGTACGGCCTGAAGCAGGCCGGCATGGAGATGAACCGCAAGGCTCTGTCCGAGCTGGCCATCGCCGACCCCAAGGCCTTCGAGACCCTGGTGGAGACCGCCAAGAAGGCCGCCAACGACGCCAAGAAGGCGCAGTAAGCGCTTCCCCGCGTTCAAACCGCCTCCCCCGCAGTCCGGGGGTGGCGGTTTTTGTCGTTTTTCGGCTTGACGAATCTCGGATTCAATGATAAGATGCAAATAGAGAAATAAAAAAGGAGGTATCTGTATGAAGCACCTGAAAAAACTGCTTGCGCTGGGGCTTGTCCTGTGCCTGATCCTGGCGCTGGCGGCCTGCGCGAAGAACGACACCCCCACAACCACCACCGCGGCGCCGGAGACCACGGCTGCCGCGCCCGCCACCACCACCGCGGCGCCGGAGACCACGGCCGCCCCCGGCTATGAGCTGGAGGAGATCAGCGTGCTGGACGACGACCGGATCGCCATCAAAATCACCGGCATGGAAAACGACGAGATCTGGGGTCCCGTTCTGAAGGTGGAGATGGAGAACAAGACCGACAAAAAGCTCGAATTCACGGTGAACGAGGCCTCTGTCAACGGGGTGAGCTACTTCTCCTACTTTGACAGCGAGCTGCCTGCCGGCAAGAAGGCCAACGACAAGATCTCCTTCTCCGACGAGGAGCTGAACGAGACCCTGGGCGAGTTCACCGACATCTGGCTTCGGTTCCGGGTCCGGGAAGCGGGCAACTGGGACGCCGACGACCTGGCGCAGGAGGAGGTCCACGTCTATCCCCTGGGGCAGGAAGCCGCCAGCCGCTACGTCTACACCCCCGACGGGGACGACAAGGTCCTGGTGGACAACGAGGACTGCACCGTGATCCTCACCGGCGGCAAGACCGGGGATTTCTGGGCCTATGCCATGGGCATCTTCCTGGAGAACAAGACGGACCGGACGCTGAGCTTCACCGCCGACGACGTAAGCCTCAACGGCTACGTCTGCGACCCCTATTGGTCCGTTCGCGTCCAGCCCCACGGCATGAGCATCAGCGATATGGCTTGGTCTGAGGACGAGCTCGAGGAAAACGGCATCAAGACCGTCGAGGAGCTGGAGTACGTCTTCCGGGTCTACGAAAGCGAGGGCTGGCTGGAGGGCGACCTGCTGAAGGCCAACGTGAATCTGAATCTGACCAACGGGGACCTCCAGGTGGCCTTCGTTGAGGATGAACCGGACCCGGAGCCCGACCCCACGAACCCCGGCCGGACCGACTGGCCCGACATCCCGGAGGACACCGACATCAGCCCCTTGGTGGGCAGCTGGATCTACCGGATGAACTTCAAGGACGCCATGGCGGCCTCCGGACAGCTGGAGGATATGGAAGAGTCCATGGGCGAGGAATTCGTCGCGATTCTGGAGGATCTGGAGCTGGCGCTGACCCTGGATCTGAATGAGGACGCGAGCTTCGTGATGGGCTTCGACCGGGATTCCGCCCTGACCGCCGTCAAGGGCATGGTGCAGGGACTGGCCCAGGCGCTGCCCGCCATGATGGCCGAGACCTACGGCATGACCATGGAGGAGTTCAACGAGCTGCTGGAGAAGCAGGGCGTCACTATGGAGGATCTGCTGGCGCAAATGATGGAATCCATGGATCCGGAGGACATGATCGAGGATTTGGAGGAAGCCAGCGTCTCGGGTACATTCGCCTATGAGGACGGCAAGCTGTACCTTGCCAGCGACGAGGACGACGTCAGCATCCTGAACGTGGAGTTGGATGAGGACGAGCTGCGAATCGTCGGCGTGGAGGGAGACGACGTGGACGCCCTCGAAGGCATGGAAGCCCTCTGCCCCATGGTGTTCACCAGAAACTGAGCAAATATGAAAAACGCCCCTTCCCGGTCCGGGAAGGGGCGCTCCTTTTTCAGTAGGGCAGCAGCGGGGCGGTGCCGTCGTCGGCGGCCTCCTCGATGGCGCGGATCTCGGCGTCGTAGGCGTAGCTTTCATTGACGCGGATGGTCAGGATGTCGCCCAGCTTCGCGCCCAGCACCGCCTTGCCCAGGGGACTCTCCAGGGAGATGCGGCCCTCGCTGGGGTTGGTGCGGACGGTGGAGACCACCTGGATCACCATCTCCTCCTCGTCCTCGGGCAGCCAGAGCGTCACCCGGTCATAGAGCTTCACGCCGCCGGGGCGGCCCTTGTCCTCGTCGATGATTTTGGCGGTTTTGATCATGTTTTCCAGATAGCGCACCCGGGAGTCGTTCTTCCGCTGGGCGTCCTTGGCCGCCTTGTATTCGTAGTTCTCGCTGAGGTCTCCGAAGGCCCGGGTCCGCTTGACCTCCTCCATAATGGCGGGGCGGATGTTCATCCTGCGGTCCTCCAGCTCCTTTTCCATCAGCGCGATGTCCTGTCTGGTCAGCTTGTCATGCATGTACGGGTTCTCCTGTTCTTGCGTAGCGTTTTGTCATTTCCAGTATTTCCGCGGCCAGCTCCTCGCCGGGCAGCTCCGTGAGCCGCCAGCTCCAGTTGGCGGTGGAGAGGGCCCCGGGGGCGTTCATCCGGGCCTCGGCTCCCAGCTCCAGCCAGTCCTGCATCTGGGCCACGAAGATCCGGCACACCGAGCCCATTCCGGCCCGGAGGAAGCCCCGAATATAGCCCTCCTGCTCTGTGAGGCCCAGGTACTTCACCGCCTTGTCCACGGTCTCCTCCGACTCCTCCGCCAGCCACTGGGCCAGGGTGAGATTGTCGTGGGTGCCGATGTAGCAGACGGAATTGGGGGTGTGGTTGTGGGGCAGATAGTCGCCGTTGTCCCCGTAGAAGGCGAATTCCAGCACCTTCATTCCCGGGAAGCCGGAGTCCTTCAGCAGCTCCACCACCTCGGGGGTCTGGTAGCCCAGATCCTCCGCGATGAATTCCACCTCCGGCACCCCCTCCCGCAGGGCCTTGACCAGCTTCATGCCGGGTCCCTTGACCCACTTGCCGTTCCGGGCGGTCTCCTCCCCGTAGGGCACGGCCCAGTAGCTCTCCAGGCCCCGGAAGTGGTCGATGCGGATCACGTCGAAGAAGCGGGCGGAGGCCCGGACCCGCTCCTGCCACCAGGCGAAGCCGGTCTGCTCGTGCCTGGGCCAGTCGTAGAGGGGGTTGCCCCAGAGCTGACCGTCGGCGGAGAAGCCGTCGGGGGGGCAGCCCGCCACTCCGGTGGGGGCCCCGCTCTCGTCCAGCTGGAAGAGCTCCGGGTGGAGCCACACGTCGCAGGAGTCCATGGTCACGTAGATGGGGATGTCCCCGATGATCTTGACGCCCTTTTCCCTGGCGCAGGCCTGGAGGGCGTCCCACTGCTCATAGAACAGATACTGGGTGAAGGCGAAGCAGGAAATGTCCTCCTTCAGCTCCTCCCGGTAGCGGGCCAGGGCCTCGGGGTCCCGGCGGGCGGCCTTTTCCGGCCACTGGTTCCAGGGCAGGCCCCCGAATTTCCGCTTCAGGGCCATAAAGAGGGCGTAGTCCTCCACCCAGGGATTGGCCGCCCGGAAGGCGGCGAAGGGGGCCTTCCGCAGGTCCCGGCCCCGGTCGTAGGCCCGCTCCAGCAGGGGCAGGCGGCAGTGGTACATGGCGCCGTAGTCCACCCGGCCCGGCTCTCCCCAATGGCAGCCCTCCAGATCCTCGGGCTCCAGGAGCCCCTGCTCCAGCAGGAGCTCCAGGTCCACGAAGTAGGGGTTCCCGGCGTAGACGGAGCAGCTCTGATAGGGGCTGTCGCCGTAGCTGGTGGGGCCGATGGGCAGCACCTGCCAGTAGCGCTGGCCCGCGGCGTTCAGAAAATCGAGGAAGCGAAAGGCCTCCTTGCCCAGGGTGCCGATGCCGTACTTGCTGGGCAGGGAGGAAATATGCAGCAAAATGCCGCTTTCACGTTTCATAGCGTTCACCTCGTCCTCCGCGCAGTGCGCGATGTGGTACTGTTATTATACCGCGCCCGGCGAAAAGAGGCAAGCTTTTTTTGCAAACCGCGACAAATCGGAGTGGCGTAAGGCTCGTGTAGCGGCGCAACTGCAAGAGGTTATCCGCAAACTGGTCTCGTGGCGCACTGGTGTGCGCCGCTACAGGGCGTTTGAAAGAACTCGACAAATCCAAATTCTGGTTATCGGCTTTCATCAGCCGACCCATCGTAGGGGCGGTCACTGGCCGCCCGGTCCGCCAGAGGCGGACAATTTGCCGGAGGCAAATCCTGCCTGGCTGCGTGATACGGAAACGCCTCGATGAACGATACCGGGCTGGATCGCCCTGCGGGTGATTGTTTGCTCCGCAAACCGGGCGGCCGATGACCGCCCCTACGGACGGGTGGTTAACGGCAGGCCTCTGCCTCGGGCGGGCGGCCAATGACCGCCCCTACGCCCGGCTTGCTGAGGAAAACCGATAACCAGAATCCAAATTTGCCGCAGGTTCATAATTTTCCTTGCATATTCCCGAAATTTATGCTAAAATCCTATAGTTAAGGATCATAGCGGGAGGTGGGGATATGGAGGCGCTGCTGGGAAACGAACGGCTCAAGGCCGGGCTGGCGGCGGCCTTTGCCGCCGGGCGGCTGTCCCACTGCTATCTGATCGCCGGGCCCGCCGGGAGCGGCAAGCATACCCTGGCCCGGATCCTGGCCGCCGCCATGGAGTGTACCGAGGGGGAGAAGCGGCCCTGCGGCCGCTGCCTCCAGTGCCGGAAGGTCCTGGACGGCGTCCACCCCGACGTCATAACCGTGGACGACCCCGCCCGGAAGATCGTCCCCGTGGAGCTGATCCGCAAATACCGGGCCGACGTCTACATCAAGCCCAACGAGGGCCTGCGGAAGGTCTACCTGATCCCCCGGGCCATGGACATGAACGCCGCCGCCCAGACCGCCCTGCTGAAGGTCATCGAGGAGCCCCCGGACTACGCGGCCTTCCTCCTGCTGACGGACGGCGCCGAGCGCCTGCTGCCCACCATCCGCTCCCGGGCGGTGCCCCTGCAGCTGGCCCCTCTGACGGAGGCCCAGGGCCTGGAGGCCCTGTCCCGCCGCTGCCCCCAGACCCCCCGGGAAAAGCTGGCGGAGGCCTGGGCCCGCTCCGAGGGCTGGCTGGGCCGGGCCGAGACCCTGCTGCGGGAAGGAGAGGGCCTCGCCCCCGAGACCCTGGGCTTCGCCGCCTGCTTCGCCCGCCGGGACAAGCTGGGGCTCACGGAGCTGCTGACCCCCCTGGAGCGGAAGAAGCGGGAGGAGCTGATCCCCCTGCTGAGCCAGTGGGTGGAGGTTCTGAGCCAGGCCCTGGCCCTCCGGGCCGGGCAGCCGGGCCGCTGGGAGGCCGCCCGGAGCGTGGGCCAAAACCGTACCTCCGCCGCCTGCCTCCAGGCCCTGCGCCAGCTCCGCCGGAGCGTGGAGCTCCTCCAGGGCAACGTCAGCCCCGGCGCCGTCTGCGGCGCCCTCCAGGTCTGGCTGGACCTGCGGGAGTAGCATAAATCGCAAAGCGACATTTTATCTATTTGGAGAGAATATGGAACACGAATACGAACTTGACAATATGGAGCAGCAGACGTCTGCTGCTCCGGAGGCTGAGGCCCCTGCGCCTCCCGCCCCCATGCACACGGCCCTGACGGCGGTTTCCGCCAAGAAGCAGGCCCCCAAGCTGAGCGCGCCCCCCGCTCCGGCGGCCCCCGCGGCGCCCCCCGCCCCGGACCCCAACGAGCGGGTCCCGGTGGTGGACGTGCAGTTCCGCCCCGGCAGCAAGATCTATTTCTTCGACCCCGGCGAGCTGGCGCTGAAAAACGGCGACCACGTCATCATCGACACCGCCCGGGGGGCCGAGTACGGCTACTGCTTGAGCGCCAACCATCGGGTGGCCCGCCGGGAGCTGGTCCAGCCCCTGCGCCGGGTGCTGCGGATCGCCAACGCCATCGACGAGCGCATCAAGGCGGAGAACGAGAAGAAGGAAAAGGACGCCTACGCCTTCTGCCAGCGGAAGATCGAGGATCTGGGGCTGGACATGCAGCTGGTGTCCGCGGAGTGCGCCTTCGACGGCGGCAAGCTGCTCTTCTTCTTCACCGCCGACAACCGGGTGGACTTCCGGGAGCTGGTGAAGATTCTGGCCTCCAACTTCCACACCCGCATCGAGCTGCGGCAGATCGGCGTCCGGGATAAGGCCAAGATGCTGGGGGGCCTGGGCATCTGCGGCAGACCCTTCTGCTGCGCCAGCTTCCTGGACGACTTCCAGCCCGTCTCCATCAAGATGGCCAAGACCCAGAATCTGAGTCTGAACCCCACCAAGATCTCCGGCACCTGCGGGCGGCTGATGTGCTGCCTGAAGTATGAGCAGGAGGCCTACGAGGATCTGATCCGCAGCAGCCCCAAGCCGGACTCCTTCGTGGATACCCCCGACGGCCGGGGCACCGTCACCGCCGTCAACCTCATGAAGCAGTGCGTCAGCGTCCGCATGGAGAAGGACGACGAGGAGATCCGCAGCTACCGCAACAGCGAGATCTGCGTCCTGCGCAGCGGCAAGGCCAAGAAGAACGACCCGCCCATCCCCGAGGATCTGGCCCCCATCTCCGGCCGGAAGGATTCCGAGCTGCTGCTGGAGCGGCGGCCCTTCCTGGACCACCGGCTCACGGTGGACCCCGCCGAGACCGAGGCGGAGCGCCCCGAGGAGGGCCCGGACTTCCCTGCCGAGCTGCCCGCCCAGGAGGGCCGGAGCCCCCGCCGCAATCGCCGGGACCGCAGACCGGAGCGCCCCGAGCAGCCGGAGCAGCCGGACAAGCCCGCCCGGAAGGAGAGCTTCCGCCAGGGCGAGCGCAGAGAGGGGCCCCAGTCCCCCGCCGGAGCCCGACGGGAGGCCGAGGGGAAGGGGCAGCCCGCCCCCGCCCGCAGAGAGGGGGAGAACCGGGAGGACGGACAGCAGCCCGTCCCCTTCGAGGGCGGCCGCCGGAACAAGCGCTATAACAAGCCAGAGGGCCAGCGGGGCGAGAAGCCCGAAAAGCAGGAAAAGCCGGTGCAGCTGGAGCAGAAGCAGGGGGACAAGCCCTCCCGCTCCCAGCGCCGCCGCCAGCAGCAGGGCAAGCAGGAGCCCAAGCTCCCCCTGCCCGAGCAGCCCAAGCGCCCCGTCCCGGAAAAGCGCCCCGAGGACCAGCCCGCCCCCAAGCCCGAGGCCAAGAAAAACAACAAGCGCCGCTACTACCACAACCGGAAGCCGAAGGGATAAGGCCCGCCCGTAGCGGCGGTCATTGACCGCCATATCCCGCTCGTAGCGGCGGTCATCGACCGCCACATCCCGCCCGGGGCGAATTGAAAATTGAGAATTGAAAATTGAAAATGGCGGAATGATCCAATTCTGCGAATTGGATCATAAAAAAAGAAGAAAGGTCGCCCCGGGGCAGTTCGTGTTGAACCGCCCCGGGGCGACTGTCGTTTTGCTCAGCTTTCGGATTCCGGCAGGCAGTCGATGGCGTCCGCAGCCTCCGCGCGGACTTCCCGGCCGACGAGAAGGGACTATCCCACTGCGGGTACGGGGGCAATCTGCCACTCCAGCACCATCAGCACCTGGGCGGCCTCGGCCCGGGTGGCGGTCTTTTTGGGCAGGCAGCGTCCGTCGGCGTCCCCGGTGAATAAGCCACGGTGGGCGCAAAACCACACGGCGGCCTCGGCGTAGGGGGAAACCTGCTCCATGTCGGTAAAGGTCCGCTCGATGATGTTGTCGTCCGTCACCAGCTCCGGCATCACCGCCTGGGCGAAGCGCAGCAGCATCACGGCCATCTCCTGCCGGGAAATGGGGGCCTTGGGGTCAAAGCGCCCGTCTCCCCGTCCGGCGACGATGCCCTGGGAGGCGGCCCAGGCCACGGGCTTGGCGTACCAGGCTGTGGCGGGCACGTCGGAGAAGTCGGCGGCGGGGGTCTCGGCGGGCAGCCCCGTCCAGAGGGCTGCCATCCGGTAGAGGGAGGTGACAAACATGGCCCGGGTCATGGGGGCCTTGGGAGCAAAGCGCTGGCCGCCCACCCCGTTCATGTAGCCCATCTGGCTGACCCGGCGGACGGCGTACGCGTACCAGGCGTCCTCCGGCACGTCGTCAAAGCCATAGGCCGCAAGGGCCCCGCTCACCAGGCCCATGGTCAGCAGCGCCGCCATCAGCAGCGCCCCAAGCTTCACACAGATCTTTTTCATTGTTTTTTCCTCCTTGATTTTTTTCGGAAGCACAGCGCCTCGCTGTTTGCTTTCTGCCTGTATAACGAGCCAGGGTTGGAAAAAGTCACAGAGATCGGAAATTTTTTATTTTTTCATCCCTGTGACCTTTTGCCCCGCTGGATCGTTATATAAATCAGACTTGAAATATGGGGGGCAAACCCTTATAATCATGGGGCGATTTTTCAGAGTGAGGAGACACAGGCCCATGGGATTGGAATTTGAACAGCTGGTGCGGGAGCTGAGCCCGTCCCTGTTTCGGCTGGCTGTGAGCTACACCGGCATCCGGGAGGACGCGGAGGACGCGGTGCAGGAGGCCTTCCTGAAATACCTTCGCAGCGGCAGGCGCTTCGACAGCCCGGAGGAGGCCAGGCGCTATCTCATGACCGCCGTGGCCAACCAGTGCAGGGACCTGCTGAAAAGTGCCGCCCGCCGGCGGAACCGGGCTCTGGAGGAGGCGGAGCGCTGCGCCGCCCCGGCGGAGGATCCGGACACCCGGCTGGAGGTACAGCGGGCCCTGCAGGCCCTGGACCCCAAATACCGGGGCGTGGTGTATCTCTTCTACTATGAGGACTATCCCGTAAAACGCATCGCCCAATGTCTGGGACTGACCCAGACCACCGTCCGCACCCGGCTGGACCGGGCCAGAAAACAGCTGAAGCAATTGTTGGGAGGGGAAGACCGTGGCTGACGAAAAGCAAAAGATCAAGGAATATTTCGACGGCGTGCAGCCCTCGGAGGACTTCACCCGGCGGCTTTTGGAGCTGGAGCAGAGGGAGCGGGCCCCGGAAGCGGCTCCCCGGCCCATCCCCCTCCGGCGGCGCTGGGCCCCGGCGGCCGTTGCCGCCGGGATGGTGCTGGTGAGCCTGGCGGGGCTGCGGCTGCTGGAGCAAAGTCGGCCCGAGCCCCCCCTGCCCACCGGGACGGAGCACACCGCCTCCGGCACGGTCACGGAGACAGCAGGCACGGAGCCGGTGGAAGGGATCACGGATTCCACTGCGCCGGGCACAGACCCGGTCCCAACGGTTACAGACCCGGTTCCCCCGGTCACGAACACCGTTCCCCCGGTTACAGAGCCGATTCCCCCGGTCACAGAGCCGCTTCCGCCGGTTACGGACCCCGCTCCCCCGGTCACAGAGCCGATTCCCTCGGTCACAGAGCCGCTTCCGCCGGTTACGGACCCCGCTCCCCCGGTCACAGAGCCGCTTCCGCCGGTCACAGAGCCCGTTCCCCCGGTCACGGAGCCGCCCGTCCCCGGCGCGCCGGAGGGCGAATACGTCACCGGCGATAGCCTGGGCTGGGACTACGCCCTGCAGCGGCAGGAGGGCCGGGTTCTGCTCCGGGTCACCGACCGGGCCGGCGGGGGCAGCTGCACGCTGGATCTTACCGACCAATGGACGGAGGAGGGCTTCTATGAGGGCCGCGCCGCGTTCTTCGGTCAGGAGCGGGACTACCGCGTCTTCCCCGCGGAGGGCCCTGAGGAGAGCGCCTGCCTGCTGCTGGTTGATACAGAAGAAAACGATACCTTGCCCTGAAGCAGGACAAGGTATCGTTTTTACGTCCAGGAGATATTCGGCGTTCGTTTGTTTTTTACGCAGTCCACAAGATACATATTGATCAGGGTTTGATAGGGAATCCCGGTTTCCGTGGAGAGATTTTTGAAATAGTCGATCACAGTCGGCGCGAGCTTAATGGTGATTTGCTGTTTCAGCTCTTTTGCGTAGGGATTTGCTCTGGGGTTCAGCTGGTCAATGTTATATTCCTCTAACATAGCGTTCTTCCTCCTTCCATTCAAACGATAACACCGGATGGACCTCCCTAAAAGTATTTACATGATAATTATAGAATATTCATGTAATAATGTCCATAGAAATAAGAAAATTTATCATCTGAAAACCCGGTTCCTTGCCGTGATGGATCAGGAACCGGGTTTGTTTTGTATGCCAATTCAAAGAATTGGCATACTCCGCAGTTTTTCGTTTTTCATTTTGCGTTTTGCATGATCCCCCGTGCGGGGAGGCGGACGGCAAGGTGCCGTCCTACAGGCGGGGGCGTCCCGGGCGGGCTCAGAAGGCCCAGCGGCCCTTGCGGAAGATGGGGACGGTCTTGCCCTCGCGGGTGACGGCGTCGATGTCCAGGCCCTCGTAGCCGATCATGAAGTCCACGTGGATCATGGACTCGTTGATGCCCAGCTTGCGGCACTCCTCCAGGGTCTTGTTCTCAAAGCCCTTGATGGTGTCGGCAAAGCCGGCGCCCAGGGCCAGGTGGCAGGCGGCGTTCTCGTCGAAGAGGGTTTCGTAGAACAGCAGGCCGGACTCGGAGATGGGGGAGTTCACCGGCACCAGGGCGCACTCGCCCAGATAGGCGGCGCCCTCGTCCATGGAGATCATCTTCTGAAGCAGCGCCTCGTTGCGTTCGGCGTGGACCTCCACGGCCTTGCCGTTCTCAAAGCGGACGGAGAAGTTCTCAATGAGCTGGCCCTGGTAGGACAGGGGCTTGGTGGCGTAGACGACGCCCTCGGCCTTGCCCCGCATGGGGGAGATGAAGCACTCCTCGGTGGGAATATTGGGGTTGAAGTAGACGCCCTGCAGGCTGGTGTCGCCGCCGCCCTTGAACTCCGCCTCGGGGATCATGCCCACGGTGAAGTCGGTGCCGTTCTCGCCCCTGTAGCGCAGCTCCGCGATGCCCAGGCTGTTGAGATAGGCGCAACGGTCATGGAGATCCTTGTTGTGGGCCTCCCAGGCGGCCACGGGGTCCTCGGTGACCCGGGAGGTGAAGAGAATGGCCTCCCACAGCTTCTCAATGGCTCTGGCCTTGGACAGCTCCGGGAAGAGCTTCTTGGCCCAGGCCGCGCCGGGCACCGCCGCGATGCACCACTGGTACTTGTTCTCCATCTGATCCCGGTAGGGCTTGAGGATGGGGTAGCGCTTCTGGGAGGCCTTGGCCATCTTCTCCTGGTTGATGCCCTTGAGACCGTCGGGATCCTCGCTGGTCAGATAGATGCGGCAGGGCAGCTCGTCCACATAGTGCTGGAGCCGGGCCTTCTCCCACTCCTCCACCTTAGCCATGGTGGTGACGCTGCGGTGGCGGACATGGAGCTTCTGCAGGGGCTGGTAGTTGAATTCCACAATGACCTTCCTGGCGCCGGCCTTGTAGCACTCGTCCACCAGCAGCTCCACAAACTTGGGCTGATCCAGATCGCAGGTGATGATGACCTCCTGGCCCTTCTGGATGTTGACGCCCACCCGGGCGATGAGCCGGGCGTAACTGCGCAGAGTTGCTTGCTTCATGATGATCTTCTCCTTTGGTTCTATTTTCACAAAGTCTATTCTGTATTCAGTTGACGCGCTGATAGACGACCTCTTTCCCGTCGCCGGTGAGGGTCAGGGTAAGATCCGTCAGGGTGTAGGTATAGACCCGATCCCGGGTGTTGGGGTCCGCGAAGTCCACGGACAGGGTGCTGCCTTCGGCGCTCCAGGAGCCCTCCAGGGTGGCGTAGTCCGCTCCCCGGTAGTCCAGGTGGACGGTGACGCTGCCGTCCTCCCGGAGGGTCAGGGTCTCCACAAAGTCCCGGCCCTGGGAGTACTGCCCCGCGTTGACCCAGGTGCCGGTGAGGGCGGGCCCCGCCTGGGGCTCCCGGCAGCCCGCCAGCAGCAGGCAGAGCAGGGCGAGACAAAGCAGACGTTTCATGGGAAACTCCTTTCCGCGCTGTAAATTCGGATTTGTCAAGATATTGCCGTAGGGGCCGGCGTCCTCGACGGCCCGCAGGTATCAGATCACGACAGGCTCGGGGCGTCGAGGACGCCGCCCCCTACGGCCTTACAAATCCCGATTCCGGTTATCGGCTTTCATCAGCCGATCCATCGTAGGGGCGGTCATTGGCCGCCCGCCACACGTACCAGCTCTCCCCTCTGCACCACGCCCGTAGGGGCGGTCACTGGCCGCCCGGTCCGCCAGAGGCGGACGATTTGCCGGCGGCAAATCCTGCCCGGCTGCGTGTTACGGAAACGCCTCGATGAACGATACCGGGCTGGATCGCCCTGCGGGCGATTGTTTGCTCCGCAAACCGGGCGGCCGATGACCGCCC
>JAFXYD010000052.1 GCA_017541995.1 Oscillospiraceae bacterium
ACCTTTCAACCCTCTATATCCGGCTTTCTTCAGATTCCGCCTCGCGACGGACACCCTTGCCTTTGGCTAACGCTTCCCGCTGCCGGGCGCGTTCGGGACTTTCACCCTATAGAACGTGCGCTCACCGGGCGCACGCAAAAAGAGTCAACGCCCGAAAGGGCATTGACTCTTTTTGGCACGCCGGAAGGGACTCGGCTGCGTTTTTGCTCCGCAAAAACAGAGGTATCCCCCAGTGTGCGCACTGGGGGATGCAACAGTCCGCCGGACTGTTGCGGTTTTCGGATTATTCGAGTCCCTTCCTCTGAGTCAGAATGCCAAAAAGAGTCAACGCCCGAAAGGGCATTGACTCTTTTTGACACGCCGGAAGGGACTCGAACCCCCAACCCTCAGAACCGGAATCTGATGCTCTATCCATTGAGCCACCGGCGCGTTTGCTCGAGTATTATAGCAGATCCTTTTGAAAAAGTAAAGCTTTATTTTTTCTTTTCTTGAAAATAATTTCTTTGACTTTCCGCCGACGCTCCTGTATAATGAGTATAATATCATCCTTCAGGAGGGGAGCACCGTGAAATTACAGGAATCCGGCGAAATGTATCTGGAGACCATTCTGATCCTTTCCCGGCAGAAGAGCAGCGTCCGGGCGGTGGACGTGGGCGAGTACATGGGCTTTTCCAAGCCCAGCGTCAGCCGCGGCGTCCACATTCTCATGGACGCGGGCTATCTGCGCACCGATGAAAACGGCTTCCTGCAGCTCACCGAGCAGGGACTGGCCCGGGCGGAGAAGATCTACGCCCGCCACAACATTCTCTCCACCTTCTTCCGGCAGCTGGGCGTCGGCGAGCAGACCGCTGTGGACGACGCCTGCAAGGTGGAGCACTACATCTCCGACGAGACCTTTGAAGCCATCAAGCGCTTCGTGGAGCAGAAGGCATGAGCCCCGCTCCCGCATCCAGGCCCATCCCAGCCGCTTCCCTCCGGGAGCGGCTGCTTGCTATGTCCGAGCCCGGCTATCGGGCCTTCAGCGCCAGGCTCATCCCCGACCTGCCCCCGGAGCGGATTCTGGGGGTCCGCAGCCCGGCTCTGTGGGCCCTGGCAAGGGAGCTGCGGGGAAGCGACGCCGCCGACGCCTTTCTGGGCGCCCTGCCCCATCTGTACCAGGAGGAAAACCTGCTCCACGGCTATCTGCTGGCCTTTGAACGGGACTTTGACCGCTGCCTGGCCCGGGTGGAGGCCTTTTTGCCCTGGGTGGACAACTGGGCCGTCTGCGACAGCCTTTCCCTCCCCTGCTTCAAAAAACACCGGCAGACCCTGGCGGAGGCCATCCCCGGCTGGCTGGCATCCGGCAAGACCTACACCGTCCGCTTTGGGATTAAGCAGCTGATGGATCACTTTTTGGAGGAGGACTTCGACCCGGCCTTTCCGGCGGCGGTGGCCGCCCTCCGGTCCGAGGAATATTATGTTAACATGATGCGGGCCTGGTATTTCGCCACAGCCCTGGCCAAGCAATGGGACGCGATCCTCCCTTATTTCACCCAGCGCCGCCTGGATCCCTGGACCCACGCCAAGTCCATTCAGAAGGCGGTGGAGAGCTTCCGCGTCTCTCCGGAGCAAAAGGCCCTGCTGCGGGGGCTGCGGTGAAAGTTTTTTCCCGCCCTCCCGGCGATCCGTTTTTTCCATATCCGACGCCGGGGCAAAGCGCCCCGGATTTTCATTTTTCCATAAAAAATATCGATTTTTCGCTTTACAATTAGCCGCCTATCTGGTACAATATATTATGTACTATGGCCGATTACGGCCGGTATCAACCATTTGCCGATCACGTAAATAGGAGGTAAGTTGAATCAAATGGCTTGTAAAGTAACGACGGTTCCCTTCCGTGGCACGAAGGAACAAGAAGAAAAGCTGCTGGCCGTGATCGAAGAGCTCCGGAACACTCCGGGCGCGCTCATGCCCATCATGCAGAGAGCCCAGGACATCTATGGGTATCTTCCCATTGAGGTCCAGACCATCATCGCCGACCAAATGAACGTCCCCCTGGAAAAAATCTACGGCATCGCCACCTTCTACGCGCAGTTCGCGCTGGCCCCCAAGGGCGAGTACCGCATCTCCGTCTGCCTCGGCACCGCCTGCTACGTCAAGGGCGCGCAAGCCGTGTTTGACAAGATCTGCGAGCTCACCGGCCTGCAGGAGGGTCAGTGCACCCCCGACGGCAAGTTCTCTCTGGAAGCCTGCCGCTGCGTGGGCGCCTGCGGCCTGGCCCCTGTCATGATGATCAACGACGACGTCTACGGCCGTCTGACCCCCGATCAGATCCAGGGTATCCTCAACAAGTATTGATCTTTACCCGCAACGGAACGGAGGAAAACAATGCAACTTCGCCAGATCGCCGAACTGCTCCGGGCCCGGGTGCTCTCCAGCGAGCATATGCTGGACACCGAGGTCCAAAACGCCTTCTGCTGTGACATGATGTCTGACGTGCTGGCCTTCGCCTCCAATCAGTCTGTGCTGCTCACCGGCCTGCTCAATCCCCAGGTGGTGCGCACCGCCATGATGATGGATATGCACTGCATCGTGTTCGTCAACGGCAAGGAGCCGACGCCTGAAATCGTCTCTCTGGCCGACATCAACGACATCGTCGTGATGGTGACGGAGGCCTCCATGTTCCGGGCAGCGGGCACGCTGTTCGACACGGGCCTGCTCAACACCGAAGAGGAATAAGACGATGGCGGCGCTGAATTTTCACTTCGACATTGACGGCGAGGATTTCTCCTCCGCCGGCGAGGCTTCCGTGGAGATGAAGAAAAAGCTGCGGCAGCTCGGGTTCCCGTCCGATGTGATCCGCCGCTGCTCCATCGCCATGTATGAAGGCGAGATCAACATGGTCATCCACGCCAACGGTGGCTCCGCCGACGTGGCGGTGTATCCGGACAAGATCGTGATCGTCCTCGAGGATCACGGCCCCGGCATCCCAGACGTGGAGCTGGCCATGCAGGAGGGCTATTCCACCTCCACCGAGCAGATCCGGAACATGGGCTTCGGCGCGGGTATGGGTCTGCCCAACATGAAGCGCTACACCGAAAGCCTGGAGATTGAGACCCAGGTCGGTGTCGGCACCAAGCTCACCATGGTGGTGGCCGTATAATTCGGAAGGGAGGGACCGCATGACTGATGATTTCCTGCACTCGGTGTCTCTGGACGCCGACAAGTGTATCGGCTGTACTTCCTGTCTTCGCCGCTGCCCCACAGAGGCGATCCGCATCCGGAACGGCCACGCGGTCATCCGCACCAGCTTCTGCATCGACTGCGGGCGCTGCGTGCGCGTCTGTCAGCACAAGGCCAAAAAGGCCGTGTTCGACAAGCTCAGCGACATCGATCCCAAATACAAGCTCCGCATCGCCCTGCCGGCCCCTGCCCTCTACGGGCAGTTTGACGGCCTGACGGACATCGGCTGCCTGCTGGAATCCCTGCTGGAGCTGGGCTTCGACGATGTCTACGAGGTGGCCCGTGCCGCCGAGATCATTTCCGAATGTACCCGCCGCTACATGCGTAAGCCCAACATTCCCCGCCCGGTGATCAGCTCCGCCTGTCCCGCCATTGTGCGGCTCATCCGGCTGCGCTTCCCGGAGCTCTGCGAGAACGTCCTGCCCATCCTGCCCCCGGTGGAATACGCCAGCCGCATCGCCAAGGCGAAGGCGCTGAAAACCCACCCGGAGCTGAGCAAGGACGAGATCTGCACCGTATTCATCTCTCCCTGTCCCGCCAAGCGCAGCTACGCCAAGAACGGTCTGAGCCAGACCAAGAGCAGCATCGACTACGTGGTCTCCGTCTCGGAGGTCTACATGAAGCTCTCCGGCAAGGTCAAGGCCCCCCATCCCGGCATGATGCGCTCCCGGGCCGGCATTGCCGGCGTCAAGTGGGCCTCCTCCGGCGGAGAAGCCGAGGGCCTCTTCGACGACCGCTATCTGGCCGCCGACGATATGGACAACGCCATCCAGGTGCTGGACGCCATCGAGACCAACAAATTCCCCCATCTGGAGTTTGTGGAGCTCAACGCCTGCCCCGGCGGCTGCGTGGGCGGCGCGGCGACGGTGGAGAATCCCTACATCGCCAAGGCCAGGCTCATGTCCTTCCGGCATGGCCTGCCCCACAACCGAAACTATCTGGACGTGAGAGACCAGGGGCCGGACTACGTCCCCCCCGATGCTCTGCTGGACGCCCCCATCAACGACTACGTCCCGGCCTACAGCCTCTCGGAGGACCGCTTCGAGGCCATGCGCCTGATGATGCGCATCGAGGAGCTGCACGCGCAGCTGCCCCAGATCGACTGCGGCTCCTGCGGCGCGCCCACCTGCCGGGCCTTTGCCGAGGATCTGGTGAAGGGCGAAGCAAAGTTAGAGGACTGCGTGGTGCTGCTGCGGCAGCGCCTGCGGAAGCAGGAGGAAGGAGGCGCTGCCCAATGACCGTACAGGAGCTGGCGCAACAGCTTTCACTGGAGCCCATCTGCCAGGCCGAGCCGGACCGGGAGGTCACGGGCGGCTACGCCGGCGACCTGCTCTCCTGGGTGATGGGCCGCGCCCAGTCCGGAGACGCCTGGATCACCATCATGTCCAACAACAACGTCATCGCCGTCGCCACGCTGACGGACGCGGCCCTGGTCATTCTGGCCGAAAACGTGCTGCCCGACCCCGGCGTGGCCCAGCTGGCGGAGCGCAAGGGGATCAACCTCTACCGCTCCTCTGAGCCGGTCTTCTCCCTCTGCGCGAAGGTGGCGGCGCTGTTATGAACCGCTATTACTACGACCTGCACCTGCACTCCTGCCTGTCCCCCTGCGCGGAGGACGACATGACCCCCGCCAACATCGCGGGGATGGGAAGTCTGTGCGGCCTGCAGCTCATGGCCCTCACGGACCACAACAGCTGCGGCAACTGCCGCGCCTTCCTCAGCGCCTGCCGCCAGTACGGCATCGTGGGCGTGCCGGGGATGGAGCTCACCACCGCGGAGGAAATTCACCTGGTCTGCCTCTTCCCCACCCTTGAGGCGGCGGAGGGCTTCGAGGCGGAGGTCCGAACCCAGCGCTTTCCCATCAAGAACAAGCCCGCGGTCTTCGGCAACCAGCTCTATATGGACGCGGAAGACAAGGTGCTGGGGGAGGAGCCCAACCTGCTGATCCCGGCCACCAAGCTGGATCTGGAGGCGGGCACAGCCCTGGCCCTGGCCCACGGCGGCGCGGCCTTCCCGGCCCACATCGACCGGCCCTCCAACGGGATCATCGGCATCCTGGGCAATCTGCCCGAGAAGCCCTTCTTCCCCACCCTGGAGCTCAACGACCCGGAAAACCGGGATCAGTACGTCCGGGACTACGGCCTGGAGGGAAGGCGGATGCTCTGCTCCTCCGATTCCCACCGGCTGGAGAGCATGCGGGACGCCTCCCAGTGGATCGAGCTGGACGACGAGCCCTATTCGTCCCAGCGGGTCCGGGACGCGCTGATTTGCTTACTGAGGGAGGGAATGGTATGAAGGAGCTGTCCCTGAACATTCTGGACGTGGCGAAGAACTCCGTCAAGGCCGGCGCGACGCGGATCGTCATCCGCATCGACGAGTCTGACGGCTGGCGCACCCTGTCCATCATCGACAACGGCTGCGGGATGCCGCCGGAATTTGTGGCCACGGTAACGGATCCCTTCACCACCACCCGCACCACCCGCCCGGTGGGCATGGGGCTGCCCCTGCTGAAGCTGGCGGCCGAGCAGACCGGCGGAGATTTAAGCATCGAATCCTCGGTGGTTCCCCCCACGGGCACCACCGTCAGGGCCCGCTTCCGCATGGACCATCTCGACTGCGTCCCGGTGGGGGATTACGCGGGCTCCATCGTCACCCTGATCCAGGGCAGCCCGGAGATCGACTTCCTCTTCGTCTATCATCGCGAGGACGGACAGGAGCTCAGCCTGGACACCGCCGAGCTGCGGCAGGTGCTGGGCCCCGAGGTGCCGCTGGACCTGCCCGACGTGCTGGTATGGATCCAGGGCGCCCTGCAGTTTGAAACCGAAATGCAATAATATTACAATAAGAAAGGAACGTACACATGAAAACTTTGGCGGAACTTCAAGCAATTCGTGACCGCATGAAGGACAACGTGACCATGCGCTCCGGCAGCGGCAGCATCCGCGCCGTGGTGGGCATGGCTACCTGCGGCATCGCCGCCGGCGCCAGACCTGTCCTCTCCGCTCTGGTGGAGGAGGTCAGCAAGCTGGGCCTGGGCGAGAAGGTCACCGTGACCCAGACCGGCTGCATCGGTCTGTGCCGCTATGAGCCCATCGTGGAGGTCTACGAGGCCGACAAGGAAAAGGTCACCTACGTCAAGATGACCGCTGAGAAGGCGCGCCGCGTTGCCAAGGAGCATCTCCAGGGCGGCAAGGTCGTCACCGAGTACACCATCGGCGCCGCTGAGAAATAAGGAGGAACAGCTATGTATCGTTCTCATGTACTGATTTGCGGAGGCACCGGCTGTACCTCCTCCGGCTCTGTCAAGGTCCGGGAGAAGCTGGCTGAGGAGCTGAAGGCGAAGGGCCTGGAAAACGAGATCAAGATCGTGCAGACCGGCTGCTTCGGTCTCTGCGCCCTGGGCCCCGTTATGATCGTCTACCCCGAGGGCACCTTCTACTCCCGCGTCACCCCCGAGGACGTCCCCGAGATCGTGGAGGAGCATCTGCTCAAGGGCCGTATCGTGACCCGTCTGGAGTACAAGGAAGGCGCCGAGATCACCGAGCCCGGCACCAACGTCTCCCTCAATGACACCAACTTCTACAAGTCTCAGCTCCGCGTCGCCCTGCGGAACTGCGGCGTCATCAACCCCGAGAACATCGACGAGTACATCGCCCGGGACGGCTACATGGCCCTGGGCAAGGTCCTCACCGAGATGACCCCCGACGACGTCATCCAGACCCTGCTGGATTCCGGCCTCCGCGGCCGCGGCGGCGCCGGCTTCCCCACCGGCCTGAAGTGGAAGTTCGCCAAGGCCTATGACAACGACCAGAAGTACGTCTGCTGCAACGCCGACGAAGGCGACCCCGGCGCCTTCATGGACCGCTCCGTGCTGGAGGGCGACCCCCACGTGGTGCTGGAGGCCATGACCATCGCCGGCTACACCATCGGCGCTTCCCAGGGCTACATCTACGTCCGCGCCGAGTACCCCATCGCCGTCAAGCGTCTGCAGATCGCCATCGACCAGTCCCATGAGTACGGCCTGCTGGGCGACAACATCATGGGCACCGGCTTCAAGTTCGACATCGGCCTGCGCCTGGGCGCCGGCGCGTTCGTCTGCGGCGAGGAAACCGCGCTCATGACCT
>JAFXYD010000053.1 GCA_017541995.1 Oscillospiraceae bacterium
CCCCTTACGCGGGGGCGTGAATTGAAATACAATAGGGTTTCCACCACGGTTTCGGTAACGGTCGCCCCTTACGCGGGGGCGTGAATTGAAATAATCCCACCTACAAGCCCGACAAATAAGGAGGTAGTCGCCCCTCACGCGGGGGCGTGAATTGAAATAGACTGTAATCAAAAAGATAAGCAAATACCACGGGTCGCCCCTCACGCGGGGGCGTGAATTGAAATTCCACAGTGACGGCCATTTCCGCGGCATCGTAGTTTGTCGCCCCTCACGCGGGGGCGTGAATTGAAATACCGGCCGCCCTTCGCCGTAGCGGCAGGCATCGAGTCGCCCCTCACGCGGGGGCGTGAATTGAAATTTTTTGTTGACCAAAAAGCCCGCCCCGAAAATTCCCGTCGCCCCTCACGCGGGGGCGTGAATTGAAATTTGCTCACCCGCTTCGCCATCGTCTCACTCCTTTCTGTCGCCCCTCACGCGGGGGCGTGAATTGAAATAAGCGGGACGCGATGCTCTTCGAGGCGGAGTGAGGTCGCCCCTCACGCGGGGGCGTGAATTGAAATGTAGTAACCAAAAGGTCTGAGCGTAAAAAAAGGAGTCGCCCCTCACGCGGGGGCGTGAATTGAAATACGCACACAAACTGCGTGCTGCCCGGTGCCCAGGAGTCGCCCCTCACGCGGGGGCGTGAATTGAAATAACTTCTACAAGAAGCTCGCCAAGACCGGTGAGGTCGCCCCTCACGCGGGGGCGTGAATTGAAATAACTTCAAGGCCCGGAACACCACCGACAACTACTTCGCCCCTCACGCGGGGGCGTGAATTGAAATACGATATACATTTTAGCAGGAAACGTAAGAATGATGGCGTCATCATGGAAATCTCGTCAACGATTAAGATATCGGAGCGCTTCAGCGCTACCGCCTTTGATTCAAAGTCTATTTCCCAATCGTTGCTCAGGTTTATTTTCGGTGACCACTTAACTGCACTGTGGATTGTACGCCCATTGATATTTTGCGCAGCAATTCCTGTGGTGGCAGTACACAGTACTCGCCGCGGAGGAGTTTGTTGCGACGCCCAGGCAACAAACTCCCTCAAAAGAAATGACTTTCCGGTCCCGGCGTCTCCGGTAAGGAATACGTTGCGTCCTTGCTGGACAAGCTGCATACACAGATGCGGTAAAAAACTACGGAAGGACATATCGATTAATCGGCTGGTTGTCCAAGCATTGTAAGTGGGATAACTCGCCCAAGGCACGATACAATCTACTCCAATTGCTACGGGCGGTTAATCCGGAATTGGCCGGGATAGAAAGATAATAATATAAGAACTAATATGGATCGAAGAGAACAACTGGTATCGGTCTTTACCGATACCCAAGCCTATTACACGGAAAACCGCCTCCTGGCGGACGCGGTGCAGCGCAGCCGGAAAGCGGTCAAGCTGTATGAGGAAAATGACTACCCGGAGCTGCCGGAGCCGGAGAAGGCGGGGCGGGTCACTGTCACCAAGGCCCGGAGCTTTGAGGCCGCCATGGGGCTGCGGGAGGCAAAGCCAGAGGCCCGGGTGGCGGTTCTGAACTTCGCCTCCGCCACCAATCCCGGCGGCGGGGTCAGAACCGGGGCCAGTGCTCAGGAGGAATGCCTCTGCCGCTGCTCTACGCTGTATCCCGCCCTGAACCAGCGCTGGCTCTGGGACCGATACTATCTGCCCAACCGGGCGGCCAACGACCCGCTCCACACGGACGTCTGCATCTACACCCCCGGAGTGGTGATCTGCAAGACCGACGAGAGCATCCCCAGGCGGCTGCCGGAGGAGCGCTTTGTGACGGTGGACGTGCTGACCTGCGCCGCGCCGAATCTGCGTCCGACCCCCGGGAACCGGCACAACCCGGACGCCTCCCGGGCGGCATCCATCACCCGCCAGCAGCTCTTTGAACTGCATGTCAAGCGGGCGAAGCACATCCTCCACGTGGCTGCCGCCAACCATGTGGACTGCCTGGTGCTGGGTGCCTTCGGCTGCGGGGCCTTCCAGAACGACCCCAACGTGGTGGCCCGGGCCTACGCCGTGGCCCTGGAGGAATACCGGCACTATTTCGATACCGTCGAGTTTGCCATCTACTGCCGGGAATGGGAAACCGAGAACTACAACGCCTTCAAGGCCTGGTGCAAATGAAGGGAACAGGATAAGAAAACACAGGAAGGAGGATCCCACATGATTTATCTCACCGGCGACACCCATGCGGAATTCAACCGCTTCTCCCGGAAAACCTTTGACGCCGCGGAAAACGACTTTGTGATCATCTGTGGCGACTTCGGCGGCGTATGGGACGAGTCCTCCTACCAGAAGTATTGGCTGGACTGGCTGGGGGCAAAGCCCTGGACCGCCCTCTTTGTGGACGGGAACCACGAGAACTACGACCTGTTGGCCAGCTACCCCGTCAGTCAATGGCAGCTTGTCAATCAGAAATTTGCAGGAACGATAGGCTTGCAGATTCGCAACGGTGTCAATCTTGCTGTCGATCAGAAGGTTCGCTATACAGAACAGAAACGGCTGCGGGGAAAGGGGCGTGGCCGGGCAGAGAGGGCGGCGGCTTGAAACAAGGGGCTAATTTCTGGCGGAACAATTTCGTTTTCATATCGTCATAAAATCAGAAAGCACTGAGGCGCTGAATTACACAAAACAGAAAGGACGATTCCAAAATGAAACTGAAGACGATTCTCTGCCTGAGCTTAGCCGTCGTTCTGGCGCTCTCCTGCCTGAGCGGATGTCGGGGCGCCGAAAACCCGGCCCCCGCATCGGATCCTCCGGCCACGAAGGAGACCCAGGCCAAGTCCGACGAACCGGCTCCCGCTGTGCCGCTTTCGGCAGTCACCAACGCCAAGGCTCTGGGCTTCTCCGCCTTCGACAACCAGCTGGTGGAATATCTCAAGCAGGCCGGGCGGGCCGACGAAAACTTCACGGTCTCCCCGCTGTCCTTCAAGGCTGCGCTGACCCTGGCTGCCTTGGGCGCGGAGGGCGAGACCCAGACCCAGCTTTTGGAGGCCCTTGGTTTCCGGAGCGTGGATGAGATGCGGGCCTGGTACGCCACGGTCCTGGCGGGCGTGGACAGCTTTGACGCCTTCTTTACCGAGATGGAGAAGGAAGCCGCGGAATTTGCGGAATACTTCCCCGATGCAGCCAACAGCCAGGAGCGGACCGCCGCCTACTGGGTGGTCAACTCCGTCTGGTCCAACCAGGATCTGCCCGGCGAGTTCCGTCAAAGCTTCCTGGAGGATATCGCCAAGAGCTGCTATGCCGAGGCATATTCCGCCAAGGCTGCTGAGCTGGCCGACGCCGTGAACGCCTGGGTCAAGGAGAAGACCAAGGGGCTGATCCCCAGCATTCTGGACGACGCTTCCGATACCTCCGCGGTTCTGGTGAACGCCCTGTATCTGAAGACAGGCTGGGAGGACGGCTTCTCCAAGTTGGGTGATCGGGACTTCACCACCCGCTCCGGTGAGAAGGTTCAAAAGCCCTTTATGGAGCAGACCGCGCACATGGCCTATTACAAGGACGAGCAGACCCAGCTGGTCTCCGTCCCCCTCCAGGGCGGCGTATCCATGGTCTTTGTCCTGGGCGACGATACCGGCCTGGCTGAAAAGCTGGGCAAGGCGGAATACAGGCTGGTGGACGTCACGGTTCCCATGATCGACGTGGAGACCACGCTGAATCAGAAGGAGCTGGTAAACTATCTGAAGCTCCTGGGCTGCGAGAAGATGTTCACGGATTCCGCGGAATTTGACCCCATGTACACGGATCCCCTGTGCGTGGCGGATATCATCCAGAAGGCCAAAGTCCATACCGACGAGGAGGGGCTGGAGGCTGCGGCGGTCACCGCGATCATGATGGAAGCTACTGCCATGCCGGACGAGCCGGAAACTCCCGAAATCTTCTGTGCCGATCAGCCCTTCAGCTTCTACATTCTGAAGGACGGCGCTTCCCCCGAGCTCCTGTTCTGGGGGCAGATTGTTGAATAATACCTGGGGCCAGAAAGGCCGACTGCCCGAAACCGGGCAGTCGGCCTTTTGGACGTTTTACTGCTTCCACTGGGATGCTTTCCTGTCCCTCAGAGCGTCATGGCATTCCTCCGCTCAAGCAAAGACGGCAGGAAGCTGAATTCCATCGGCGCAGACGAGCCCGCCCGCCGTATTTCTCGCAGGGATGGTTCCGGACGCGGCTCCCGGAACGGCGTCTCGGCGCTGAGCCCCATCGGGGAAAGCGGGAGGGCATTGGAATCGCCCCGGGGGACACGGCTGGACAAACGCGCAGGAGCTGATGGCCCTTGGGCGCCTCTGCTTTGCGGAAAACGACGGCGTCCGCTTCCCGGCCCGCAATCGTCAGCTTGTCCGGTTTTTTTCCGCCCGCTTCAAAGCGTCCGCAGTTTCGGCCAGCCACGCATTCTGATAATCGTAGGGATCCTCGGTCCAACGGTCCAGGAGCTTGTCCAGGGTCCGGGCGTCCTCCGCCGCGTCGGTGCAGGAATACTGCTCCGGGTCGCGGTTGACGCTGACCAGGTGGCGCTGGTCCGGCCGGAAGTCAATCCGGTAAATGCAGAAGCCGCTCCAGCTGCGGTGGGCGAAGAGGCTGTCCCCCTCCATGAACCAAAACCACTTGTCCTCCATGGCCCGGGGAACATTGCCCCGGCGCAGCGCCGCCATCTGCCCGGGGGTGAAGGCCCGCCGGAGGATGAAGGTCTCCCGCTGCCGGGGCAGCTCCACGGTTTTCCAGTCGCTCCGCTCCGCGATTTTATACCGGGACGCGCCGCTTCCCTTCAGAACCTTGCGGCCCGTTTTTAGGATTGCATCGTCCAGAACCGCGAAGACGATTGCCAAAGGCAAGTCCCTGTGCCGGTCCAGGAAGTCGCCGCAGGCGGCCAGGGCCTGGCGCCAGGCCCCCTCCACAGGGTATCCGAAGATCCCGGCGGAGATCAGCGGAAAGCCGATGGAGCTGCAACGCTTTTCCGCGGCCAGCTCCAAAGACCTGTAATAAGCTCCGTAGAGCTGTTCGGGCTCTTGGCGCTTGCCGCCTTGCCATCTGGGGCCCACCGCGTGGATCACGTACCGGGCCTTCAGCTGAAAGCCGGGGGTGATGACCGCCGAGCCGGTGTCGCAATGGCCGATTTCATTGCAGGCCTCCTGCAGCTGCTGATACCCCGCCGCCTTGAAAATCGCGCCGCAGACCCCGCCCCCGGCCCAAAGCCCTTCGTTTGCGGCGTTCACAATGGCCTCCGTGTCCAGGGCCGTGATGCTGATGCTTCGAATCTCAATGCTGCCCATAGGATTTCCCCTCCCGGTGAATGGTATAGATTATTATACAGGAAACGGCCTGTCATTGCAACGCTAAGCCGGGTCTACACAGAAAAAAACGCAAAAAGCTTGACCTGCGGCATGGGAGGGCGCTATAATAAAGATACATTTCATCCATGGAAAGAACAGGAGGCTGCTCCCATGCGATATGAAAACGGAAAGGCCCTGGACCTGCGGCTGGCCTACATCGGCGGCGGCTCCCGGGGCTGGGCCTGGAACTTTATGACGGATCTGGCCATCGAGCCCGCCCTGGGCGGCGAGGTGGCCCTCTATGACATCGACCGGGAGGCCGCGGAGGCCAACCGGATCATCGGCGGCCGGGTGGACGCGCAGCCAGAGACCCGGGGCCACTGGCGTTACCGGGTCTGCGACAGCCTGCGCCAGGCGCTGACGGGGGCTGATTTTGTGGTGATCTCCATACTCCCCGGTACCTTTGACGAGATGGAGGCGGACGTCCACCTGCCGGAACGGCTGGGAATCTATCAGTCCGTGGGGGACACCACGGGCCCCGGGGGCATCATCCGGGCCCTGCGGGCCCTGCCCATGTTCGTGCCCATCGCTGAGGCCATTCGGGACTATTGCCCCGAGGCCTGGGTGATCAACTACACGAACCCCATGTCTCTGTGCGTCAAGACCCTCTACGAGATCTTCCCCGGGATCAAGGCCTTCGGCTGCTGCCACGAGGTCTTCGGCACCCAGGAGCTGCTGGCCCACGCCGCGGCGGACATGCTGGGGGTTCCGGTGCCGCCCCGGCAGGAGATCCACACGGAGGTGCTGGGCATCAATCACTTCACCTGGTTCCGGGCGGCCTCCTGGCAGGGTGTGGATCTCTTCCCCCTCTACCGGGCCTTCACGGAAAAGTACCGGGAGAGCGGCTTCCAGGAACCGGGCCGGAACTGGCTCAACTCCTCCTTTGACTGCGCCCATCTGGTGAAGTTCGATCTCTTCCGCCGCTTCGGCTGGATCGCCGCCGCGGGAGACCGGCACCTGGCGGAGTTCATGCCCGGCGACGAGTACCTGGCGGACCCGGAGACCGTGGCCCGCTGGAAATTCGGCCTGACCCCGGTGAGCTGGCGCAAGGCGGATCTGGCGCAGCGCCTGGAGAAGAGCGCCCGGCTGGTCCGGGGCGGAGCGCTGACGGAGCTGAAGCCCTCCGGCGAGGAGGGGGTTCTGCTGATGAAGGCCCTGCTGGGTCTGGAGCGGGTGATCAGCAACGTGAACCTGCCCAACGCCGGGCAGATCTCCAACCTGCCCCTGGGGACCGTGGTGGAGACCAACGCGGTCTTCGCCCGGGACCGGATCACGCCGCTGCTGGCGGGGGAGCTGACGCCGGAGATCCGGGCGCTGACCCTGCCCCACGTGGAGAACCAGGCCCGGACCCTGCGGGCGGCCCTGGACTGCGACCCCGCCCCGGTGGCGGAGGCCTTCCTCCGGGATCCCAACACCCGGGCCAAGTGCCGGGACCGAGGGACCTTGGAGGCCCTGGCCGCCGACATGATCGCCGCCACAGCCCGCTTCCTGCCGGAGGCCTGGCGGCGCTGAAGCAAAAAATCCCAGGGTCGGGCAGCGGGGATGCCGCGGCAGATTTTTTGTGGAACAAAACGCGCATTCCTTCGTCGAAACGGCAGAAAAGCAAGTCCCCGATCCGGATCATTTTTCATACAAAGGAGGAGCGTTCCATGTTCAAGATCAAGTTCAGAACCCGTCGGAGAATTGGCGCGGCCCTTCGCCCCGCCCTGACGCTTTTGCTCGTCCTCTCCCTGCTGTGCCTGAGCCTGCTGACGGGCTGCGGCGACCGGGGAAAGACCGAGGGCTCCACAGTCCCCTCTGCCCCGGCCTCCACGGTGCAGAGCACCGAAGCCCCGGTCACGACGCTGCCCCCGGAGACCCTGCCGGCTGTGCCCGCCTCCACGGAGCCTACCCAGACGGAGCCTGCCGTCACCCTTCCTCCGGACTGGACCCCGTCCCTGAACCGCACCGACATCAGCTTTTTCGGCCCTGGGGAGAGCTTCACCCTGACCGTCCCCGGCGCGCCGGGGGGCCTGGAGATTCTCTGGTCCGCGGAAAATGAGGAGATCGCCTCTGTGGACCAGACCGGCCGCGTCACCGCCGTGGGCCCCGGCTCGGCCCGGATCTATGCCGAGCTCGCCGGGACGAAGCTGGCCTGCTGGATCCGCTGCCCCTTCGAGGCGCCGCCCGCCGAGGACGCTCCCGCCTTGAACAAAACCGATATCAGCTTCTTCGGCGTGGGGGAGAGCTTCCGCCTCAGCGTGGAAAACGCCCCCGAGGACGCGGAGATCCTCTGGAGCTCCGAGGACTACGGCGTGGCCTATGTGGACGGGGACGGGCGCGTCCGGGCCGTGGGCCCCGGTACCATCAAGGTCCGGGCCCAGGTGAACGACCAGGTTCTGGCCTGCTGGGTTCGCTGTCAGTTCACGGCCCCGGAGCTGCCCCGCTGCTCTGTGGCCGACGGCAGCTGGCGGGTGAGCCTGCAAAAGAGCGGGGTCACGGCCCAGGACGAGACGGCCCGGGTCTGTGTGGCCCAGGCGCAGCTGCTCAGTCGCGTCCAGGTTAGCGGGGCGCTGCTGGAGGGGCTGGAGCCCTACGACAAGCTGGAGCTCTCCGACTTCGGCCTGGGAAGCCTTCGGGTGTCCGCCGTCGAATTCGGGGCCGACGGGAAGAGCGTCACCGTCACCGCCGGGGAGGAGGTACTGCGCTTTTCCCGGGATGAGGGCGAGCTGTGGACCCTGGTGAACGAAAGCGGCGAGCCCCGCTGGTACGTCTCCGGCAAAGCGCGCCTGGTCTTCACCGACGACTCCCGAGTCTGCGCGCAGAAGGGTGAGGACGCCGGCAGCGCGGTCCGCTGCGCCAACGTGCTGGAGCTCTTCGGCACGCAGCCTGGCTCTGAGGAGACGCTGTCCCCGGTCCTGGTCCAGGTCTCCGACGGCCTTGTGACCGAGGCTGTGTGGCAATACGAGCCCTGAGAGGGAGGAAACCATTCAATCCAGTATTCGTATGAAAACCCATTCAAAGCGAAGCTCCCGCCGCGTCCGCGGCGGGAGCTTCGCTTTGAATCGGCAAGACAGAGGCCGGGGATGGGGCTTCCGCTTATGAAATCCGGATGGTACGCCCGGCGGTTTTCAGGGCGGCTTCGTCCAGAGCCCCGCCGTCCAGCACCAGCCGGCCGTTGATGAAGACCTGCTCGATGCCGAAGGGCTGCTCCCGGTCCGGGACGCCGTTTCGTAGGGCCTCCTCGTCGAAGACCGTGAGGTCCGCGTAATAGCCGGGCCGCAGATAGCCCCGCTCCCGGAGCTGGAAGCGGTCCGCGATGGCGCCGGTCATGCGGCGCAGGGTGTTGGGCAGGCTGTCCCCGGTGCCCCGGAGGGCGTCCCGGAGGAACTTGGGGTAGCAGTCGTAGATGGCGGGGTTCTGGACCCCGTGCTCCTCCACCCAGGCGTCGGTCATATAGAGACAGTTGGGGTTGTGCTCAAACTCCGAAATGATCTCCGGGGTGGAGTAGGGCCCCATGTTCACCCGGCCCTTGAAGTTACTGAGCTCGCAGAGCTTGAGATAGGCCTTCAGGTCGCTGACGCCCTCTTCCCTGGCAATCTGGTGGACGGTCTTGCCCTCGTAGCGAGCATAGCCGGGGCCGATATAGGCCACCACGATGTCCTTGAAGCCGAAGCCCAGCAGCAGACTGGTGGCCTTCACCAGGGCTGCCAGCTTCAGCCGGTTCAGAGGCTTTTTCCGCTCCGCCGGGCTCATGCCCTGGTACCAGCCCGGCAGGATCACGGTGATGACGGAGACCCCCAGGCACTCGTTGTAGATGTCGAACATCAGATCCACGCCCTCGGCCCGGAGCTGCTCCATCATCCGCAGGAGTTCTTCCTTGTCCTTGAGAGAGCTGCGGCCCACGAAGATGGCGTGGGAGTAGTGGAGCTTGAGCTTGGTGCCCCTGGCGATTTCCGCCAGCTCGTCGAAGGCCCGCAGCAGATGGGAGCGGCCGAAGAGCTGGGGATAGGCCATGGAGACCTTGGACTCCGCCCGGGGGTGGACCGTGAGGGGGCGGTCATACTTGACGCAGAGGGCCGCCACCTTTTTCAGCTCCTCCACATCGGCGTAGAGGCCGGGCTTGTACATGAGGCCCAGGGAGATCCCCGCCGCCCCCTGCTGCAGGGCCTTTTCCAGAATGGCCAGCATGGTCTTCTCTTCCTCGGGGCTCAGCTTCCGGTTCTCGTTGCCTCCCGCAGCGGCCCGGGCGGAGCAGTGTCCCACCAGCTCCGCCAGATTGCAGGGCATGTTCCCGTCCAGAGCGGCGAAGAGTTCATCCAAGGTGCCGTACTCGCCGGTGGTGTCCGAAAAGCCGAAGAGGCCGCCCCCCAGCTTGTCCACGTGCTTGCAGCCCGGCTCGAAGCCGATCTCGGAGATGCCGCAGTTGCCCGCCACAAAGGTGGTGATGCTCTGCCGCAGGAAGGGGGCGAGGTAGGGCAGGGGATCCTTCTTGATGGCGAACCAGTCGTTGTGGGAGTGCCCGTCAATAAAGCCCGGGGCCACGGACTTGCCCCGCAGGTCCATCACCCGATCCGCCCGGGCGTCCAGATGCTCGCCTACGGCCTCGATCCGGTCCCCCGCCAGCAGGATCTCTCCCAGAAAGCCCTCCCGGCCCGTGCCGTCGTAGATTTTCACGTTTTTCAGCAGTGTTTTCATCGCAATCTCTTCCTTTAACATTCTCCTTCTTTCGTTCCGCAATGGACGCAGAACTTCGCACCTTCGGGAAGAGCTTGCCCGCAGCGCATACAAAAGCGCGCCTTAGCCGCGGGAGCGGGCTGCGCCGCGGGGACGGCCGTCTGCAGCCCCTGGGGCTGCTGATAGCGGGCAGCAAGACTCTGAGTCTGCTGGGGCGTCTGCTGGCGCTGCTTCTGAACTCGCTTCGAGCGCATTGCGTTGGCGGCGCTGTCCACCGCCTTGTTGCCGATGGATCCGACGATCCACATAACGATCGCAACCACCACAATCAGTCCGACAAAGATCAACCAATCAGATTTCATTTCGCTCACCTCAGAAAACCTTGTGTTTGGTCTTGAAATCCAGATCGTAGAAGCGCACGCCGGTGTTGGGGTCCAGCTCCAGGAAGCATTTTTCCACGGAGGTCATCAGAACGTTCATGGCGTTGACGTTCTCATACACGCCGCCGCTGGACTTCCAATGGGTAAACTCAAAGCGGAAAATCCCGATCCCCGAGGGCTCGTCAAACTTGAGCTTGTACAATCTTGCCGCGTAGGTGGAGCCGGTGAAAACCACCTGGGTGGAGGCGTTTCCCTCGATTTTGCAGGGACTGTACATACTGCTGATCTTGTCGGCCAGGGCCTTGTAAGAGCCCACCCGGGAGGTGAATTCCTCGCCCTTTTCGGCAAAGCGGAGATCACGCCGGATCATCTTCCCTTCGCTGATCAGCTGCTTGTTCTGCTTGGCCTGCTTCATGCCCAGCGCTGCGCCGATGCCGATGGCAACGACTGCGATTAGAATTCCAAACCACATAGCTCTGTCCTCCCATTTCCGATGCTTATTGCTTCAGCGCGCTTCCGCAGGAGGGGCAGAACTTGGCGGTGCTGCGGACCTGGGCGCCGCAGTAGGGGCAGTCGGTCTTCTGCTCCGCGGGCTTTTCGGGCTCTGGCGCGGGAGTCTGGGGCATTTCGCCGCCGCAGAAGGGGCAGAAGCGGGCTGCGGCGCGGACCTGTCCGCCGCAGTTGGGGCAGGGGACCGTCGGCTCCGCGGGCGCTTCCGGGGCGGGAGCCTCCGCCTGCTGGGGGAAGGTGGTGCGCTGGGCCGCCTGGGTGCTGCCGGGCATCTGGGTGGTGACGGGCGGGACCACGGCGCTGGCCGGCATGGTCTTTTGCCTGTGCTTGCTGTATGCGTCCTTCACCTTGTCTGCGGCCTTATTCACGCCTGCGTCGATGGCGTTCTCGATCACGCGGATCACGATGAAGCCCACGATTGCCACGCCGAGACCCGCCAGCACGGCGAGGAGGACGCTGTTCGAGGACAGCCCCACCAGCAGACCCACCAGAAAGCCGATGATGATGGAATTATACGCGTACGTTTTTCTCATGATGAAAACCTCCCTTTGTTATCATTCTAATCCTTGTCGATGCAGAGCCAGCCCTGCTGGCCTTCCTCCGTGAAGAGCCCCTTGTACCCGAGCCGACTGGAGTAGCCCTCCACATTTCGCAGGGGCGTGACCCAGGAGAGGAAGGCGTCCGGCAGTGCGTACATGTAGGCGTCCTGGGTATAGGCGTACAGGCTTGCGGAGCCATCCAGGCCGTAGGCGGTGGTATAGTTGACCAGGGTGGGGGTGGAGCTGTAGCGCGTCGTGATCTCGGACGTGCCGGGCTCCTGCTCGTATTGCAGGGCCTCCAGGGTAAAGGCGTAGGTGTAATAGTTGATCCGTCTGGGGTTGGAGAAGCGTCCCCGGAATTCGCTCCGCAGCTGGGTCATCTCGTAGCCGTCGCCCCGGAGGTAATCGTCGTCGGTGAAGACGCCGCTGAAGCTGCCGTCCGGCAGAAGGGTCATCTGCGTCCTCCAGCCGCCAATGCCGGAGCTGAAGATGTAATCCCCCGCAAAGCGGCGGAAGATCTCCTCCGGGCTTTCGGAGGGGCGAGCCTCGCCCAGGGCGGCGTACAGGCGAGCAATGGCCTCCTCCGCCGTGAGGGAGCGGTTGTTCAGGCCGCTGAAGCGGCTTTCGTAGTCCACCAGGCTGCTGCGCATCAGGACCTGATCCGCCTGGCTGAGCAGGGCCTCGCATTTCTGCGTAAATTCCGCCTCGCTGCGCTCCGCTCCGTCGGCCCGCCACAGGTAATCATAGTGATAATCGGAGGGATCGTCCATGTTGTACGCGGCGGTATAGCAGACGAGCTCGGTTTTTTGCAGGGCTCCGCCGGATTCCTCAAAGGCGCTGATGATGGTGTGGCCGCTGTCCACCACGGGCTGATAATCGAAGAGGTAAAGCTTTTTGGAGCCCGCCGTCTGATACAGCATAAAGGCCATGACGTAATCCTCGTCTGTGCTGCGGTAGAGGGTTTTCAGCGCCCCGTTTTCATAGCTGAGAATATGCAGGTATTTTTTGTAGCTGTACTCCCCGTTCTCGGAGGTCCAATAGATCAGCTCCGGCGTTTCGTCCCCGTATACGTCACAAATCGCCGTGAAGCGGCCGTGGTCATAGGTCTCCGCGCCGAAAATCGGCAGATACCGGTCGTTCAGCTCCTGGAGATATGCCCGGTAGGCCTCGTCATAGCCCCTCGGGATCTCGATCCGGTTGAGATTGGGAATCTCCCCGGTGTGGCGGTACATGGTCCAATAGCTGACGCCGTCCACGCTGATCTCGCTCATCTCCGCGTAGTAGGTTTCCTTGTCTCCGGGCATGCCCTGGATCTGGCAGTCATAGATGATATAGTAGCGTTCCCCGTCTGTCTTGACGGTGTTGTACAGAATCTCAAAACCGGGGCCGCCCACGCCGCCCAGAAAATTGCACAGCCGGGTTTCCCCGTCCCGCTCGTATTCGTAGAGCGTGCTGTCGGAGTCCAGGGCGGACTGCAAAAGCTGGGGGAGGCGTTCCGGGTCCACGTGGAAGATTTGCTCGGCAACCCAGAGGACGCCGGCCTCATTGAAGCTGATGTGGGAGCCGTATTCGTAGCGGGAGAGGGGATCGGATTCGGCGTTCCAGTTCTCCTCCACGTCCACGGCGGGATACAGGCTGAGGTTGACGCAGGAGCCGTTGCCCGCGATGAGGGAGATCAGCTTCTCGTTGGGGTCGCCGCAATCGTATTCCCGGCCGCCCGCCTCGGAGTAATAGCCGAAATTGAACTGGGTCAAAAAGCGGCTGAGGCTTTCGGGCAGGGTGGAGGGATCCACCGCCTCCAGCTCTTTTTCCGGCGGGAGGGTTTCTTCGGGGGCGGAGGAGGCGGCCTGGCCGGGCTCCGTCTCTTCGGCGGGGAGCCAGCTCTGCGCAGACGTTTCCGCCTCCAGGGCAGCCCCGGAGGCCGCCTCTCCGGGTGCGCCGCCGCGGGTCAGCGCCCGAATGCCGAAGAAGCCGCCCACTGCGGCAATCGCGGCTGCGGCGAGTCCGGCGGCAAGCTTTGCCCACAGCGGGAAGCCCAGCTTTGCCGCCGCGGAAGCGGCCGTTCCCGCGGCGGCCCCGGCGGACAGCCCCGCCGCGGCGGCGGG
>JAFXYD010000005.1 GCA_017541995.1 Oscillospiraceae bacterium
GAACGCCCATCACCTGGTCCGTGGAGGGCTATGCCCAGGAGGCCCGGCTGAACGAGGATTCCACCGAGGAAGAGCTGAATCTCTTCAACGCCCTGCTGCACTACGTGGATTCCTGTGTCGCGGTCTTCGCCAACTGATGCATCAACAGAGCCATAATATCTGTTAGCAGTCAGGTTTCATTTCAGTTAATTCATCCGCAAAAACGAATGGCTCCCAAGCTCATTTTGAGCTTGGGAGCTTTACAACCGTAAAAAAGATTTGCGCATTTGCCTATCCCGGAAATCGCTTGCGTTTTTTCGGATGGCTGTGCTTTATTGAAAAAAAGTCGAAAACAGCGAGGCGATGGAAAATGGAGCGACAGGATCAGCGGATGCTCGGCCCGCACCCGGAGGAACAGGCGCTGCGGGAGGAGATCGCCCGGCTGCGGGCCTCGCTGACGGCGGTGCTGCTGCAAAAGGACGAGCTGGTCCTGATCCAGTGCAGGCGTATCGAGGCCGCCTACCTCCGCCGTTTCGGAGCCCTGGAGCTGAAGGTGATCGAGCCGGAGGCCTTCCTCGGTCTGATCCGGGAACGATTGGAAAAACAGAAAAATCTGTAAAAAAGAAGCAGTTGCGGGCTCATTTTTTGAGTTCGCAACTTTTTTCCAGGAAATGGCAAGATATTTATGCTATTTTGTAGTCGTGAAGCACAGACAGCAATCCCGTTTATGGATATGACTTCTAATCATAACAACCAGAAAACCGTGCTTCGGATCAAAGACGCTGCCAGCAATCATATGCCATAGTCTAACGACGCCGGGCTCATACCCCGAGTCCGCGGGCTCGCCCCGCTTGCAGAACAACAGCGTCTTGAAAAGGCACCTACAGCGATTAAGCGGTTCAGGCTGACTTGCTCGTGCAACGATGGCCGCACGCTCATACAAAAGGGCGATAAGCTTCCCTTCGGGGCGGTGCCTTGTAATTTAATGCAAAGCCGGAAAGGCTTTCATAATAGAACACCTGCGCTTGCTCCGTTTAACGGCACAGAGATGCCGCAAACTTGGAGCCGAGGATTCCCCTAACGGCACAACGATGCCGCAGCTTGGAATCGGCGCAGGGTTCATAAAGGTGCCGCACAGCAATTTGCTGCCAGTCAGCCGATGGCCACGGCTTATATCCACTTGGGGAAACCTGGGATGTATCAGCAGCCCCAGCCAGGGCCAGCACCTTGAAAGCAAAAGACGCCAACAGCAAAAAACGATCTCGAAAATCGGGACCGAGTGCAGCGGCGAGCTCCTCGGGGGCGTTTTGAAAAGGCACCTGCAGCAATTTCGCATGTGACAGGCACGCAGGCTTGTATGCCGTGCACCTGATTGTAACCCGGAGCCTGCAGCCGGGCGGTGCCTTGAAAAAAGCGGACAAGCAATACCCATCAAGGGCACAGGTGCTTGTCCCTACAAAAGCAAAATGGCGCACAGTGTGCGCCGCTACGAATTTGAAAAGGAGTGATTTCCATGCTGAATTTTCTGAAACAGGAAGCCAACCGGACCTTTACCGAAAACGGGGCCGTGACCAATCGGAGCACGGGCTCGGAGCTGCTGGATCTCTTTGCCACCGTCGGGGCCCTGCGTCGGGAAAACGAGCAGGAGATCACCGACCGCTTCCTGCGGGCCTGGACCGAGGACAAGGATCTGGCCCTGAAGCTCCTGTTCTACGCCCGGGACGTCCGGGGCGGCCTCGGGGAGCGCAGGGTCTTCCGCGCCGTGCTCCGCTGGCTGGCGGTGAACGAGCCCAGGTCTCTGGTGAAGAACCTGCCTCTGATCCCCGAATACGGCCGCTGGGACGACGTGGGGATCCTGCTGGATACGCCCGTCAAGGCCGCCGCCGTCTCCGTCATCAAGGAACAGCTTTCCAAGGACCTGGAGGCCATGAAGGCCGAGGACGGCAGCGTCTCTCTGCTGGGCAAGTGGCTTCCCTCCATCAACGCCCACAACGAGGACACGGTCCGCCTGGGTCGCCTGCTGGCGAAGGAGCTGGGCTTGTCTGAGCGGGAGTACCGCAAAACCCTCTCCGCCCTGCGGGAGCGGATCCGCATCCTGGAGAACAATCTCCGGGAGAAGGATTACAGCTTCGACTACGCCAAGCAGCCGGCCAAGGCCATGTTCAAGTACCGCAAGGCCTTCGCCCGGAACGACCGGGAGCGCTACACCGAGTTCCTGCAGCGGGTGCAGAAGGGGGAGACCAAACTCCACACCGGAACTCTTCTGCCCTATGAACTGGTGGATTCCTGGCTGACCAACTCCGGCCGGTATCGGATGCCCTCTCCGGAGGAGGCTTTGACCCTGAATACCACCTGGGCAGCCCTGGAAGATTTCGCTGCGGACGATAATGCGCTTGCCGTTGTGGACAGCTCCGGGTCCATGTACGGCTGGTCCTCACCCAAGCCTGCCTCTGTGGCCCTGTCCCTGGGTCTCTACTTTGCCGAGCGGGCCAAGGGACCCTACCGCAACCACTTCATCGAGTTCTCCGCCCACCCGGAGCTCATCGAGCTCAAGGGCGAGACCTTCGTGGAGAAGCTGCGCTATATCTCTGCCTTCAACGAGATTGCCAACACCAATCTGGAGGCGGTCTTCGATCTGATTCTCTCCACGGCGGTCAAAAACCGCGTCCCGCAGGAGGAGCTGCCCAGGAAGCTCTACATCATCTCCGACATGGAGTTCGATGCCTGTATGGAAAACGCATCCGCGACGGTCTTCGAGAACGCCCGGAAGCGCTATGCGAAGCACGGCTACGAGCTGCCGCAGATCGTGTTCTGGAACGTCCAATCCCGGAACCGCCAGCAGCCCGTCACCATGAACGACCGGGGCGTGGCCCTGGTCTCCGGCTGCAGCCCCCGGATCTTCTCCATGGCAATGGAAGGAATCCTGGATCCCTACGCCTTCATGCTCTCGGTGCTGAACGCCGAGCGCTACGCCCCGATTTCCGCATAAGCCTTCCCGATTGTCATTGCGAGACCAGTGCACACACCGGTCGTGGCAATCCGTTCCTTTGGCATTCCGCTTCTGCTCCAAGCCGCAAAAGATGGTCGCGGCCAACCACGAAGCTGCTTCCGTATTTCATACTGAACTCCCACTTAAAGGTTTCTATGGGAGTTCAGTATCAAAACAAAACGAGGGGCCAACCGGGCGCAAACGCCCGCCTGGTTCCTCGTTTTGCTGTTTATTTGCGCGGTGTTCCGCTTTCAGCGGAAGCTCAGACGACAGAGGGTTCTGTGAAGAGCTTGCCCTCGGCAAAGCGGCTCAGCCGGAGCCGGGAGGCGTCGATGCTGGGCTCCAGGCCCAGGATCATCTCCGCCATGACGGTGCCGGTGACGGGGCCGAACATGAAGCCGTGGCCGCTGAAGCCCACCGCCACGTAGAAGCCCTCCACCCCCTCCACCTTGTCATAGATGGGCTGGCGGTCCGGGGACATGTTATACAGTCCCGCCCACTGGCGCACCACCCGGAGCTGTCCGATGGGGGGCAGCACCTTGTCGATGGTTTTGGCCATCTCCTCCAGGAAGTGCCAGGAGGAGGTCCGGCGCAGATCCCGGGGCTCGGAGCTGTCGCTGCGGCCCATGATGAAGGAGCCGTGGGGGCTCTGCTGGACGTAGAGATTCAGATTGAAGGCCATGACCATGGGGTCCTGCATATGCTCCACGGGCTCCGTCACCAGGATCTGGTGGCGCTCGGAGTAGAGGGGCAGCTCCACCCCCACCATCCGGGCGATGCCCTGGGACCAGGCGTTGGCGGCGTTCACCACGATCCGGGTCTCGATATCGCCCCGGTTGGTTTCCACCCCTACGATCCTGCCTTTTTCCACCTTGATGCCCGTGACCTCGGTGAAGGTGTAAAACTCCACCCCCAGGCGCTTGGCGGCCTTGTAGAAGGCGTCGGTGGTCTTGTGCGGGTTCAGAAAGCCGTCCTTCTGGCAGTAGGCCGCGCCGGAGAGAATGCTTGTGTTCAGATGGGGGACGATCTCCCTGGCCTCCTCCAGGCTCACCATCCGGGAGGGGATGCCGCAGGCGTGCTGAACCTCGATGTTTTTGCGGAATTGGGTCAGCTCCTTTTCCGTGTCGGCAATCATCAGATAGCCGCTCTGCCGCAGCTCAATGTCGCCGTCGTATTCCAGAATCTCATTGGCGTGCTCGAAGAACTCCGTGGAGAATTTGGACATGCGGCAGTTCATCTCCGTGCCCCACTGCATCCGGAAGCCCGCGCCGCAGGCTCCGGTGGAGCCGGAGCAGATGAAGCTCTTTTCCAGCACCACGATATTTTTCGCCCCCCGGGCGGCCAGGTTATAGGCGATGGAGCAGCCGGACATACCGGCGCCGATGATGACGATATCCGCTTTATTCTTCATTCCGTTCCGCCTCCTCCGCGATCAGGTGGAGCTTTACCCCCACCACCGGGGGCCGAATGTTGTGGAATTGGAGCTCGCTCATGCTCCGGCCCGTGGCGTTGGCGATCTCCCGCAGCACCAGCTGGCCGCAGGTCTTGCCCTGGCAGGGGCCCATGCCGATGCGGGTGAGCCGCTTGATCTCGTCGTAGGTGACGTAGCCCTGGGCGATCAGTTCCCGGATTTCCTTCAGGCTCACGTCGGAGCATCGGCAAATGATGGTATTCTCATCCACGGGCTTCTGCCTCCCTTCTGAAATTGCGGAATTCATAGAGGTACTTCCGCTCCACCTCCAGGGTAATCACCGGGGTGCGGTCAAAGGCCGGGGGATTCATGACCTTCTTCACCGTGGCCGCGCAGATGGGCTCTCCGGCCCGGTCCAGGCCCACCACCCGCTCCCCTGCCGCGGGCAGAGGCAAAAACTCATAGGGAATGCGGAACTCCACAGTGTCCGGGGATTTGGAGCCGTCCACGATCATGATGGACAGGCCGGGGCATTTCGCCACGCAGACTCCGCAGCCGGTGCAGACGGCCTCGTCCCGCCGGGGGATTTCGTTGATGTCCTCTCCGATCTGAATGGCGCCGAAGGGGCAGGCGGTCTGGCAGGGGTTGCAGGGGATCTTCTGGTAGCACTCCACCACTGCCACGGGGCCCTTGTTGATCCTCTCTATGGGAGGAAATTTTTCCATGACCATCTCGCGGGTGGCCACGCCGGTTTGTTCAAACATCTTCCTTCCTCCTTACAGCGCGCTGAGCTTCATGCCCGCCCGGATGCGCTCCCCCACGGGGCCGGAGCGCAGGCCCTCCAGCTGGCGCAGATACTCCTGCCTGCGCGCCTCATAGTCTTCGGGCACGTGGCCCAGAGCCGCAGCGGCGCAGAGCCCCGCCAGGTAGCCCTCCGCCATGGCGGAGCTGGCCTCCTCGATGCCGGAGGCGTCCCCCGCCACGTAGATGCCGGGGATGCAGGTCTCGCAGTTTTCCGTCCGCAGGGGGACGCTGCCGCTGAGCTGGGGCACATATTTCATCTCCACGCCCCGCATGGCCAGCAGCTCGTTCAGAGGGCTCAGGCCCACGGAAATGCACATGACGTCCACGTCAAAGCGCTGTTCCGTACCTGGAACAGGCTGGAAACGTTCATCCACCCGGCAGACCACGGCGGCCTCCAGGCAGTCCGTGCCGATGGCCTCCTTGACGGTGTGGGAGCAGAGGATGGGCGCCCCCATCCGGGCCAGCTTGGAGGCGTGGACCAGATAGGCGCCGATTTTCGGTGCGGCGTCCAGCACCGCCGCGACCTCCACCCCGGCCTGCAACAGCTGATAGCTGACGATGACGCCGATGTTGCCCGCGCCCACCATCAGCACCCGGTCACCGGGCTTGACCCCGTAGACGTTCATCAGGGTCTGCACCGCCCCCGCGCCGTAGATGCCGGGCAGGTCGTTATTGGGAAAGGCCAGGGATTTCTCATAGGCGCCGGTGGCGCAGATCACGGATTTGGCCTTGATCTTGAAGTATTCCTTCTCGTCCTTCAGAACGGTGACCACGTTGTCCTCGTAGAAGCCCACGGCAGTGGCGTTGCACATCAGCTCGACGCGATCGCCGTATTCCTCCAGCTTTTTCAGCAGGATCCCGGCGATGTCCACCCCCCGGTGGGAGGCGTACTGGCGCTCGGAGCCGAAGAACATGTGGGTCTGCTTGATGAGCTGGCCCCCGGGGGCGAAGCTCCGCTCCAGGATCAGAACCCGCGCCCCGGAGGCGGCCGCGGAAATGGCGGCGCAGAGCCCCGCGGGGCCGGAGCCGATAATCAGCAGTTCAAGCTCTCTCATTGGATCCTCCCCTTTCCCTCCTGGGTCTCCACCCGCATGCCCTCCCGCAGCAGGGTGATGCAGGTCCGGACGTTGGGCTCCCCGTCCACCACCATCTGGCAGGAGGCGCAGTTGCCGATGGCACAGTAGAAGCCCCGGGGCCGATGGAGATTCAGGCTCTTTGCCAGCACCTTCACACCGGCGGCGTGCAGGGCGGCGGCGATGGTTTCTCCCTCATAGCCCGTCATGGGCTGACCGTTGAAGGTGAAATGCAGTTCCTTCCCCCGGTCAAAGCTAAGAATTGGGTGCTGCGTAATCCTCATATCCGCATATCCTTTCATTCTGGTTTTCTCAGTGACTTGCGTTTTACAGGAGCAGGGCCAGTTTCACTATAGCACTTTTTCACAAAATATGCAATACCCGTTATAAACATTCTGGTGAAAATCACGGATTTTTTGGGCCCGCCGGGCAGCCTGCCCCGGCAGGCCCCAGTTCAGCATTGAAAAATCCGCCGCTCTGTGGTACAATACAGAAAACCCATACATGAGAGGAGAAGCAGTATGCTGGAACCCGGAATCAAAAACACAATCGAGCTCACCGTCACCAGGGACAAGTGCGCGGGCGCCCTGGGCAGCGGAGATCTGGACGTCTTCGCCACCCCGGCCATGATCGCCCTGATGGAGGAGACCGCCTGGAAGAGCCTGGTCCCCTATCTTGAGCCCGGCGAAAGCACCGTGGGCACCGCCCTGGAGGTGCGGCACCTCTCCGCCACCCCGGTGGGGCTGAAGGTCCGCTGCGAGACGGAGCTCACCGAGGTGGACCGGCGGCGGCTGGTCTTCCGCGTCAAGGTCTACGACCCCTTCGGTCTGGTGGGTGAGGGCCGCCACGAGCGCTTCGTGATCCAGTATGAGAAATTCATGAAAAAGGTGGATGAAAAGCGGAGCGCCGCCGAATCAGCCCCCAATTGACCGGAAAGGAACACAGAAAATTGACTTGGTTTGAAAACGCGGTATTCTATCATATCTATCCCCTGGGGCTCACGGGGGCCCCGCAGCAGAATCCATACGGGGCCCCGGTGCACCGGCTGGAGGCGCTTCGCTCCTGGGTGGAGCACCTGGCGGAGTTGGGCTGCAGCGCCCTCTACGTCGGCCCCCTCTTCGAGTCTGTGGGCCACGGCTACGAGACCACGGACTACCGCAGGCTGGACAGCCGCCTGGGAAGCAACGAGGATCTGAAGGCCCTTGTCCGCTTCTGTCATGCCCGGGGTATCCGGGTGGTCCTGGACGCGGTGTTCAACCACACGGGCCGGGACTTCTTCGCCTTCCGGGACCTGCTGGCCCGGCGGGAAGGCTCCGCCTACCGGGACTGGTACCGGGTGAACTTTCACGGGGACAACGGCTATCACGACGGGCTCTCCTACGAGACCTGGGGCGGCTACGAGCTGCTGCCCCGGCTGAACCTGCAAAACCCCGCGGTGGTACAGTACCACCTGGACAGCGTCCGCTTCTGGGTGGAGGAATTCGACGTGGACGGCCTGCGGCTGGACGCCGCGGATCAGCTGGACTTCGGCTTCCTCCGGGCCCTGCGGGCCTTTAGCGACCGCCTCAAGCCGGAGTTCTGGCTCATGGGCGAGGTGATCCACGGGGACTACGGCCGCTGGCTGGGAGACGGCATGCTCCACAGCGTCACCAACTACCGCCTCCACAAGGCTCTGTATTCCAGCCACAACGAGCACAACTACTTCGAGCTGGCCCACACTGTGGAGCAGCTGGGGCCCCTCTGCCCCCGGCTCTACAGCTTTGCCGACAACCATGACACCGAGCGCATCCAGACCCGTCTGCGCTGCAAGGCGGATTATCTGCCCCTGCACGTGCTGCTCTTCACCCTGCCGGGGATTCCCTCGGTCTATTACGGCTCCGAGTTCGCCGTGGAAGGGAAGAAGGAGCGGGGCTCCGACGCCGGGCTCCGGCCCGCCCTTCGGCTGGAGGACTTCCGCAACGAGGCCCACGCCGGGCTGATCCGCAGCCTGGCCCGGGCCAGGAGGGCAGAGCCCGCCCTGGGCCGGGCCAGCTATGAGCGGCTGAGTCTCAGCACCGGCCACTTCGCCTTCGCCCGCCGGGACGGGGCGCGGGAGGCGCTGATTGCCGTCAACAACGGGGACGCCCCTCTGAGCCTGACCCTTCCGGCCCGCCTGGAGCGCTACCGCAATCTCCTGGAGGGCGGAACCCTCCCGGCCCAGGACGGCCGGCTCCGGCTGGAGCTGGGGCCCCATGGGGCGGCGCTGCTGCTGCCCGAGGAGCCGGGCCCGGCGGCGGAGCAGGCCCCCATCCCCGCCCCGGCGGAGTGGAGGGCCGCCTTAGAGGCGGCTGTGAAGGCCGCCCCCTCCCCTGCCCCCGACGACCCGCTCCCGGCCCCGCCCGCCGGAAAGACTCTGGAGGAGCTGCAGGTGCCGGAGCTGCAGGCTCTGATCCTGCAAAAGCTGGCGGCCAACGGCCCCGTCACGGAGCGGATGCGCCGGGAGGTGGCGGAGAACGTCTACCCCGACTCCCTCCGCAACTGGGCCAGGAGCTTCCGCTGAGGCGACGCCCTCCCGCGCCGCGCGCCGACCTGAATTCAGGAGGAACCATTATGGAACTCAATCGCGTTACAACAGAAGCCTTTTCCATGGACTACTGCCGCTTTGGCAGCGGCCCGAGAACTCTGGTGATCCTCCCGGGTCTCAGCGTCCAGAGCGTCATGGGGGCGGCCCAGGCCATTGCCGACGCTTACCGCCCCCTGGCGGAAGACTTCACCATTTACGTATTCGACCGCCGCAGGGAGCTTCCCCCCTCCTATCCGGTGGCGGAGATGGCCCGGGATACGGCGGAGGCCCTCCGGCGGCTGGGGCTGCGGCAGGTGGCCCTCTTCGGCGTCTCCCAGGGCGGGATGATCGCCCTTTCCATCGCCATTGAGCACCCGGAGCTGGTGGGAAAGCTGGTGCTGGGTTCCAGCTCCGCCCACGTGCAGCCCGCCCAATACCGGGTGCTGGAGGAGTGGATCCGCCTGGCCCAGGCCGGGGACCGGGCAGGGCTCTACCTCTCCTTTGGCCGGGACATCTACCCGCCGTCGGTCTTCGAGGCATACAAAGACGCCCTGCTCCGGGCCGCCGAGAGCGTGACGGAGGAGGAGCTGCGGCGCTTTGTGATCCTGGCCCGGGGCACCGAGGGCTTCGACCGCTCCGGGGAGCTGGAGCGCCTGCAATGCCCGGTGCTGGCCATCGGGGTCTTTGAGGACGCCGTGCTGGACGCCGACGCCACCATGGAGATTGCGGAAAAATTAGACGACAGGCCGGACTTCCGCCTGTATATGTACACCGGCTACGGCCACGCCGCCTTCGACACGGCCCCGGACTACAAGGAGCGCATCCTGCGCTTTCTGAAGGACTGACGCGGATAAACCGGGCCGGGAGGAACGGCGTCCGGAGGCGGCACACAGCCTCCGGGAAATTCACCCGGAGCCCCGGAGGACCGTCCGGGCAAGCGCCGGCAGGAGCGCCGGAAGCCCCTCTCCCGGCTGCCTCGCCGGGATGCCTGACCCAGGAGGAATTGTGATGACTATGCTGGAAACCCTGGAAGCGAGATTTGCGGCCCATCCGGCTCTGCACCCGGGCCTGGAATGGGCTCCTGTGGCCCGGCGGCTGGCGGAGCAGCCTCAGGCTCTGGCGGTGCTGGAATGGATGGAGCAAACCGGCGGGGAGCCGGAGCTCATCGGGCAGGACCCGGACAGCGGCGCTTACCTCTTCTGCGACTGCGCCCCGGAGAGCCCCCTCGGACGCCGGAGCCTCTGCTACGACGGGGAGGCTCTGCGCAAGCGGAAGAAGAATCCCCCCAGCGGCAGCGCTCTGGAGCAGGCCCAGGCCCTGGGGCTCTCCCTGCTCAGCGAGGAGCAATACCGCAGCCTGCAAAGGCGGATGGAATTTGACCTCAAGAGCTCCAGCTGGATCGACACGCCGCCGGGCCTGCGGAAAATGGGCGAAGCCCTCTTCTGCGAGCGCCGCTGCGGTCTGGTCTTTACCTTCCACAACGGGGCGGACTCCTACTACTCCGTCCGGGGCTGGCGAGGCCTGCTGCGGGTCTGACCCGCGTACCAAAGTCAAAAAGGCCTCTCCGCAAAGCGAAGAACGCTTTGCGGAGAGGCTTTTCTGTTTCGTTTCCGCCGTCCGGGCTTACTCGGTGCACATCATGAAAAGCACCAGGCCGCCGTCGGCTTCGGTGATGACGGTGTTGGCCTCCACGCAGACGTTCCAGGCCAGGTTGGCCTTCTCCCGCAGCAGGGCGATGAAGGCCTCGGCGTCCTCGCTGGGGCGGAACACATAGCCGATGAAGGTGCTGGGGGACATCTGGGGGGTAAAGACGGCGCCGTCCCGGAAGCCCTTGATCTCGGTCTCGGTCTCAAAGTCCCCGAAACCGGTGAGCCGTCCTTCCTGGACCTTGTAGGAATCCATGCCGCAGATCTTCTGGTGGGTGGCGAAATAGGCCGCCAGCTCCTGGCAGTCCGCTTCGGGGTGCTCCGCCAGATAGCTGTGGAAGAGCTCCACGAAATCTCTGGCCTGTCCGGCGATGGGGCCCTCCACGGGCAGCATATTGTCGGGGTACATGGCCAGGAAGACCTTGCCCTCGATGACCCAGGACTCCACGTTCGCCAGGGGCTTTTCATAGTTCATCCACTCGGGCATGGCGTTTTCCTTGAGGGCGGCGGCCAGGGCCTGGGGATCGGCGTCCTGCTCCGGCACGAAAACGTAGATCAGAGCGCCGCTGCCGCCCATATAGTCCACCACGCAGGAGGCCTCGTCCACGTTCTTGGGCCGGTACTCAAATTGCAGGCCGGGGAAATAGAACTCGGTGTTCTCCGACTGGAACATGGTGAAATAGGGGCTCTCCAGAATAGCGGCGCAGAGGGCCTCGGCGTTTGCCTCGGGATGCTCCGCCGTCAGCTGCCGCAAAAAGGCCTCCACGTCCAGAGGAGCCGGGGGCTCCTCCCCGGGCTGGGTGGTGGTCACCGGAGCTTCCGTGGTCTGAGGCGCACTGGTGCTCTCTTTGGGGGTCTCGCCGCAGCCCGCCAGCAGGGCGGCAAGGAGCAGCACCGCCAGAATAAGGCTGATGAATTGTTTCATAGCTTCCTCCTGTTGTATGCCGGGCAAGCCGGAATAATTGTCTGGATTATAGCACGGAACACACAGCATGTCAAGGGACAGCTCCCGCGCCCGCTGCAGCCCGCCCGTGGTGACGGCTCTCAGCCCTCCGCGTTCCCCGCCCGCACCCACCTGTAGCGCCGGCAATCTGCCGGCCATACGCCCCGCCCGCCCGTAGGGGACGGGTTCCCCGTCCCGCCCTTCCCCGCACCGACCGCGTGTAGGGACGGCTCTCAGCCGTCCGCGTTCCTCGCCCGCGCCCGCCTGTAGCGCCGGCAATCTGCCGGCCATACGCCCCGCCCGCCCGTAGGGGAGGTCATTGACTGCCCGGCGTCCCATTGCCTTCCCCTGGAGGGGAAGGTGGACTCCGGCGTCTCACGCAAGCTGGAGGACGGATGAGGTGGGGTGTCGTTCCTTGCTGCGTTGGAATGGCAGTGTTGCTTGTCGGGACGCCACCTCATCCGCCCCCTGCGGGGGCACCTTCCCCTCAAGAGGAAGGCTTTGCGGGGGAGCTCGGTTGTCGCTGCGTTCTTGCCTCGGTTTCCGCAGAAGCCCGGTCTGCGCTGCCATGAAGCGCGGATTTCCCCTTGTTTTCCGGCATAATCAACCATTTTTCCAGCGGAAAACAGCACCCGGATGGGCTTCGGCCCTCCCGGAAGAAGAAAAACACGGAAGCAAAAACAACGCAGAGGACCGTCTCCTGTGGCACGGTTTTCGGCATGCTTATTCCCTTGATACAGACTTTTTCAGCGGTTTTGGACGGTTCTCTGTGCTCTCCTGTAAACAAGGGTGTAAAGAATGATGTAAAAGAGGGTTTGAGAACTATTTCAATAATCCCTAGAACATTTTCAAACCTTTATTACAACATTACAATTACAACATTTTAAGTCAGGAGTATTCTATACGATACCCTTCCGGGCTTGCTTCCGGGGTCGCTGATGGTCTGCCGCAGTAGGAATACCCAGCATGATGGTTCCTTCGCGCGGTATCTTCCCGAATTTATTATTTCTTGTTTGTACGCCATTGTCTTACAATTATCAAAGCGTTGTATCTTATAGAAGCGCAATCAATATCACAGGGATCAAAAAGCAACAGGCAGCAGGAGCGCGAACACCGTTCTCCTGTTGCCTGTCGTCTTGTCGGTGCTTAGAGGCACGGGCCGGGGGACCCGGCCCCTACGGCGGGGAACATCCCGATATTGTCATTGCGAGACCAGTCCGCAGACTGGTCGTGGCAATCCACACACTGGCGTGGCCCTTGCTCCGCGTCGCCGCATCCCCCGTCCCCATTATTAATGTTTCCAAATGGTAATTGAAAACATCATTTTCAATTACCAACTTTCAAGTTTCAATTCCAAATTTCCCCTGGCCGTCCCCTGTGGCTCATTCGCCACGGAAAAAACAAAATTCCGATTTTCCTTGAAAAATCAAGGAAAATCGGGACTCTGAAACACTTAATTTTTTTCCCCACTCGACAGGACTTAACTGATTCTGTTTAGGAAATGATGTTCGTCCTGTTCGTGGCTCCTCTGATTATTTGATATATCCATATGATCCAGCCTATCACCCCTCCTGTTATCATTTTGTTATCAGCGTTGATAACAGAGAAGGGGAACTGCTGCGGATAATAGCACTGTTATTATACCAAAACACAGCCCAATTTCAAGATGCCTTGAGGAAATACGGTTATCTCTGGGAGACGGTGAACAGCGAATAGAAATAGCCATTCTGCTCCATAAGTTCTCCGAAAGTCCCTTGTTCCGAAACCTCGCCATTTTTCAGTGCGAACAGACTGGTACAGCGGCGAAGAATGTTTTCATCCAGGTCGTGAGTGACGATGACGCGGGTGTAGCCGTCCAGCTTCAGAATGGCGTCCAGCACCTCAAAGGAGGTCTCCGCGTCCAGGGACGCCGTGGCCTCGTCCACAAGGAGTACCGGGGTCTTCCGCAGCAGCGCCCGGGCAATGGAAATCCGCTGCCGCTCGCCGCCGGAGAGGCCGGAGCCGTTCTCCCCACAGAGATAGTCCGCACCCTTTTCGTCCATGAGCTTTTTCAGCCCAGACAGCCGCACGGCACGGTCGATCTCCTCTTCTGGGAATTCGGAGAACATGGTGATGTTGTCGCGAATCGTGCTGTTGAATACAAACACGCTCTGCTGAATGATGGACACGAGGTCGTAGAGCGAACTGGCGGAAACGGTTTTGAGCTCTTTTCCGTCATAGAGAATCTCGCCCTGATAGTTTTTCGAGGACGCCATCAGCAGATTCAGGATCGTCGATTTGCCGCTGCCGGAGCCGCCCACCAGGGCGTAGCAGCCGCCGGCGCGCAGTTCCATGTCCACGTCACACAGCACAGGCTTTCCTTCTTCATAGGCAAACGCGAGATCCTTGACCGAGATTCCCTCGGTGAGCTGCGGCGGGATCTGCTCGCCCTCTTCGGAAACATGCTTGTTCAGCGCCTGCGCCAGCTTGTCGATAAGACCGCAGGCGGACATCATGCCGGCGAAGAACGTCGGGAACGCCTGGATGGGGCCCAGTACGTAGTTCAGCAGCTGAACGAATACGATGGCGGTACCTGCCGTGATCCCCTTGCCGGAAAGTGCCAGTGCGGCGGCCACAAAGAACACGCCGAACTGCAGGACCGCGCCTGCGAAGCCTGAGGAATAGCTTACCAGCACGTTCACCTTCGTGCGTTTTTTCGAGGCTTCCGCTACGTTAGCGTTGCTGTGATCATGCAATCTGGCAATGCTTTTCTCCGCCTTAAAGCTCTTAATCACAGAGAAACCCATGAGTGCGTCCTTCAGCATGCCGGTATAGCGCTCTTTTTGATCGGAAACGCTCTTTTCCGCGATTGCCGCCTTGTTCCCCAAAACCAAGGAGACGATGATGGGCAGCAGGGAGAAACCGATGGCGATCAGCGTCAGCAGCGGGCTGTACCACAGCATGAGGCCCAGCGCGCCGACAAACGCGATGCCGACCTGTATCGTGCTCTGCAGCCGTCCGATGAAGTCCGTTTCGATAGTGTTTACGTCGTTGGAGAGCGCAGAGATATAGAGCGAGCTGTCCTCGCCAGAGAAAGCCTGAATGCCTTTTTCCATAAGCCGGTCAAAAACGTATTCCCGATACTGCTTCATTGCCTTTGCGCGGAACTCAGAGAGGAACGTCCTGTCCAGAATCCATCCCAGTCCAAACAGCGCAAACGCGCCTCCCGTGATGATCAGCAGCGTGGCGAAACCGTAGGGGCATTCTCCGGAGATCAGGTCGGCGACCTCCTTGATGAGCCAGGAGATCACCAGCTCTGCCGCTGCGCCGAACAGGGATGCGATCACCGTCATCGCCAAATTGAACTTGTTATTCCGAAACAGTTCTTTGAGAAAAGGGCGCCGCAGCGCCTTGATTTCTTTCTTATTCATGATGATTCTCCTGTTCAATGAGGGATTTCCAAAGAGCGGTAAGCTCTTCATTATCAAATTGGTTTATCGCATAATCGACACCGTCCATTGCCGTCGCCCCCAGCGCTTTGGAAAGCTGCTCCTGGGTCAGCGACCGTTCCTTGCGGAAGGTGCGGATGTTTTCTGCCAGCATCATCTTCATTTGCCCACCTCCTTTGTACTTCTGTAGATGATTATAAAGCATCGGAACCGGAAATTCAACGGACCAGTCGTATCAATCGGATTTTATTTTTCCTACTGGCAGTAAGATTTTCATGCTTTGCGGTAAAAAGAAATAATAGAGCAGCCGTCTATCATGATCCTATGCACATTTCGCAACACAATATAATGTTATCAAATTGTTATCAGCGCTGATAACATAAATACAGCAGGCACTCAGAAGAATGCCTGCTGTATAAAGCTATTCAGGATAATTCAGCACATTTTATTAAGCCAAAACCTGCATTATTCCCACTCGATGGTGGCGCTGGGCTTGGGGGTGACGTCCCAGAGGACGCGGTTGACGTGGGGGACCTCGGCGGTGATGCGGGCCACCAGCTTCTGGACGAAGGCGAAGTTCAGCTCCGCGGGCTGGGCGGTGACGGCGTCCACGGTATTGACCGCACGGATGACCACGGGCCAGTCATAGCTGCGCTGGCCGTCCCGGATGCCGGTGGTCTTGAAATCGGGCACCACGGTGAAGTACTGCCAGACCTTCTCGTCCAGGCCGTGCTTGGCGAACTCCTCCCGGAGGATGGCGTCGGACTCCCGCACCGCCTCCAGGCGGTCCCGGGTGATGGCGCCCACGCAGCGCACCCCCAGGCCGGGGCCGGGGAAGGGCTGACGGAAGACCATATTGTCGGGCAGACCCAGGGCCTTGCCCACCATGCGGACCTCGTCCTTATACAGCAGCTTGACGGGCTCCACCAGCTCGAAGTTCAGATCCTCGGGCAGGCCGCCCACGTTGTGATGGGCCTTGACACCCACCTTGGACTCCAGAATGTCGGGGTAGATGGTACCCTGGGCCAGGAAGGAGATGCCCTCCAGCTTCCGGGCCTCCTCCTCGAAGACGCGGATGAACTCGGCGCCGATGATATGGCGCTTCTGCTCGGGCTCGGAGACGCCGGCCAGCTTGTCCAGGAAGCGGTCCACCGCGTCCACGTAGACCAGATTGGCCTTCATCTGATTCCGGAATACCTCGACGACCTGCTCGGGCTCGCCCTTCCGCAGCAGGCCGTGGTTGACGTGGACGCAGGTGAGCTGCTTGCCCACCGCCTGGATCAGCAGGGCGGCCACCACGGAGGAGTCCACGCCGCCGGAGAGGGCCAGCAGGACCTTCTTGTCTCCGATCTGGGCCCGCAGGGCTTCGATCTGCTCCGCCACAAAGGCCTGGGCCAGGGCGGGGGTGGTGATGCGCTCCATGGATTCGGGCCTGACGTTGGTGGTATAATCGTAATTCATGTATGTTCCTCCTGTTTTTCTGTTTATGGATCGGGGGCGGGGCGTCGGGGACGCTGCCCCCTACAGTGGAGATCAGTCCTCGCGGAAGACAATATGATCGGGCTCGGCTTCCTCGATGACGGCCAGGGCGTGGTAGTTGACGCCCATATCCCGCAGCCGGTCGCCGCCGCCCTGGAAGCCCTTTTCCACGGCGATGCCCACGCCCACCAGCTGGGCCTGGGCCTCCTCCACCAGGTTGCAGAGACCCCTGACGGCCTCGCCCCGGGCCATGAAGTCGTCGATGACCAGGACCCGGGTGCCGGGGGTGAGCCACTGCTTGGAGAGGATCAAGGTGACCTTCTTCTTGTAGGTGTAGGACATGATCTCGCTCTTGTACAGGCCGCCCTCGATGTTGTCGGACTTGGCCTTCTTGGCAAAGATCATGGGCTTGCCCCATTTGAAGGCGCAGATGGAAGCCAGGGCGATGCCGCTGGCCTCGGCGGTGAGGACCACGTCCACCTGGGACAGGTCGAAGATGCGGGCGAACTCATCCGCCAGCTGGCCCATGAAGGCGCAGTCTACCCGGTGATTCAGGAAGCCGTCCACCTTGACGATGCTGCCGGGCAGGATCTTGCCCTCGTTTTTGATGCGGTCTTTTAATGCTTGCATGGGAACCTCCTATTGGTAGCACTCTTCCTTGAGGACGCCGATGTAGGGCAGATTGCGGTAGTAGTCCGCGTAGTCCAGGCCGTAGCCGATGACGAACTCGTCGGGGATCTTGAAGCCGTAGTAGTCCACCTGGAAGCGCTCCGGCTTGTCCACCACCTTGTCCAGCAGGGAGACGGTGGTGACCGAGGCGGGGTTCCGGGTTTGGAAGAGCTTCACCAGGTACTCCAGGGTCAGGCCGGAGTCGATGATGTCCTCCACCACGATGACGTGGCGGCCCTCCATGTTGATGTCGGTATCCTTCACCAGATGGACGGTGCCGGTGGATTTGGTGCCCTTGAAATAGCTGGAGGCGGAGATGAAGTCCATGTCCATCAGACAGTCCATCTCCTTGCACAGGTCGGTGAAGAAGAAGGCGGCGCCCCGGAGCACGCAGAGCATCAGAGGCTTCTTATCCCCGAATTTCTCCGTCAGCTCCCGGCCCAGCTCCCGGACCCGGGCGGCAATCTCCTCGCGGCTGTGCATCACGTACTTGACGTCTTCTTTTGCGGAACGAATGAGCATAGCGTTCTCCTTTTCACGGTGGGCGGCGGCGGGTCGTCTTACTCGTTGGTGTAGTTGTCGAAGTAGCCCTGGATGTAGATGATGGGAGTGCCCTTGTCGCCGGAGCCGGAGGTCAGATCGCAGAGAGAGCCGATCAGATCCGTGAGCTGACGGGGGGTGGTGCCCTGGGCGGCCATATTGCCCACCAGGGACTCGCCGGTCTTGGCCCGGATGCGCTCCTCGATGGCCTTGCGCAGCGCGTCGCCGGAGAGATCACCGAAGTCGTTGTCGGCCAGGTACTTCAGCTTCAGCTCATTGGGGGTGCCGCCCAGGCCCTTGGTATAGCCGGGGCTCACCACGGGGTCGGCCAGCTCCCAGATCTTGCCCACGGGATCCTTGAAGGCGCCGTCGCCGTAGACCATGGCCTCGATCTGCTTGCCGGAGGCCTCGGAGAGCAGCCGGGAGATCCGCTCCGCCACGGCGGTGCAGTCTCTGGGGAAGAGCTTGACGGTCTCCTCGGTGGCCTTGTTGGAGCCCAGCAGGCCGTAGGTCTCGTTGAAGCCGCTGCCCTCCACGGAGGCGGTCATGAGATCGTCCAGGCCCAGGACGCACTTGCAGCCCGCGGCCTTCAGCAGCCGCTTGGAGCGGGCCCGGCTGTGGATATCGGCGGTGATGACGGCGTCGCAGAGGGGAACCAGGGTCTGAACCCGGTTGCCCAGCAGGATCTCCGCCTCGGCCCCGCAGGAGCTGATGAGCTCGGCGTAGAAGTCGATGTAGTCCACGCCGGTGAAGGGGTGGAGGATATGGCCGAACTTCTCCCGGAACTGGGCCACCGTCAGGGTGTCGGTGTAGGGATTGACCCCGGCCTCGTCCAGCAGGTCAATGTCCACCAGATGATTGCCCACCTCGTCGGAGGGGTAGGACAGCAGCAGGACCACCTTCCTGCAGGCCAGGGAGATGCCCTTCAGCAGCAGGGAGAAGCGGTTGCGGCTCAGAATGGGGAAGGCAACCCCCACGGTGCCGCCGCCGGTTTTGGCCTTGACGTCCGCGGCGATCTGCCGGATGCCGGCGTAGTTGCCCTGGGAGCGGGCCACGACGGATTCGGTGACGGCCACCACATCCCGGTCTCTGGGGGTGATGTTGGCTTCCTGCCAGGCGGCCTGGACCGAGGCCGCGGTGATGGCGGCGATGTCGTCGCCCTGACGGATGATGGGCGCGCGCACGCCCCGCACGACTGTTCCGATGGTTCTCATGAATCAGATTCTCCTTTTCGGTCAGATTACGATGAACAAACGAATGACGCCTGGGTTTTACGCTTTATTATACATAAGCCATGTACAAAAATCAACAAAGTCGGACAATGTTTGAAAATTTCGGGAAAATGACGAAATGAAAAAAATGAGGCGCGGGAAATTTATGAAAATTTTCCGCGCCATATTCACATTATTTATCCGCGTCCCAGAATGAGCCCCTTGGGGTAGAAAAAGCGGAGCTTTTTGTCGGAAAGGCGGATCTCCACGTCCTTGCCCCAGCGGGCCTCCCCGTCCAGATTCACCACTTCCTCCCGGTCGCAGTGGATTATCAGCCGGTCGGTGGAAAAGTGCCGGAACAGGGCCGGGAACTCCGCGTAGCGGCCCGCCTTGTACTTGCCGATGAGGCCCGCCACCTGGAGCCGGGAGACCTTCTTCACCAGCAGCACCTCCAGCTTCCCGTCGTCGGGCCGGGCCTGGGGGACGGGCTCGTAGCCGCCGCCGTAGAAGCGTCCGTTGCAGACGCAGATCAGGGTGAAGCGGTCGTCGATGGTCTGCCCCCCGATCTCCACCCGGTAGTGCCGATGGATGCCCTTGATGAGATTCACCAGCGTGGAGAGATTGTAAGCTCCGTGGCCCGTCAGCAGGGGCAGGCGCTTGTAGTCCTGGATGGAGGTACCGATCCGGGCGTCGATGCCCATGGAGCAGATGGAGAGGCTGTAGCTCTCCCCCACCTGGATCAGATCCAGCCGCGTTTCCTCCGTCTCCAGCAGCCGCGCCGGGTCTGAGAAGGCTGCGGGCTCGCTGAAGTTCTTGACAAAGTCGTTGCCGGAGCCGCAGGGCAGATGGGTCACGGCCAGATTGGGCGCCCCCGCCGCGCCGGTGATCACCTCGTTCAGCGTGCCGTCGCCGCCGCAGGCGTAAAGGCGGTATTCCTCCCCCGAGGCGGCGGCCTCACGGGCAATGGCGGTGCAGTCGCCGGGCTTTTTGGAGGCCTGAATGGCATAGTCCAGCCCCAGGGGCTCCCAGAGCCCCCGGATTTTCGCGGAGAGCTCCTCCGTGTGGTCGTACTTCCCCGCCGCCGGGTTGATGATAAATAGGTGCTTCAAGCTTATTCACCCCTGATCCTTGATCCTTGATCCCTGATTCCCGTATACTGAAAGAGATTACACTGTATCATCCCGTTATACAGCTTCCGCCGCTTGTCCGCCCGGCGGCCGAAGTAGTGCTCAAACTCCGGCTCCGAGGAGATGATGAACTTCTGCCAGCCGTCGGCGTAGCGCAGGTGCTTCCCCAGGGCCCGGTAGAGCCGCTGGGCGCCGCGCTGCTCCAGCATCCGCTCGCCGTAGGGCGGGTTGCAGACGATAAGGCCCTTTTCCGCGGGCAGGTCCCGCTTGGTGGCGTCCGCCTCCTCGAAGCGGATCAGCTTCCCCACCCCGGCCTTTTTGGCGTTGGAAATGGCGATGTTCAGACTCTCGGGGTCGATATCGGAGCCCAGGATGCGGTACTCCCCCCGGAACTCCCCGTCCCTTGCCGCCTGCCGGGCCTGCTCCCAGGCGCTTTCCGGCACGAAGCCCCAGCTCTGGGCGGAAAAGCTCCGGTTCAGACCGGGGGCCCGGTTCAGGGCCATGAGGGCGGCCTCGATCACAATGGTGCCGCTGCCGCAGAAGGGATCCCAGAAGAAGTCCCGGCCCCGGTAGCGGGCCAGGGTCACCAGGGCGGCGGCCAGGGTCTCCCGCAGGGGGGCGTCGTTGCCCACGGCCCGGTAGCCCCGCTTGTGGAGCCCCGCGCCGCTGGTGTCCAGGAAGAGCTCGCATTGGTCCTTCATGATGGAGAACTGGAGCTGGTAGAGGGCCCCGGTCTCCGGCATGCGCTTGAGGCCGTAGCGCTGCCCCAGCCGGTCCGCGGCGGCCTTGTTGACGATGGCCTGGCAGTCCGGGACGGAGTGGAGCTGGGAGCTCAGGCAGTGGCCCTTCACGGGGAATCTGCCGTCTCTGGGGATGAAATCCTCCAGGGGCAGGGCCTTGACCCCCTGGAAGAGCTCCTCAAAGCTCCGGGCCGGGAAGGCCCCCAGCCGCAGCAGCACCCGCTCCCCCATCCGCAGACGCAGATTGGCCGTCGCCAGGGCCTCGGGACCTCCTTCAAAGAGCACGCGGCCGTTCTCCACCCGGACGCCCTCCAGGCTCAGCCGCCGCAGCTCGTCCCCCACCAGGCCCTCCAGGCCGAAGAGGCAGGGAACGGAAAAAGTAAATAAATCAGACATAAGCGACTCCGTTTGCAATAAAGTAAGCGTGTGTGATACCCGAAAAGCGCTCCCATGGCGGGAGAAGCCCTCCGGGGCCTGTCAAAGGGCGGTGAGGACGCCGTCCGCCAGACGCCAGGCCTCGCCCCGAAGCTCCTCCTGCCCGTTTTCGATGCGGAGGTAGCTGCCGTCGGGCAGGCAATAGAAGACCCGGCCCATGCTGTCTGGGCAGGCCACGTCCTCCATGACCCGCAGCCCGTCCAGCAGATCGTCCTTGATCTCCTGGTAGTGGGGCAGCAGCATTTTCTTCGTCAGCCCCAGACCCGGCAGGAAGCGCTGATAGGCGGGGTCCAGGGTCTCTCCCGGCTCCTCCGGCATGGCGTAGACCAGCTCCGCGCAGTTCATGGACCCGGCACTGATGCCCACCAGCACCCCGTCAAAGCTCCGCAGCAGGGCCCGCAGGCCGATTTTTTGGAAGAAGCGGTTTTGGGTGGGGACGTGTCCGCCGCTGAGGATCAGCAGGTTCGCCCGGGCGATCAGGGCCGGGGCCTCCGCCTCGTTCCGCCCGTCCAGGACCTGAGAGGATGCCACGGAGAATCCGGCGTTTTCCAGACTGTCCCGCAGACACCCGGCGTAGAAGTCCGTGCGCGCATGGGAGTCCGGGTCGGAGCAGATCTGCAGCATCCGCAGGGGCCGAGGCAGGGCCCGCCGGAGCTCCGCCAGGAGCCCGTTGGCGGGGTTGATCCGGAAACCGTCCGAGCCGGGCATATCGGTGCGGCTGGTGAGAAAACAAATCATAGACGCCTCCGCTTGCCCCGGCGCCTCTGGCAGCCGCGCCGGGGCGGTGTTTCTTGTAACAATATAATGGATAATTCTCCAAAAAGCAAGCCCGAAGCGAAAAAACTGACGCCGGAGCGGCTGAAAATATTTTTCCGCCGGGTACTTGACAAGGGCCGGGGATATGATATAATTAGGCTACAATCAAACTGCTCTTGAGGGAGTAGCGCCGCGGCGGAGCCGCGGAGGCAGCGACGTCATCCCGCGGGTTTCCCGCCGGACTGCCTGGAAGCGCAAGACTCATGTGAAGGCTTCGGCCTGCGCGTGGGTTTTTTTGTTTGATCCAGCGTGCGCGGCGGCCTGTCTTTCCCGAAATCCCCCATTGACAAGCCGCTGAAATCGCTGTAGAATAATCATGGAAAGGAGGGTACTTTATGGCAATTCTATGGATCATTCTCGCCGTCGGATTTCTGGTCATCGAGCTCAGCACCGTGGCGCTGATCAGCCTGTGGTTTGTCGCGGGAGCCCTGGCGGCTCTGATCGCCGCTCTGCTGGACGCCGCGATCTGGCTGCAGGTGCTGATCTTCGCTCTGGTTTCCCTGCTGATGCTCCTGGCGCTTCGTCCCTTCCTGCGGAAGTTTGTGGAGCCCCACAAGGTTCCCACCAACGTAGACGCCCTGTTGGGCAAGGAGGCCGTGGTTACAGAGGTCATCGACAATCTGGCCGGCAGCGGCACCGTCCGGCTGGAGGGCAAAACCTGGACCGCCCGGGCCGCCAACAACACCCGCATTCCCGCCGGGATGGTGGTGGAGGTCCAGTCCGTGGAGGGCGTCAAGCTCATGGTGACTCCCGCCTTTGTTCGCAGCGAATAAGTTCGTCCATCAAACCAACTACAGGAGGAAACAAACATGGATTACGTCAAGTACATCATCATCGCGGCCATCGTCCTGGTGGTTCTGGGCATCCTGGCCAAGCACATCCACGTGGTCAAGCAGTCCCACGCCTACGTCATTGAGCGCCTTGGCGCCTTCCGCGCCGTCTGGGGCGTGGGCTTCCACGTCCTGACCCCCTTCATCGACCGCATCGCCAAGAAGGTCACCCTGAAGGAGCAGGTCCTGGACTATCCCCCCCAGCCCGTGATCACCAAGGATAACGTCACCATGCAAATCGACACCGTGGTCTACTTCCAGATCACAGACCCCAAGCTCTACGCCTACGGCGTGGAGCAGCCCATGATCGCCATGGAGACCCTCACCGCCACCACCCTGCGTAACATCATCGGCGACCTGGAGCTGGACCAGACCCTCACCTCCCGCGACGTCATCAACACCAAGATGCGGGCCATTCTGGACGAGGCCACCGACCCCTGGGGCATCAAGGTCAACCGGGTGGAGCTGAAGAACATCCTGCCTCCCGCCGACATTCAGAACTCCATGGAGAAGCAGATGAAGGCCGAGCGTGACCGCCGCCAGGCCATTCTCCAGGCCGAGGGCCAGAAGCACTCCGCCATTCTGGTGGCCGAGGGCCAGAAGGAATCCGCCATTCTGAAGGCTAGCGCCGAGAAGGAGGCCGCCATTCTGAAGGCCGAGGCCGAGAAGCAGGCCGCCATCCTCAAGGCCGAGGGCCAGGCCCAGGCCATTCTGGCCGTGCAGAAGGCCACCGCGGACTCTCTGAAGCTCCTGAACGAGGCCAACCCCAACGCCCAGGTCATCAAGCTGAAGTCTCTGGAGGCCATGCAGAAGGTGGCCGACGGCCAGGCCACCAAGCTCATCATCCCCTCCGACATGCAGGGCCTCGCCGCCCTGGCCGGCGGGCTGAAGGAGATTGTCAAGGACTGATCCCCTCCCCTCATAGAAAAAGCGCCCGATCCGGGCGCTTTTTCTGTGGGCTGGGGCGGCAATTCTGCCGTCGCGGCGCAGATCTCTCTTTGCTTTTTGCCGGATCTGTGGTATAATAGGGACAAATCTCAAGGACAGGAGGCTGCCATGCGTTACGATTTCACCACCCTGCCGGACCGGCGGGGGAAGGACGCCATCGCGGTGGATATGGTGGGCCAGCCCGGGGGCTTTGCTCCGGCGGGGCCCAAGGAGGGCTTTTCTCTGATCCCCATGTGGGTGGCGGACATGAATTTTCTGGCCTGCCCGGCCATTCAGGAGGCGGTGATCCGGCGGACGGAGCACCCGGCCTTCGGCTACTTCGAGCCCTCGGAGGCTTACTACCGCAGCATCATCGACTGGCAGCGGCTCCGCAACGGGGTCAGCGGCCTGGAAAAAAAGCACATCGGCTACGAAAACGGCGTGCTGGGAGGCGTGATCTCCACCCTGAACGTGCTCTGCTCCCGGGGCGACCCGGTGCTGGTTCAGAGCCCCACCTACGTGGGCTTCACCCACGTGCTGGAGAACAACGGCTACGAGATCGTCCACAACCCCATGTACCGGGACGAGCAGGGGGTGTGGCGCCTCGACTACGAGGACATGGAGCGCAAAATCGTGGACAGGCACATCCACGCCACGATTTTTTGCAGCCCCCACAATCCCTGCGGCCGGGTCTGGGAGCGCTGGGAGCTTGAGCGGGCCCTGGAGATCTTTGAGAAGCACGGGGTCTGGGTGGTCTCCGACGAGATCTGGTCCGATCTGACCCTGGCGGACCACAGGCACATCCCCACCCAGTCCGTGAGCCCCTGGGCCCGGGAGCACACGGCGGCCATGTACGCCCCCTCCAAGACCTTCAACCTGGCGGGCCTCGTCGGCAGCTACCACGTCATCTACAACGACTGGCTCCGGGACCGGCAGGCCAAGGAGAGCTCCCTGTGCCACTACAATTCCATGAACGTGCTGTCCATGCACGCCCTGATCGGCGCCTACGGCGAGGCCGGGCAGCTCTGGGTGGACGAGCTGCGGCAGGTGCTGACGGAGAACGTCGATTTCGCGTATGATTTCATCCGGGAGCGCTTCGCGGGCGTCAGCCTGATGAAGCCCCAGGGGACCTATATGCTCTTCCTCCACTGCGAGGCCTGGTGCAGATCCCACGGCAGGACCCCGGAGGAACTGCAAAAGCTGGGCACCGACGTGGGGGTGGCCTGGCAGGACGGCGGCATGTTCCTGGATCCCTGGGGCATCCGCATGAACCTGGCCCTGCCCAAGGCGGTGGTCCGGGAGGCCTTCGAGCGCCTGGACCGATACGTATTCAACGCCTGAGCAGGCGCAAAAAGAGGCAGGAGCCGGGCTCCTGCCTCTTTTCATTTTGCGTCCAGCACCAGGCTGCCCCGCTGCCGCCAGCTGCCCTTGCGGTAGTAGAGGTACATCACCAGACTGGTGAGGGTCCAGGACACCGGATAGCAGAGGCAGAGGACGAAGAGGGTGTGGATCCGGGCGAAGAGGGTCCAGATCCAGAGCATCCGCATCAGGCAGATCCCCAGGCCGATGATGATCACCGGGCGCACCGCGTCGCCGCTGCCCCGGAGCACCGCCGAGAGCACCTCGATCACTACCCAGGTAAAGTACCAGGGCACGAAGTAGATCATCATGAGCCAGGTGGTGTCCCGCACCGCCTGGTCCTCCGTCAGAATGAAGAGCAGCGGCCGCCCCGTCAGCATAATCAGGCCGCTGAGGCTCACGGTGATGACGGTGGAGAGGATCATGCCCTCCTTGACGCAGAGCTTCACCCGATCCTCCCGGCCAGCCCCCCGGTTCTGGCCCACGAAGCTGGTGATGGCCGCCCCCAGGGCGTTGCTGACGGCCCAGAAGATGCCGTCGGTCTTGCCCGTCATGGCCCAGGAGGCCACCACCACGGTGCCCAGGGAGTTGACGCCCACCTGGATGATCATGTTGGAGACGGCGTACATGGAGGACTGCAGCCCCGCCGGGATACCCAGGCGCAGCATGTTTTTCAGATACAGGCCGTGGAGCTTCAGCTCCCGGAGGGAGAGGCGGTAGCTCTCCTTGGTGCACAGCAGCTTCCAGGTCAGCAGACCCATGTTCAGCACCTGGGCCAGCACCGTGGCCACGGCGACCCCCGCGGTGCCCCAGCCGAAGACCAGGACGAAGAGGACGTCCAGCAGGATATTCGTGACGCAGCCCGCCACCATGTAGGCAAAGGGACTGACGGAGTCCCCCACCGCCCGGAGCATATTGGACTCCATGTTCAGCACCAGGATGAAGGGCACGCCCACGAAATAGATCCGCAGATAGAGAATGGCGTCGGGCAGGGTGTCCGCCGGGGTGTTCAGCAGCCGGAGCATGGCCGGGGCGAATACCACCCCCAGGCAGCCCAGGACCACGCCGATCAGGGCAAAAACCGCGATGGCGTTTCCGGCGGCCAGCCGCACGTCCCGCTCCCGGCCCGCCCCGTAGACCTGGGCGATGACCACCGAGGCCCCGGAGGTGATGGCCACGAAGAAGCCGATGAGCAGATTGATGATCTGGGCCGAGCTGCCCCCCACGGCAGCCAGGGCCACGGTGCCCACGAAGCGGCCCACGATGAGGCCGTCCACGGCGTTATAGAGCTGTTGGATACAGGTTCCGGCGGCGATGGGCAGGAAGAACAGCAGCAGCTTCTTCCACACCACGCCCTCCGTCAGATCCCTGCGGGATACTTTTTGTTTCATGGCTATATGTCTTTCTCTTTGAAATCAATAACGCAGCGCAAAAAACGCGGTATCATGGAAAAAACCGCCAAAAAGGCGGTTTTTTCATGGCGGAGTGGGAGGGATTCGAACCCTCGGTACGCTTTTGACGTACACACGATTTCCAGTCGTGCTCGTTATGACCGCTTCGATACCACTCCATCTTCAATTGTCCGCGGCGGTCGCCCCCGCTTCGGCCTGAACGTGGTCGGGCGCTCAAGCTCAGTTAGTATATAACAAAACTGTCCGTTTGTCAACAGTTTTTTTCACGAATTATGAAAATCCATTTTTCCGGGGGCGTCGCTCCACCGACAGGCGAGCCCATTCGCCTGTCGCGCCATTGCGTTTCTGAGAGTTCTGCCCTATAATAAGGCCGTAAGCAAAAAACAAAACCAAACAGGAGGAACACATCATGGAACTTGGCAAAAAGATTCGCAGGCTCCGCTTCAAGGCAGGGCTCACCCAGGAGCAGCTGGCGGAGAAGCTGGGCCTCGGCGCCCAGGCGGTGTCCAAATGGGAGACCGGCGCCGCCCTGCCGGACATCACCCTGCTGCCCGTTCTGGCGGAGACCTTCGGCGTCAGCATCGACGAGCTTTTCGATCTCAGCGCGGAGCAGCGGCTCAACCGCATTGAGAACAGCCTGGACATCGAGAAGAACCTGCCCCAGGAGCTCTTCCGGGAGTATGAGGACTTTCTGAAGGAGCAGCTGGGGGACAAGACCCACCAAAAGCGGGCCACGGAGCTGCTGGCCTATCTCTACTGGCACCGGATGTACGCCGACGCGGAGCGGGTCAGCCGCTGGGCCAAGGAGGCCATCCGCAGAGCCCCCAACGAAAAGGGCTGCCAGTATATGCTGCAGATGACCGGGAACTACACCGTCTGGGACTGGAACATGGGCAACCACCACAAGGCCATCGACTTCTACCGGGAGCTGGCGGAGGCCAACCCCGGCATGAAGATGCCCCTGTACGACCTGATCGAAAACCTGCTGGCGGACCACCGGGCCGACGAGGCGGAGCACTATCTGGGCCTGCTGGATAAGGTGGAGGACGCCAACCCCGTGCTGAAGGACGTCTATCGGGCCCACATCGCCCTGGCCCGCTTCGACGAGCCCACGGCAGACCGGATTATGGAGGCGCTGGTGCAGGCCCATCCCGACGACTCCGGCTATCTCTTTGAGGCCGCCCAGTACTACGCCCGCAAGTGCCAGTACGACAAGGCCATCGAATACTACGAGGCCTCCTTTGAGAAGACCCCCCGGAAGCCCCGCTTCCAGGACGAGCTCATGGGCATTGCGGACATCTGGGAGATCCGGGGCGATTACCGGAAGGCTGCCGAGACCTATGACCGGATCGTGAAGCTGCTGGAGCAGGAATGGGGCCTCACCGAGGAGGTGGAGCTGCAGACGGCCAAGGCTGAGCTGGCCCGGCTCCAGGCAAAAATCTGATGCTCCATAAGCGCAAAGCAGGAGAACGCCCACGCGTTCTCCTGCTTTCCTGTTCCGCGGCCCTCAGCGCTCCGGCAGCTCCCGGTAGAGGGCCGGGTCGTCGTAGTGGGTGTGATAGCGCCGCGGCTGCATCAGCCGGAGCAGGCTGCGCTTCCGCGAGCTGACCCAGACCCGGCGGATGTCGGTGCAGCCCCGGAAGGGGGGCATATAGCCGACAATGTCGTTGTGATCCGCAAAGTTCTCGCAGGAGGCGCAGACAGAGCCCAGGTAGCGGGCCAGCAGCTCCGCCTCCCCTGCCCTGGCCCGGAAGGGCTTTACGCTGCCGTAGGTGATGAGCCGGGACCGGAGGCCGAAGTTGTAGTTCAGATCCTGGGCGCAGAGTATGGCCTGGCCGGAGCCCAGGGACCAGCCGATGATCTCCGTCTCCGCCGTGGGATGGGCCTCATGGAGGAGCTGCCATTGGGCCCGGACCTGCCGTTTGGCCGCCAGATACATCTCCGCCCAGCCCCGGTGGACCCGCAGCTGCAGGGGCCTGTCCTCGAAGGAAATGGCGTCGTAGTAATTGGCCGCGAACTCAAAATTGGCAATCCAGTCCATAAACCCGGTGGTCTTCTGGAAGTGGATCTGGATCACGTCCCGCTCCGGGTCATAGCGGAAGGCGTAGTCCACCTCATGGCGCAGGCCCAGCAGCCGCCGGAGCGTACCGCGGCAGGGATAGGAAACGGTCTCGTATTCCAGGGGGCAGACGGCGCGCTCCGTGTGATTGTAGTTCTGCGAGGTATCCAGAAAATACTGCTCGTAGGGCAGTCGTTCATAGCGCCGTTCCATGGTCTTACACCGTCAGACGCTCGAAGCGCCGGGCGCCGGAGCCCCGAAGCCAGAGGAGCAGGGCCGCGTCGCCGGCCAGCAGCAGCAGGGCGCTGACGCTCATCCAGCCCGTGGCCCCCAGCTCCATGCCGAACCACAGATACAGGCCGCCCATGGCCAGCGCCAGGCTCATGCCGCCGATCATGGTGAAGGCCACGGCGGCGCTCTGCTTGATGGGGATCATCTCGTTGGTCCAGTTCAGATTGGCAAGCCGCAGCCCCAGGGCCAGCCCCAGCAGAGCCATCAGCAGCATGAAGAGCAGGGTGTTTGCCAGAATCAGCAGCCGCTGGGCCGTGGTCGCCGGGATCAGAAGGGCCACCACCAGGCCGCAGAAGAGGGTGGGCAGGGTGCTCAGCGCAAGCTGGAGGGTCAGCTTGGCCCGCAGGACCTGCCAGGCTGTCACCGGCAGGGATTGTACCAGCCAGATGCTCCGGCCCTCCAGAGACACGGAGGGCGCCGTGATGTCCACCATGAAGCTCATCATGCAGCAGGCCGCGCAGGCCAGCACCGGGAGGATCCCGGAGGCCGGCGAGAAGAAGGGCAGCTGGGCCAGCATGGCCATCAGCTCCTTCCCCTTGATCAGCAGGTAGATTCCCAGGCCCAGGAGGAAGAGCAGCCCCAGGCCGCAGTTGAGCATATAGCTGGGGCTGGAGCAGAAGCGATACCACTCCTTCCGCAGCAGGGCGGCGGAGGCGCTGCCCTGATGGGCAGCCTTTTCCCGGTAGACAGCCTTCTTCCCGCCGCCGGAGGCTGTGGCCACCGAAAGGAAGCTGCGGCGCAGCAGCAGCCACACCAGCCCCAGGAAGAGACCCACGGCCAGGGTCCAGAGCAGCATGGAAAGCCAGTCGCCCTCCCCCATGCGGCCAAAGTAGTAGATGGGGTTGACCGTCCCCCGGATCTCCTCGCCGTAGCCCATGACCTTCTCCAGCAGCTCTGGCAGATGGTTCATGAGGCGGAAGTACACCACGTAGTACAGCCCAAAAAAGGCCAGGGAGAAGAGCACGATGAGGAAGCTCTTATTCTTCAGCCGAAGACTGACCCGGGCCACCACCCAGCCCAGCAGGCAGGACAGGCCCAGGACCACCAGGGAGATCACCAGCACCCAGAGCAGGCCCCCCAGCAGCCGGGACAGGCTGAAGCCGCACTGGATCAGCCCCACCACTACGGCAGGCAAAGACAGGGAGGCGGAGTAAAACAGGCCCATGAGGTACACGCCGCTCAGCCGGGAGAGGATGATATCCTTCAGCGGGATGGGCAGGGACAGCAGCAGGTCGTTATCCTTGGCCAGATACAGGCTGGAGTAGGTGCTGAATACGCTGCCCAGGACGCCGAAGAGGAGGGCCACAGCCCCGAAGAGCAGGTAATAGAGCCAGCCCAGGCCGGGCAGGGGCAGAAACTGCGTGCCCAGCATCCAGGCTCCCCAGCTGAAAAAGCCCACCAGATACACGATCAGAAAGATCCACAGGGCGATCATGCCCTTGCCGGGCCGGGTCATTTTCCCGTTTTTGCCCGCTTTTCTGCTGCGCAGGAAGCTCTGAAGCAGGATCTGCTTCAGCTCCTTTTTCACCAGTACCCTCAGCATGACTCGCCCTCCAGCTCCAGGAAGACCTCCTCCAGAGAGTCGTCGCCCCGGACCTCCTCCATGGTGCCGGAACGGATGAGGCGGCCCTGCTTGATGATGGCCACCTTGTCGCAGAGCTTTTCCGCCACCTCCAGCACGTGGGTGGAGAAGAAAATGGCGCCGCCCCGGTCGCAGTGCTCCCGCATCATCTGCTTCAGCAGATGGGAGGCCTTGGGATCCAGGCCCACAAAGGGCTCGTCCATCAGAATCAGCTTGGGCCGGTGGAGCCAGGCGGCAATGACCGCCAGCTTCTGCTTCATGCCGTGGGAGTAGGCGGAGATGGGCTGGGCCAGATCGGCGGTGAGCTCCAGCCGGTCCGCCAGCTCCCGGATCCGGGCGCGGCGCTCCTCCGCGCTGACGCCGAAGACGTCCGCGATGAAGTTCAGATACTTGATGCCCGTCATGAACTCATACAGATCCGGGTTGTCGGGGATGTAGGCCAGCTCTGCCTTGCAGCCGATGGGATCCTGCTTCAGATCCCGCCCGTGGATGCGGATGCTGCCGCTGTCAAATTGCAGGATGCCCACCGCGGCCTTCAGGGTGGTGGTCTTGCCGGCTCCGTTGTGGCCGATAAAGCCATAAATCTCCCCAGGGGCGATATGCAGGCTCAGATCGTCCACCGCCAGCTTGTCTCCGTAGCGTTTGGTCAGATGTTCAATGTTCAGCATAGCTGCTCCTTTCCGCCGGGCCTATCCCAGCGTGACAATCGGTATGGTTTCCACCTCGGGTTTGGGCAGGGTCTCCCCGGTCTGACGGCTCAGGCTGCCCAGGCCGAAGACCAGCAGCAGCACCACCAGCGCCATCAGCGCCGCCGCCGCCAGAATCCGGGTCACCTTGCTCTTGTTGCGGGTGCTGTATTTTCTTTGAAGCGCGGCGTCATATTTGTCATAGAACGCCCGCTGCTGCGCGCCCTTGGAGGGCTCGTCCCCGGCAGCCTGCGCCGCGGCGTCCGGCTCCTCCTCCAGGACTCCCAGATTCACCGTTCCAAAGTCGTTGTAATGCCGCCGGACGGTGTGCGAGGGGCTGTCTTCCCTGTCGCCGCGGGGGCTGTCGTGAGGCCGGCTGTGCCCGCCGCTGTGATGCGGAGCCGCCGCGTGCTCCCCCTCCGGCGCTTCGGCGCCGGGCCGGGGGCGGCGCTTCATCTGCACCACCGTCATGGTAAACTGTTCTTCCTCGGCCATGGCAAATCTCCTTGAAACCTTCATTTTTTCTTATTATATCGGATGAGGCGCGGAAATGCAAGCAGTATTCACAGCTTTTCGGGATTTCCCGGCGCGGCGTATTTTGGATTGCAATTGGCCGCTTTCTCTGGTATAATGCAGGCAGAACGTTCATTTGGGGGTGTATGCGGTGGAGGAGCTGCAGGCCGCGCGGGCGCGGATCGACCGCATTGATGCGGAGCTGGCAAGGCTGTTTGCGGAGCGAATGGCCGCGGCGGCGGAAATCGGCGCCTGGAAGCGGGCCCACGGACGCCCGGTGCGGGACCCCGCCCGGGAGGCGGAGCTTCTGGCCCGGAATACCGCCCGGATCGAGGATCCCCGGCTGCGTCCCTATTTTGGCCGCCTGCTGGAGACGCTGCTGGTGGAGTCCCGCCGCTGGCAGGGGGAAGCCCAGGCCGATTTGGCTCCCGTGCTGCGCCGGGGGGCTCTGGCGGAGGCCGGGGCCGTCCTGCCCCGGCAGGGGCGGATCTTCCTGGTCACCGACGACGGGATCCCGGCCCCCTACGTGGGCGCTCTGGCGGGGCAATGCCGGAGCTGCGTGGTCTATTCCCTGCCCCAGGGAGAGGCCTCCAAGTCCCCGGAGCAGCTGACGGAGCTGCTCCGCGCCATGCTGGCGGCGGGGCTCACCCGCTCTGACTGCGTGGCCGCCCTGGGGGGCGGCGTGGTCTGCGATCTGGCGGGGCTGGCGGCGGGGCTCTATATGCGGGGCATCGACTGCTGCTATTTCCCCACCTCCCTGCTGGCTATGGTGGACGCCGCCCTGGGGGGTAAGACCGCCATCGACCTGGACGGGGTCAAAAACGCCGTGGGCCTCTTCCGGCAGCCCCGGGCGGTGGTCATCGATCCCGACACCCTGGCCACCCTGCCCCCCCGGCAGCTTGCCAACGGCCTGGCGGAGGCGGTGAAAATGGCCCTGACCCACGACGCGGCCCTCTTCGCCCGCTTCGAGGACCCGGCTGGCTATGGGGACCCGGAGGAGCTCATCGCCGCCTGTCTGAAAATCAAGTCCGCCGTGGTGGCCGCCGACGAGCGGGAAGCCGGGTTGCGGCGGGTGCTGAACTTCGGCCACACCCTGGGCCACGGCATCGAGGCCGCGGCGGAGGGCCGCCTGCTCCACGGGGAATGCGTCGCCCTGGGGATGCTGCCCATGTGCGCCCCGCCCCTGCGGGAGCGGCTGCGGGCCGTGCTGGAGCGGCTGGGGCTTCCGACTTATGTAAACTTTCACGAGATCGACCCGGAGCGGGTCATGGCGGCCGTCGTCCACGACAAAAAGGCCGGGCCGGAGGGCTGCATCGAAAGCGTTTTCGTTCCCGAACCGGGGCGTTTTGAATTTCAAAGGCTCACGGCAGCAGAGCTGCGTGCGCGCCTGATGCTGCTGGCGCAAAACTGAAGCGGAGGTTCTGCCATGAACAACACATTCGGAACCCACGTCACCCTGACCCTCTTCGGGGAGAGCCACGGGCCGGAGATCGGCTGCGTCATCGACGGGCTGCGGCCCGGGCTGAAGGTGGAGGAGGGCTTCATCGCCCACCGGCTGGCCCTGCGGCGGCCCGCCGGACCCACCGCCACGGCCCGGGTGGAGCCGGACCCCTTCCGCATCGTCAGCGGGGTATGGCAGGGCCGGACCACCGGCACCCCCCTCTGCATTCTGATCCCCAACACCCAGGCCAGAAGTGGAGATTATGTCAACTTAGCGAATACCCCCCGGCCCGGTCACGCGGACTATACGGGGGCCATTAAATACAAGGGATACCACGATCCCCGGGGCGGCGGCCACTTCTCCGGGCGGCTGACGGCCCCCCTGGTGGCCGCCGGGGCCATCTTTCTGGCGGCCCTGGCGGAGCGGGGGATCCGGGTGGGCACCCACCTGGCCCGCTGCGCCGGGGTGCCGGACCGGCCCTTCGGCAATCTGACCGAGGACCTGGAGGCCCTGTCAAGGGCCGCCTTCCCGGTGCTGGACCCGGCCCGGGGCGAGGCCATGAAGGCCGCCGTCCTGGAGGCGGCTGCCGCCGGGGACAGCCGGGGCGGGGTGCTGGAGACCGCCGTCACCGGTCTGCCCGCCGGGCTGGGGGAGCCCTGGTTCGACACCCTGGAGGGTCTGCTGGCCCACGCCCTCTTCTCCATCCCCGCCGTGAAGGGGGTGGAGTTTGGGGACGGCTTCGCCCTGGCGGAGCTGCGGGGCTCCGAGGCCAACGACCCCTTTCGCATGGAGCGGGGCTGCGTCGTCACAGAAAGCAACCACAACGGCGGCGTCAACGGGGGCATCACCAACGGCATGCCCTTGATCCTCCGCACGGTGATCAAGCCCACCCCCTCCATCTCCCTGCCCCAGCGGACCGTGGATCTGGCTGCCGGACGGGAGACGGAGCTCCGGATTCAGGGCCGCCACGATCCCTGCATCGCCCCCCGGGCCGCCTGCGTCCAGGACAGTCTCACGGCCTTCGTGCTGACGGACCTGCTCCAGGGGCAAGCCTGACGAGGAAAAGGCGATGAAGCAGTGCTTTCTGATCGGAGAACGGCTGGGGCACAGCTGGTCTACGGAGATCCACCGGGCCTTTGGCCGATATGACTACGAATTGCGGGAGCTCGCCCCCGCGGAGCTGGAGCCCTTTCTGCGGGCCCGGGACTTTGCCGGGCTCAACGTCACCATCCCCTACAAGGAGGCGGTAATCCCCCTTCTGGACCGTCTGGACCCGGCGGCCGCCGCCATCGGGGCGGTGAACACCGTGGTGAACCGGGACGGCGTCCTCTGGGGGTACAACACGGATTTTGACGGAATGAAATCCGCTCTGGAACGGCTGTGCCGGGAGCGGGCGGCCAATGGCCGCCCCTACGGAGAAACCTGGGCGGCCCATGACCGCCCCTGCGGCGGCGAAAACGCCCGTAGGGGCGAGCATTGCTCGTCCCCCCCGCTCTCCGGGAAACGAGTGCTGATTCTGGGCACCGGCGGGACCTCCAAAACCGCCGCGGCGGTCTGTGGGGCCCTGGGGGCGGCGCGGATTGACCGGGTCAGCCGGAGCGGGAAGGACGGAGCCCTGCGCTATGCCGAGCTCCCGGAGCGGGGTCGGGACGCCGCCCTGCTCCTCAACTGCACTCCCGCGGGCATGTGGCCGGATTGGGAGGCCTGTCCCCTGGACCCGGCCGTCCTGCCGGGGCTGGAGGGCGTCTTCGACTGCGTGTACAATCCCCTGCGGACCCGGCTGGTGCTCCGGGCCCGGAGCCTGGGGCTTCCCGCCGCCGGGGGGCTGGAAATGCTGGTCCGGCAGGCCGCCCTGGCCTGCGGGCTGTTTACGGGAGAGGCGGTCCCGGAGGCCCGGCTGCAAAGCGTCCTGGCCTCCCTGCTGCGGCAGCGGGAAAGTCTGGTGCTGATTGGCATGCCCGGAGCGGGGAAAAGCACCCTGGGCCGTCTGCTTGCACAAAAAACAGGCAAGGAATTTGTAGACATCGACGAAGAAATTTCCAAGGCTGCCGGAAAATCCATTCCCTCCATCTTTGCCGAGGCCGGGGAGGCCGCCTTCCGGGCCCTGGAGGCCGCCGCGGTGCGGGCCCTCTCCCCTCGGGGCGGTCTCGTCGTGGCCGCCGGGGGCGGGACGGTGCTGCAAGCGGAAAACGTCACCCGGCTGAAACAAAACGGGCGCTTGATTCTGCTGGATCGGCCCTTGCCCGCCCTGGAGCCCTCCCCGGAGCGCCCCCTGGGGGACACGGCGGAAAAGCTGGCGGCCCTGTACGAAACCCGCAGCCCCGTCTACGCCGCCGCCGCGGACCTGACGGTCCCAAACCAGGGCAGCCCGGAAGAGGCCGCGGCGCTGATTCTGACGAAGCTGTAAAACTTGGATTTGTCGAGTTCTTGCATACGCACTGTAGCGGCGCACACCAGTGCGCCACCGGAACCCGGTCTCGTGGCGCACTGGTGTGCGCCGCTACACAAGCGTTTCGACAAAGCCCGATTCTCCATGGAAAGGTCGTTTCCAATGAAGCTTTTGATTCTGAACGGGCCGAATCTCAATATGCTGGGGATTCGCGAGCCGGAGATTTACGGAAATCGCACATATAACGATTTATGTAAACTTATAGAGGACCATGCCCAGGAAATCGGCGTGGAGGCGGAGATCCGCCAGAGCAACCACGAGGGGGTTCTGGTGGACTGGATTCAGGAGGCCCGGGGGAAGTTCGACGGCATCGTGCTGAACCCTGCCGCCTATACCCACACTTCTGTGGCCCTGCTGGACGCGGTGCTGGCTGCCGGGGTTCCCACGGTGGAGGTTCACATCTCCGACCCGGATCAGCGGGAGCCCTTCCGCCGCGTCAGCTACCTCCGGCGGGCCTGCGTCGCCTGCGTCAAGGGAAAGGGCTTTGCGGGTTATCCGGAAGCCATAGACGAGCTGAAATTGAGAATTGAAAGGATCAATTCTTAGTTCTCAACTTTCATCTCCGAAAGGAGGCATTCGCATGAATTTGATGATCAAGCCCTCCCAGGCTGTGGGAAGCGTCACGGCCCCGCCCTCCAAGAGCATGGCCCACCGGCAGCTCATCGCGGCGGCCCTGGGGGCCGAGGCCCGGGCGGTGGACAATCTGGAGTGGTCGGAGGATATTCTGGCCACCCTGGACTGTCTGCGGGCTCTGGGGGCCTCCATCGAACGGAGGGAGCAGGGCGTCGTCATCGGGGGCCTGGATCCCTTTGCCGTGCCGGAGGGCGCCGTGCTCCCCTGCCGGGAATCCGGCAGCACCCTGCGCTTTCTTCTGCCCCTGGCCCTGCTCTCGGGCAGAACCGTCACCTTCACAGGCTCGGAGCGGCTGCTGGAGCGGCCTCTGGAGATCTATGAGCAGATCTGCGCCCAGCAGCGCCTCTTTTATGACCGCCAGCGGGATCATCTGACGGTGCGCGGCCCCCTGCGGGCGCAGGAGTTTGAGCTGGCGGGGGACGTCAGCAGTCAGTTTGTGACGGGGCTCTTCTTTGCTCTCCCCTTCCTGCCGGAGCCCAGCCGGATCACCCTGCTGCCCCCGGTGGAGAGCGGCTCCTACATCAACATGAGCTTGGCGGTGCTGCGGAACTACGGCATCCGCATCGTCAGCGTGGGCAGCGACCGCTTCCACATCCCCGCCAAGCAAAAATACCGCCCCCACCCGGTACAGGTGGAGGGCGATTGGTCCAACGCCGCCGTTTTGGAGGCGCTGAATCATCTGGGCGGCCGGGTCCGCGTCCAGGGCCTGGACCGTCTGAGCCCCCAGGGGGATAAGATCTTCTCCTCCCTGGCGGCCCAGCTCAGCGCGAAAAAGAAGGCCGTGCTCAATCTCTCCGACTGCCCGGATCTGGCCCCCGTCCTCATGGCCCTGGCCGCGGCGGGCCGGGGGGCGGTGCTGGAGGGCACGGGGCGGCTGCGGTATAAGGAATCGGACCGGGGCGCGGTGATGGCCCGGGAGCTGGCGAAGCTGGGCGTTCAGGCCGTGGCCGACGAGAACCGGATCTGGGTGGAGGACGGAAGCCTGCACAGACCCAGCGAGCCCCTGGACAGCCACAACGACCATCGCGTCGCCATGGCGCTGACGCTGCTGCTGACCCTGGTGGGCGGCGAGCTTCAGAACGCCGAAGCCGTCAACAAGAGCTGGCCGAATTTCTACGACGTTTTGCAAGGTCTCGGCATTTTGATTGCCCCCGCGGAGGAAGAAGCCCATGAAGATGGATCTGGAATTTGAACGCAAGCTGACGATTCCCATGGAGACCAAGCAGCTCTACCCGGTGACGGCGGAGCTGGAGCCCCTGGTGGAGGCCCGGGCGCGGACCCTGCGGGACATCTTCGAGGGCCGGGATCCTCGCTGCCTGCTGATTATCGGCCCCTGCTCGGCGGACAACGCCGACAGCGTGCTGGAGTATCTGAGCCGGCTGCGGCCGGTGGCGGAGCGGGTGAAGGACAAGCTCTTTCTTGTGCCCCGGGTCTTCTCCAACAAGCCCCGGACCAACGGGGAGGGCTACATGGGCCTGGTGCACCAGCCCGACGCGGCGGCCCGGCCCGACCCCTTCAAGGGGATCATCGCGGTGCGCTCCCTGCATCTGCGGGCCCTGGCGGAGACGGGCTTCACCTGCGCCGACGAGCTGCTCTACCCGGAAAATCACCGCTATCTGGACGATCTGCTGGCCTACGTCACCGTGGGGGCCCGCTCTGTGGAGGATCAGCAGCACCGGCTGACGGCCTCGGGCCTGGGCATCCCCGTGGGGATGAAGAACCCCACCTCGGGGGATCTGAGCGTCATGCTCAACGCCATTCACGCCGCCCAGGCGGGCCACAGCTTCATCTACCGGGGCTGGGCGGTCCACTCCAAGGGCAATCCCCTGGCCCACGCGGTGCTCCGGGGCCGGAAAACCGAGGACGGCCGGAGCCAGCCCAATTACGGCTATGACAGCCTGCGGCAGCTGGCGGATCGCTACCTGGCCTCCGGGGCCCAAAACCCCGCCGTCATCGTGGATACCAACCACGAGAATTCCGGCAAGGATCCCTTCAAGCAGCCTGAAATCATCCGGGACGTGTTGGCAAGCTGCCGCCAGGACCCGGAGCTGGGGCGGCTGGTGAAGGGCTTTCTGGTGGAGAGCTATCTGGCCGACGGCTGCCAGCCCCCCGGCGGCGGCGTCCGGGGTCAGTCCATCACCGACCCCTGCCTGGGCTGGGAGAAAACAGAACGGCTAATCTATGAGCTGGCCGACGCCCTGTAGCGCGGGCAATCTGCCCGCAATTTCGCCACGCAGGGCGCAAGGGATGTAGTTCTGTTTCTATTATCTATATTATCTATGTCTGAACCCCGAACCTCGTTCGGGCGGGGTGCATGGCCGGCAGATTGCCGGCGCTACAGGCGGGTGCGGGCAGGAAGCGGCGGGACGGGGAACCCGTCCCCTACGGGCGCTGCGGGCCGGGTGCATGTGGCGGTCAATGACCGCCGCTACGGGCGGGGTGCAGCGGACGGGGCAGGACCGCCGCTGCGGGCGGGCCTAATGCCTGATCCCTGATGCCTGATCCTGATCCTTAATCCCTGATCCCTGATCCCTAATCCCTCACCAAAGCGGAGCTACGGGAGAAATCCTGTCACCAGCTTGTCGGGTTCCGCCAAGAGATCCTCCACATACCAGCGGGTTTCGGCGGGGACAGTCTGGGTCAGATAAATATCCGCGCGTAACTCGCTGGCAATCTCCACTTCACAGGGTTGACGCACAAGCAGCTCAAATCGGCTTCCCGTTCTGGTCAGCAGAAACGCGTCCGCCTCGCTGCCTGTAATTGTGAGAATGCGCAAGGCACTGTCGCTGAGGGCTTCGTCGAGCTTGACTGTAACTGTGTAGTTTTCCGGCAATGTGGTTTCAAAATTGACGGACTTGCCGGAAAAACAGATGCCGTTTACAGCAATCCGCACATCCCCGAGATGGTCGCCCTTTACTGTGGCGTAATAACCGTAGTCCAGACCCCAACGACAGCCAAACCTTCTGCTGAAATCATCCTTGGGGGGAACGAAGGTGAAACCAGAACTGTAGGGCACATCCCAATAACTGGTATTGGCGTACATATACTCCTCCGATGCTTCCATAGTAGTTCCGCCGAAGGCTTTTACGTCATAGCTGTTGATCTCCAGCTGCTGCCCCTCGTCGTTGCGAACGTAGCAGAAGTTTCCATACTCCTTGATCCATTCCATCAGCTCCTCCATGTTCTTGCTGTGAACGTCCTCAAGCTCCGGCGGCTCCATACCCTCGTAACAATCCAGCCAGCTATACCAGATTGCCACTATGTGGTCGGAGAATTCTTTGTTATTCTCAATTGGGGGCAGCGTATAGGCTTCATAAGCATCATAGGGCTCGGAGGGCTCCGGGAGCGGGGCTTCGGCAGAGCGCGCGGGCTCTGCTGTCCCGGAATCAGCGGGAGGGGCACTCTGCCCCTGACAGCCCGCAGCGCTGAGCAAGAGGCTCAGAACAAGAAGCAAAATGCAGGTTCTTTTCATGGGAAGCAGCTCCTTTCTGTTCAATGTGCTTTTTACGTATATCTTTTTTCAATTCGCCCGTGCGTAGCGGCCGTGGCGAACAACGTTCGCCGCTGCGGGCGGGCTGCAGCAGGCGGGGCAGGACCGCCGCCCCGGGCGGCGCAGGGCGGCCGATGACCGCCCCTACAAGCGGGTGCATGCATCCCCATTTTCAATGTTTTCAAATGGCAATTTGAAAACACCACAATTTTCAATTCTCAATTCTCAATTTTCAATTCGCCCCGGGCGGGGTGCATGGCCGGCAGATTGCCGGCGCTGCAGGCGGGTGCGGGCAGGAAGCGGCGGGACGGGGAACCCGTCCCCTACGGGCGCTGCGGGCGGGCGCATGTGGCGGTCAATGACCGCCGCTACGGGCGGGCCTGATGCTTGATCCCTGATGCCTGATGCCTGATTCCTGATCCCTGATCCTTGATCCCTGATCCTTGATCCCTGATCCTTGATCCCTCACCAAAGCGGAGCTACGGGAGAAATCCTGTCACCAGCTTGTCGGGTTCCGCCAAGAGATCCTCCACGTACCAGCGGCTTCCTGCGGGGAGGGTCTCGCTGAGCAGAACCGTTTCCTTGCCGTCGGTGTAGTCTGTGATGATGATCGCGCATTCCCCCTGGGCGGCGATGTGGAAGCCCTCACCCTCCCGGCTCAGCAGAAAAGCCTCGCAGTCGGCGCCTGTAACCTTCAACTGGCGCTGCCCCTGGCCGCGCTTGACTGTGACAGAAAACTCCATGGGCTCCTCCGCGTCCGCATAGGCGCCCTTGCCGTCCATGTATACGCCCGCCGTCGTAATCCGCAGATCTCCGGTGTGGGAGCCCTCCACGGCGGTCTCTCCGTCCTCCCAGCGCACGCAGACGCTCCAGGGCCTGTCGTCCCGGGTGGCGGAGAAGCGGAAGTCCGGGCTGTAGGGAACCTGATAGTAAACCCAGGGCTCCAGTCCAGTGAGCTCGGTGGTATTCAGCAGCTCCATGGTGGTTTTTCCGCTGGCCTCCGGCCCCCAAGGGTTGATCTCCAGGCAGTCCCCGGCAGCGTTGGCGATATACCAGAGCGTCCCGTTTTCCATGTACCACTGATAGGCCTCGTCCCCGCTCATGGTTCCGAAATTCACCTCCGACGGCTGGCTCTGATATGGATTCTTCCACTGGAAGCCCAGCACCACAGGAGCGCCGCCGCCCTGGCTGCCGTCGATCACCGGGGGCAGGGTGGGGAAGGGAGTCTCGTCCGGGTTTGGAAGGCTTTCCTGGGCAGTCGCGTCAGTGCCGGAACGAATCGCTGGCGTGGTCTGATTTTGGCTTGCTGTGCCTGCGGCGTCACAGCCTGCTGCGCTCAGGAGCATCAGCGCCAAAAGAAGAACAATAATACGCTGTTTCATCTGAATTCCTCCTTTTGCAGTAATCGGCTGATTCGGGCGAAAAACAAAGGATAATCCGTCCTTTGCGGCCAGCATAAGAAACCGGCCTCCGGGTTCCGCACTTGCTTCTATAATCGCTTCTACTATAAAGACACAGGAAAGCATAAAAACGTTGCAAAAATATTCAAATTTTTTCAATTCGCCCCGGGCGTGGTGCATGTGGCGGTCAATGACCGCCGCTACGGGTGGGTGCGGGCGGGATACGCGGGACGGGGAATCCGTCCCCTACGGCGGAAAACGTCCCGTTCCTGTCATTGCGAGCCAGTGCGCACACTGGCGTGGCAATCCGTAACCCCCGTCCCCATTTTCAATGTTTTCAAATCGCAATTTTAAAACTCCGACATTTTCATTTTTCAACTTTCAATTATCAATTCTCCCGGGGCGGAGTGCATGTGGCGGTCAATGACCGCCGCTACAGGCGGGCTGCAGCGGGTGGGCAGGACCGCCGCCACGGGCGGGGCAGGGCGGCCAATGACCGCCCCTACCGGCGGGTGCATGC
>JAFXYD010000054.1 GCA_017541995.1 Oscillospiraceae bacterium
AAGTACATCGCCACCTCCTTCATGGAGGTCAGCCGTGACTGCCACGTCTACGACGTGGGCATGGTCACCATCATCGAGTGCATGGGCCGTCATGCCGGCTGGCTCACCGCCGCGGCCGCCCTGGCCAACGAGAAGGGCGACGGCCCTGATCTGATCTACCTGCCCGAGGTGGACTTCGACATGGATCAGTTCATCGCCGACGTGAAGCGGGTCTACGCCGAGAAGAAGAACTGCCTGGTGGCGGTCTCCGAGGGCGTCCACTACGCTGACGGCTCCTTCGTCTCCGAGGCCAAGGCCTCCGGCACCGACGGCTTCGGCCACGCCCAGCTGGGCGGCCTGGCTGCCCGCCTGGCCTCCGTGGTGAAGGCCGCCACCGGCGCCAAGGTCCGGGGCATCGAGCTGAGCCTGCTGCAGCGCTGCGCCTCCCACTGCGCCTCCGGCACCGACATCGAGGAGAGCTTCAACTCCGGCAAGGTAGCCGTGGAATCCGCCCTGGCCGGCGTCACCGGCAAGATGGTGGGCTTCAAGTGCGACCGCAGCAATGGCTACAAGTGCGAGTACGTGCTCTTCGACCTGGGCGACGTGGCCAACACCGAGAAGAAGGTTCCCCTGGAGTGGATCACCCCGGAGCACAACGGCGTCACCCGGGACTTCATCGACTACTGCCTGCCCCTGATCCAGGGCGAGACCCGCCAGGCCAAGGAGGACGGCCTGCCCGCCTTCGTGAACCTGAAGAAGGTCTTCGCGGAATAAGCCGGCTTGCCGGCAAAGAAAAAGCGCCCTTAGGGCGCTTTTTCTTTGCCGGATGGGCTCAGCTCTTTCCGGGCTGGGCCTGGGGCTGGACGGGCTTGGCCTGGGGCTGGGCGGGCTGGGCCTGGGCCTGCTGGAGGAGGCTGTCGTAGCTCTGCAGCATGGCGCCGCCGTGGCCGCTGCAGGCGGCCTCCATGAGACTGCTCTGCTCCTGCTGGCTCAGGGTCTTCAGCTCCTGAAGGGCCAGCTCCGCAGTGTGCTGGAAGCGGACGTAGTTGGTGATCTGCTTCTCCAGGGCGGCGTCCGCCCGGAGCCCCAGGGCGGCGCGCTTGACGCCCTCGGCCTTCCGCACGGCGATGATGGCGGCGAGGGCCTCCTGCTTTTCCGCGGTGCTGCTCTGGGGATTCTTCAGGGTGCCCTGCATCAGCTCGATCATCTGCTTCGCCGTGGGGCGGTAGCGCTTGCCCAGGGTGCTGAAGGGAACCTGCTTCGTGGCCACGGTATAGGCGGTGAGCTGATCCTCCACCCTGCCGCCGTTGCCCTTCTGCAGCAGCTCCACGGCCCGGGCGTATTCCCGGGGATTTGCCTTCAGGGATTTGACGTAGCCCCGAACCCCCCTGTCCGCCATGAGCTGGTTGGCCCGCTCCGCGATCTGGGCGGCGCTGAAGCGCGTCTGCTTCAGCTTGCCGCTCTTGTGGCGCTTGGACTCGGCCAGGGAGCGGACGGCCAGGGTGTTCATGAGCCAGGCCGTGTCCGGCTCCGCCCCGCCCCCGGCGGCGGCCCGCCGGGCGTCGGCTTTGAATTCCGCGATCCATTCCAGGGCGATCTTCTCCTCCTTCGCCCGGTTTTCCAGCCCCGGGTTGGGGACCTTCTCCAGCTTGAGCGCCGGGGTCTGCAGATCCAGGCAGAGATCCTCCTTCAGGGCCAGGGCGGCGTCGGGCAGAAACTCGGCGCCAACGCCGCTGGCATAGGCGAAGTCCATCATGTTTTCAAAGTGGGTTCTGCCGTCCGGGGCGGTGGACTCCAGCAGATTTTTCAGATCCAGCAGGTGCATGAGGGTTTCATCCTTGATCCGAACGCTCAGGGCGCCCCAGACGAAGCTGAGGCCCAGGGGCTTGATCAAATCGCTGCGCTCCTCCCGGGGGAGCCCCGAGGCGTTCTGGATGTAGGAATACAGGGGCGCGGTGATCTTCTCCAGGGCGGCCATCCTCTTGCTGTTTTCCGGGAAAAAGCCGCTGTAGCCGCCGCGCTTTTGCAGCTCCTCCTTCCGGGTCCTCATCTGTTTTACGTAACGCTGGTATTCTTCCTTGCTGGGCCGTTGGAATTTCGGCATATCGGTCACTCCTTATGACGTTTTTTCTGTTTCCGAATCCATGATAGCACAAAACCCGTACAAAAGCATTACAAAAATACAGGTATTTCTGAAAAAACGCAAAAACAAGAACAGGGAGGAGACCGCCGTTTTCCGGCGGCCTCCTCCCTGTTTATCAGATGGGCAGGAAGTACAGGAACAGGATGGTGACCACGGAGGCCAGGGCGAAGCCCTGGAGGGTGGTGACCAGGGTGTGATCTCTGGCGTCCTCGTCCACGAGAATCAAGTTCAGCAGGATCTGGGCCGTCAGCCCCAGGAAAAGCATGAGCAGGAAGGGGATAATGGCCCGCACGTCGAAGTTCAGCCAGCCGGAGGTATACCAGCCCACCAGCGCGAAGGCCGCCAGGCCCCCCAGGGCCGCGACCAGATAGCTCCGCAGCTGGCGGTAGCCCCGCAGCCGGAAGACCAGCAGCTCCAGACCCACAGCCATCAGCACCCGAAGAATCACCGGCAGCAGGCTCCGCCACAGGGGCATCCCCAGCTCCAGCGCGCCGGTCTTGTAGTTCAGCATCACCACGTCGTCGATGCTCATCCGGTCGGTGAGCTCCCGGGGCATGGGGATAACCCGCTCGCCCTGGCTGCTGCGCAGCACCAGCTCCGCGTCCTCCAGGTCGTAGCTGTTGCCGTACCAGGCCCGGATGCTGTAGCCGGCCTCCCGGTACAGGCGGAACTGCTGCTCCCAGGCCCGGGTCTTCTTTTCCAGGAAGATGGGCACCGGCTCCCCCTCCTTGCGCTGCAGGCGGATCATAATTTCCAGATCGCGGGGGGCGTTCTCCGTGAGGACGGTCATGGCGGGGGTGTGATAGAGGCTGGAGGCCGCCGCGGCCGGAAGGGCCAGAGACCAGAGACAGAGCAGGATCAGCAGCAGACAGCGAAGCTTTCGTTTCATGGAAATTCTCCTTTTGCGTCGCGCCGCCCCGCGGGAGCGGGGGGAGCCGGTTTTATTCTCCTGTCCGGATCAGCTCCAGGCAGGTGTTCAGGGCGTGCTTGGGCTCGCAGGGCAGGTCGGGGAGGATGCCGGTATCCTGGTAGAGCCCGCCGTCGGGGCTCTCCACCACCTCTGCGAACTGCAGCACCAGGCCGCTTTCCGGCAGGATCACGCCCACGGCGGCCCGGGCCAGGCCGTAGCTGGTGGAGGTGGGGCCTCCCACCACGGTGGCCCAGCCGCTGGCCCGGCAGAAGCCCGCCAGCCAGGCGGCGCCGCTGTAGGTCTGGCCGTTGGTCAGCACCCAGCGCTTCATGCCGGTCTCCGGCAACGGACTGTGGGAGGCCATTTCAATCTCATACCAGCGATCCAGCTTCAGCTCCGCCACCCAGTCGGGGGGATTCTCCAGCTCGGAGACAGGGTGGGAATCCTCGTCCGCGTAGAAGGGGGCTGTGGTGGGGGTGTCCCGGTAGTAGGCCCGGGTGGTCCAGCTCCAGTCGCCCCCCAGGGGCTCCAGCAGCACCGGGGCCCAGTAGTCCGCTTCGCCGCCGTGGCAGCCCCGGAGATCCACGATCAGGTTTTCCGCCTCGGGGTGCTCCGCCAGGGCCTTTGCCACGACCTCCCGATCCCGGTCGACGTTGGGGACGATGCAGTTGGGGAAGAAGAGCAGCAGGGCCTTCTCGTCCTCGTACCAGCGCACCGTGGGGGGATTGCTAAAGCTGGCGTCCATCCCGGCGGCGGGATTGTCGCGCCCGCCCTCGCCCCAGTCGTACAGGGGAGAAAGCCTGGGATCCTGCAGCAGGGCGTACCAGGCCGCCTGGTAGGAAGTGAGCTCCGCGTCCTCCGGGGGATCCTGATAGGGCATGTTGAGGCGGAACTCCTCCGGGCCGAAGACCTGCAGGCTGCCGGTGAGATTCAGACGGTTTTCAATGAGGCTGCGCAGCACGCTGAGATAGGCCTCGGGGGTCTTGGCCAGGGCCGCCTGCTGCTGATAGTAGCTTTTCAGGCTCTCCATGTCGGTGCCCTGGGCCTCCAGGTAGGGCAGGTAGGGATAGTCCTGCTCCAGCACGGTCCAGAGACTCTCGTAGTCGCTGGCGTAGTCCGCGGCGGGCAGGGCCTCGGTCTCGGTCTGCTGGACGATGGAGGGCTCCGTGGGCTGCACGTCCCCGATCTCCGGATTGCGCCGGAAGAGCTTCAGGCCGCCCAGCACCAGGCCGCCCGCGGCGGCCACGCCCAGGGCCCCCAGCAGCAGCTTGCCCAGGCTGCCCCGCAGCAGCTGCTTGCCGGTCTTGGCGGCCAGCTGCACCGGGGCCTGTTCCAGAATGTTGGAGAGCATGGCCTCCGCCTGCCGGCGGGGCAGAACGGGCTCCTCGGGCAGGGAGCGCAGCAGGCCGAAGCAGCCCGCGGCGGTGAGGCCGCCCAGCTCCACGCCCTTGCTCTGCAGCCGCCGCAGCCCCGCCTCCAGCTTCTTTCTGGCATAGTGGAGCTGGGTCTTGACGGTGTTCTGGGGGATCTCCAGGCTTTGGGCGATCTCGGTGGTGGAGAGCTGGTCATAGTAGAAGAGCTCCACCGCCAGCCGCTGGGACTCGTTCAGCTCCCCCAGCAGCTCCCGGACGATGCGGGTGGTCTCCGCCCGGTCCAGGCTGAGCTCCGGGGAGGCCTCCGCCCGGACGTCGGGCAGGTTCTCCACCGCCGCGCTGTCCTCCAGCTCGGAGAAGAGCACGGGCCGGGCGCTGCGGAGATGGTTCTTGGATTTGTGTACCGCGGTGCTGATGAGCCAGGGCTGGAAGCGGGCCGGGTCCTCCAGGCGCTTGAGCCCGGAGAAGGCGGCCATATAGGTCTCCTGGGTCAGATCCTGGGCGGTCTGTTCGTCCCGGACCAGGCCCAGAATGGTGCGGTATGTGCGCTGGCAGGTTTGGCTGTAGAGGTCCGACATGGCATCCCGGTCCCCCTTTACGGCGCGTTCTACCAGAGTGGTGATTTGATCCTTGTGCTGCATGGCAGGCTCCCTTCCGCCCCGCTTTGATTTGTGTTTTCGGGGGCTTCTGTCTCTTAGTCACATGAAGAGGGAAGAAGGTTCAAAATTTACAAAAATATTTTTTTTAGCGGTTGGGGCGTGCGGTTTTCTGCACCCCCCAGATGCCCAGCAGGATCAGGGCGATGAAGACCAGGCTCAGGGGGGAGAAGGGCTCCCGGAGCACCAGCACCCCGGCGAAGAAGGACACGGCGGTGGTGAGATTGGCGAAGACCGTCTCCCGGGCCAGGGGCAGCCGGGTCAGGGCGTAGTTGGAGAGGAAGAAGCTCAGCACCGAGCAGCCCAGGGACAGGAAGAGCACCGAGCGCAGATAGGGCGCGGCGGCCAGGGGGGCGAAATAGGCCGACAGGCTGCCCCGGCACCGGATCAGAGCCAGCAGCGTGAACACCAGGGCCCCCGCTCCCGTCATGGCCCAGGTCCGGGCAAAGGGAGAGACCCGGCCCGAGATGCCCCGGGCCAGAAGGGAGTAGGCGGAGCCCGCCAGCACCGCCACCAGCAGAAAGAGCACCCCCAGGGCGTCCAGGGTCCCGGAGCCCCGGCTCATAAGGCCGATGCCGATGACGCCTCCCACGGAGAGCAGGCTGAAGATCAGCTGCCCCGCCGTGGGCCGCTCCCGGAGCAGGGGGGCCGCCGCCAGGGTGGTGACCACCGGGATCATGGCGATCATGACCCCGGAGAAGCCGGTGGTGGCGTGGAGGATGCCGTACTGCTCCCCGAAGAAGTAGACCACCGGCTGGGCCAGGCCCAGGGCCAGGAGCAGCAGCCAGTCCCGCCGGCCCAGCCGCCGCAGCTCCCCCAGTTGCCGGGGGAAGAGCAGCATCACCAGAAAGGACAGCAAAAAGCGATGGCTCAGCAGCACAAAGACGTGGGCGCTGTTCAGCCCCGTCCGGGAGGCCAGGAAGCTCAGCCCCCAGAAGCTGTGGCAGACCACGGAGGCCAGGGTGGCCCTGAATTCGCCTCGATGATTCATGTTATGCCTTCCCTTCCCCGTCATTTGGAAGCTTTCCGATGCGATTCCGAAGATCCTCTACAGAGGGCAGCTTTCCACCGAATTCCGCCGGGAGCTGTCGGGTGATCTGATACGCACTGACGCCGATGGGCTTGCTCATATCCTTGAGGGCGTATTCTGCCACAAGGTCGTTCTTTTGCTTGCACAGCAGCAGGCCAATGGAGGGATTGTCTCCCTCCTGCTTCAGAATTCCGTCCACTGCAGAGAGATAGAAGTTGATCTGTCCGGCATACTCCGGCTTGAAATCTCCTGTTTTCAGTTCAATTACCACATAGCAGCGCAGATTGAGGTTATAAAACAGCAAGTCGACGTAGAAATCGTCGCCTCCTACATTCAAGTGATACTGATTCCCCATAAAGGCAAAGCCGGTTCCCAACTCCAGCAGCAGCTTCGTTACATCCCGAACCAGAGCCCGCTCGATATCTCGCTCCACGATATCCTCCTGGCAGGTGATAAAATCAAAGATATAGGGGTCTTTCATGGTTTGCAGCGCCAGCTCACTTTGGGGCAGCGGGAGTCGATGCTCAAAATTGGTAATTTTATTGGCAATGACCTGCCTCTGGTACAAGCCGCCCTCAATTTGATGGAGCAGGACATTCCGGGACCATCCCTGCGCTGGGATTTGCCGGATATACCATTCCCGTTCAGCCGGATCGTGAACACGGTCCAGCAGCACAACCACATGTCCCCAGGGAATTTGTGCAACAGCCTGTTGCACAAACTCCTCCTCCGGGAAGCTTTCGGCCATTTTTGCCATATATTTCAAATTCCGGATGGAATAGCCTGTGGCTTCCGGAAACGTCAGCTTGATATCCTTTGCGAGATTGTCTATAAATTTGTTGCCCCAGGATTTGTGCGCATTGATTACCTGCCCAATCCCATAATAGAGCAGGATCAGCTCTCGGTTGGCATGGAATACAGCTCGATACCGGGCTTCCTGGATTCTGCGCTTGACAGAAGCTGCAATTTCCAGGTATTCGGCTTGATTCATCAGCATTGCTCAAAACCTCCCAAAAAGGATTTACTGGAACTGACTGGCGTACAGCTTATAATAGAAGCCCTTTTGGAGCATCAGACTCTCGTGGGTGCCCTGCTCCACCACGTCGCCGTCGTTCACCACCAGGATCTGGTCGGCGTTCCGGATGGTGGACAGGCGGTGGGCGATGACGAAGCAGGTCTTGTCCCGCATGAGGCTGCGGATGGCCTTCTGGACCTGGCGCTCGGTGTTGGTGTCCACGTTGGAGGTGGCCTCGTCCAGAATCAGCATATTGGTGTCGTAGAGCATGGCCCGGGCGATGGTCAGAAGCTGCTTCTGGCCCTTGGAGATGTTGGCGCCGTCCTCGGAGATGACGGTGTTGTAGCCCTGGGGCAGGCGCATGATGTAGCTGTGGATCCGGGCGGCCCTGGCCGCCGCCGTCACCTCCTCCATGGTGGCGTTCTCCTTGCCGTAGGCGATGTTGTCAAAGATGGTGCCGCGGAAGACCCAGGTGTCCTGGAGCACCATGGCGTAGCTCCGCCGCAGGCTGCGGCGGGTGTATTGGAGCTGATCCAGGCCGTCCACCCGGATGACCCCGTCGCCGGGGTCGTAGAAGCGCATCAGCAGATTGATGATGGTGGTCTTCCCCGCTCCCGTGGGGCCCACGATGGCCACGGTCTGGCCGGGCCGGGCCTTCAGGTTCAGGTGATGGAGCACCGTCTTCTCCGGGGTGTAGCCGAAGCTCACGTCCTCCGCCTCCACGTGACCCTTGCAGTCCTCCAGCTCCTTCGCCCCGTAGAGATCCCGGGCCTCCTCGGGCTGATCCAGCAGCTGGAAGACCCGCTCCGCCGCGGCCAGGGCGGAGAAGATCTCGTTGATGATGTTGGAGATCTCGTTGATGGGGCCGGAGAACTTTCGGCTGTAGAGCACGAAGCTGGAGATCTGGGCCAGGCCCACGATCCGGTAGAGATAGAGCACCGCGCCTCCCAGGCCGATGGAGGCCAGGCCGAAGTTGGAGATCATGCCGATGGTGGGGCCCATGGTCATGCCCATGCTCGCCGCGTCCCGGAAGGCCTCCGCCGCGGTCCGGTTGATGCCGCTGAAGCGCCGGGACATCTCCGCCTCCTGGGCGTAGGCCAGGATGGTCTTCTGGCCCGTGAACATCTCCTCGGCAAAGCCGTTCATCTCGCCGTAGGCCCTGCTGCGCCGGGCGTAGAGGGGCCGGGTCTTTTTGCTCATGCGGCGGGTGAAGAGGATGGACACCGGGATGGTGAAGATCATGCACAGCACCAGGGGCGGGGAGATGACGCACATCATGGTGAAGCTGCCCGCCACGGTGATGGTGCTGGTGAGGATCTGGATCACGTCGGTGGAGAGACTGGTGGAGACCACGTCGATGTCGTAGGAGACCCGGCTGATGATGTCTCCGGCCTGGTGCCGGTCAAAATAGCCCACCGGCAGGGTCATGAGCTTGTCGAAGACGTCCTTCCGCAGGTTCCGGGCCACCCGCTTGCCCACCCGGGCCATGCCGATGTGGACCAGAAAGCTCAGCACGTTGGAGCCCACGTAGGCCAGCAGCATCAGAAGGGCGTAGCGCAGCACCGCCTCCATGTTCACCTGCCCCGGGCCCAGGCGGAAGCCCGCCTCCGCCTCCCCGATGGCCTTGCCCGCGAAACGGGGCCCCAGCAGATTGCCCAGATTGCTCAGAAGGGCGCACAAAAGCAGGGCCAGCACCGCGGCCCGATAGCGCATGAGATAGACCAGGATGCGCCGCAGCGCGCCCTTCGCGTCCCGCGGCTTGGCCTTCACGCCCCCGCGATCTCCGGGACCCGGCATGGTCTTCATCTCCTCTCCACGCAGAATAAACAGCCGAACACTACATGAATCGAATTGATAATTGAAAGTTGATAATTGAAAATGAATGTATTTCGCAGATTGCCATCTGCGAAATAAAAAAGGAATGGCGTCGTTTGCGGCATTTTCATTGTCGTCGTTCAAATGGCAATTTGAACGACACCGAAATTTTCAATTTTCAATTTTCCATTTTCAATTAAGACATGTCTCCCATCTGGATCTCGCAGATCTCCTTGTACGCCGGGCAGCGTTCCATCAGCTCCTCGTGGCTGCCCAGACCGATGCAGCGGCCGTTGTCCAGCACCAGGATCTTGTCCAGCTGCATCACGCTGGAGACCCGCTGGGCGATGAGGATCAGGGTGGCCTCCGGGTGGTGGGCCCGGATGGCCTGGCGCATGGCGGCGTCGGTGCGGTAGTCCAGGGCCGAGGAGCTGTCGTCCAGCACCAGGATCTCCGGCTTGGCCGCCAGGGCCCGGGCCACCAGCAGCCGCTGCTTCTGGCCCCCGGAGAGGTTGGCCCCCTTGATGGCGGCGGCGTAGTCCAGGCCCTCGGGCAGATCGTCGATGAACTCCGCGGCCATGGCGTCCTCGGCGGCGGCCCGGATCGCGTCCTCCTCCAGCCCCCGGCCAAAGTCGATGTTCCCCCGGAGGCTGTCCCGGAAGACCATGTCGTTCTGGAAGGCGGCGCCGAAGCGCCGGCGCAGGGCGTCCTTGTCATAGCTCCGCAGATCCCGGCCCTCCAGGAGGATGCGCCCGGCGTCGGGCTCGTAGAAGCCCATCAGAAGGTTGATGACGGTGGTTTTGCCGCAGCCCGTGGGGCCGATGATGCCCAGGCTCTGGCCCCGCCCCAGAGAGAAGCTGAGATTCTCCAAAGCCTTCTCCCGGCTCTCCCCGGCGAAGCCCTCCTGCTCGGTGCTGTCCGCTCCGTAGCTGAAATCCACGTGCTCGAAGCGGATGAAGTCCTCCGTCTGCTCCGGGGCGGCCTCCGCGACTGGGGGCCGGTGGGTGTCCAGGCGCAGCACCGCGTCGATGCGGTCGGCGCTGGCGCTGGCCTTGCTGAGGGAGACGAAGATCCGGTTGACCCCCATGACGCCCATGGTGATCATGTTGAAATAGGTCAGAAAGGCCAGGATCACGCCGGGCTTGATGAGGCCCCGGTTCACCCGCCCGGCCCCCAAAAAGACCACCAGGGCCAGCCCCGCGTTGAGGCAGAGCTGCATAAAGGGCCCCGGGAAGGCCATTACCGTGGCGGCCTGGATGTCGCTGCGGGTCATGGCCTCGTTGGCCTCCCCGAAGCGGCGCTTTTCATAGTCCTCCTTGCTCAGGGCCTTCACCACCCGGATGCCGGTGATGCTCTCCCGCATGATGCGCACCACGCTGTCCAGCTTCTGCTGGACCCCGGCGTAGAGGGGGATGCCCCGGGAGGACACCAGCAGGATCACCGCGATGAGCACCGGCAGCAGCACCAGCAGCACCAGGGAGAGCCGGAGGTCCATGAGCATGGCCACCAGCACGCCCCCCAGCAGCATGATGGGGGCCCGGACGCAGAGACTCTGCAGCTGCTGCACGGCGGTCTGGACGTTGTAGCTGTCGCTGGTCATCCGGGAGATCAGACTGGGCAGGCCCACGGCGTCAAACTGGGCGCCGCTGAGGTTGACGGTCTTTTCAAACAGGGCCTGGCGGATCTCGTAGCTGATGTGGTGGGCGTTGTTCACCGCCCGGCGGTTGGCCATGACGTTGAAGGTCCTGCACAGAATGGCGGCGGCGAACATGGTCAGCCCCCAGAGCACCACCCGCGTCAGCTCCCGGGCGGGCACCACGTCGTCGATGATATGCTCAAAAATGTAGGGCAGCAGCAGCTCGAAGACCGAGCCCAGGAACTTGAGCCCGATGGCCAGGGCCACCGCGCCCTTCCGCCGCCCCAGATGGCGGAAAATCAGACGCAAGGGGATCACACCTTTCCGGTAAGGATCAGGGATCAGGGATCAAGGATCAGGGATCAAGGATCAGGGATCAGGAATCAGGCATCAGACCCGCTCGTAGGGGACGGGTTCCCCGTCCCGCGCTTCCCCGCACCGCCCGCCGCACCCCGCTGTAGCGGCGGTCATTGACCGCCACATGCAACCGGCCCGCCGTACCCCGCTGCGACGGGGCATCAGGGATCAGGCGTCGGGGATTGTGTTTTGAATCATCATATCATAGAAAACGTTTTTACGCAAGGAATATCCACCGGATATTTTTGCCCGCGGGGGCTGTATTTTTCCGGCGGGGGCTGTATTTTTCCGCAAACGCTTGCTATTTCGGAAAAACCGGTGTATAATAAGATAATAAATTATCGGCTGCCCCGGCGGCGACGGCGCCGCGGTTTCTTATATTTTTGCAGCCTGCGCGCTGCTTTTTGCATTGGAGAAGACTATGTCCAACTATCAACGATTTCAAATTCTGTCCGCGGCGCGGCAGAATCTGTTTCTGCCCCAGGGGCCGGTGTGGGTGAGCCGCTGCCAGCTCAGCCGGGATCTGGAGAGCGGCAAGCGCCTGCTCCAGACCCGGATGGTGAACTGCTCCGAGCGCGTCGTCCGCCAGGTCTTCCTGCGGGTGGTCTGCCTGGGCTCCGCCCGGGAGCGGCTGGCCCAGCTGGAGCTGCTGCCCCTGCCCCTGCTCAACGCCCGGCCCGGCCGGGTCTTCGGGGACGACAAGCTGCTGGAGCTGCCCGTGAAGGGGGTTGTCTTCGCGGAGGTCTACGTCCAGCGGGTCCGCTTCACCGACGGCAGCGCCTGGGACGAGCCTGCCGACGCGGACTACCTGGCCTTCCCGGCCCCGGTGCCGGTGAAGCCGGAGGACCCCCACTACGGGGAGCTGGCCGACCGGGCCCGCTCCGGGGGCGTGCGGAACGACTGCTATTTCCGGGCCCAGCAGGGGCTCTGGCTCTGCAGCTGCGGCATGCCCAACGCCACCCGCAGCCTCCGCTGCGTCCGCTGCGGGGCCAGCCGCCTCTGGCTGGAGGGGCACATGGACGTGAATCTGCTGGAGGCCCCGGCTCCGGCGAAGGCCCCGGAGCCCGCCCCGGTGGTCGCGCCGCCCCCGGCCCCTGCCGTGACGGTGGTGCCCGCCCCCATCCGGGTGGACCCGCCCCCCGCCCAGCCCACCATCATCCTCCAGCCCGCCCCGGAGCCCGAGGCGGAGGAGCCCCCCGCCTCCCACGGCGGCCGGAACGCGGCCATTGTGGCGGCGGTGCTGCTCTTCATCGGCCTGGGGGTCTTCTGCGCCTGGAAGCTGCTGACGCCCTATCTCCGCTACCGGGAGGCCCTGGAGGCCCGGGCCGCCGGGGACTACGAGCGGGCCGTGGCCCTCTTTGAGGATCTGGGCCAGTACCGGGACAGCTTTGATCAGATCGACGAAACCCTCGCCAGGAAGGCCGAGGGCCTCATGGGAGAGGGAAAGTACCGGGAGGCCCTGGAAATCTACGAAAAGCTGGAAAACAGCGACGCGCGGGTGGCGGACTGCCTCTACTCCCTGGGGGTGCTGGCCTACAACAACCAGGAGCTCTCCGCCGCCATGGAATACGTGGACCAGCTGCGGGAGCGCTTCCCGGACTATGAAAACACCGAGACCCTGGCCCAATACTGCGCCTACAGCCTGGGCAACCAGGCCGTCACCGAGGCCGGACAGGCCGAGACCGGCGAGGAGCAGATGGCCTGCTACAGCCGGGCCATTGAATGGTTCCAGGCCGCCGGGGACTACGAGGACAGCCGGGATCGGGGGACGGAATGCCGCTACCGCATCGCCGTGATCCTGCGGGATCTGGGCCGGACGGAGCAGGCTGTGGCCCTCTTTGCCGCCCTGGAGGGCTACAAGGACGCCGGGCAGCTCCGCATGGACTGCATGTTCGACTACGTCCAGCTCCACTGGCTGGAGGAGGACCCCCAGGCCCGGGCCTGGCTTGCGGAGCTGGTGGAGGCGGACTACGCCGGAGCCCAGGCCCTGCAGGACCGGCTGGAGGGCAAGGGCTTCGCCTTCCGCCTGACCCTGGGCCCCGGGGACTACGAGGCCACCCTGGTGGAGGCGGGAGACCTCTCCCAGGTCTATATCCACTATGACGTGACGCCCCGGGACGGGGACGGCGCCGCCCTGGTGCTGGTGCTCTACAGCCTCCCCGACGGCCGGGAGGGCCGGGCCCTGCTGAACATGGACGGCAGCGCCAAGGGCTCCCGCGGCTGGAAGAACATCCCCTTCCCCGACAAGTGCGACGTGAAGGGAGAGGTCACATTGAAATTCTACGACTCCATGCTGGGGGAGAAGGCCGAGCCCCTGGAGACGCTGCGCTTCCGCTACACCGCCGCGGACCGGACGGAGGAGGCCTCCTCAGGCTCCGGCCAGACCGGAAGGAGAAGCACGCCGTGACCCTGGACTTTGCCCCCATGGAGGGGATCACGAGCCGGGATCTGCGGGAGGTCCACGCCGCCTGCTTCCCCGGGGTGGACCGCTACTGGCTGCCCTTTCTGAGCCCCGCCGCCAGCCATCAGCTCACCCCCCGCCAGCGCCGGGATCTGGAGCCAGGCCCCCTGGGCCGCGACAGGCTGGTGCCCCAGGTGCTGACCCGGGACCCGGAGGACTTCCTCTGGGCCGCCTCCGCCCTGGGGGAGCTGGGCTACCGGGAGATCAATCTGAACCTGGGCTGCCCCTCCGGCACCGTGGTGGGCAAGGGCAAGGGAGCCGGGATGCTCCGAAGCCCGGAGAAGCTGGACCGCTTTCTGGAGGCCGTTTTCTCCGCCGCCCCCCTGGCCGTCAGCGTCAAGACCCGCATCGGCCTGGAGGCCCCGGCGGAGTGGGAGGGCCTGCTGCCGGTCTTCGCCCGCTACCCCATCCGGGAGCTCTGCGTCCATCCCCGCACCCGGCGGGAGATGTACAGGGGCCGGGTCCACTTTGGGGCCTTTGCGGAGGCCGCGGCCCGGCTGCCCTTTCCCCTGCGCTATAACGGGAACCTTTTCACCCCCGCCGCCGTCCAAAGACTGGAGGCGTCCTGCCCCGGCCTCTCCGGGGCCATGCTGGGCCGGGGCCTGCTGGCGGACCCGGCGCTGATTACCCGCTGCAAGGGGGGCGTCCGGGACCGGGAGACCCTGATCGCTTTCCACGAGGAGCTGGCGGCGCGCTATCTGGCCGCCATGCACCCGGACGGGGCGGTGCTGCCCAAGTTCAAGGAGCTGTGGATGTACCTGTCTCTGCTGCTGGCGGAGGAGCGGGCCTGGAAGCGCCTGCGCAAATGCGCCAGATGGGCGGAGTTCCACCCCCTGGCCCTGGGCCTGCTCCGGGACGCCGAGCTGCTGCCGGAGGCGGAGTTCTCCCGGCTGGATCAATCCGACGTTCAATTTGATCAATGACAATCAAAAACAGAGGAGGAAAACACGATGTTCTGTACCATCTGCGGCAACCAGCTGGATGAATCCGCGCTGTTTTGCCCCCACTGCGGCGCCAAGGTGGGCGCCGCGGCGGCCAACCCGGCGCCGGAGCAGACGGCTCCGGTGAGCCCCTTTGCCCCGCCCCCGGCTCCCGAGGCCAACGCCCCCCGGGCCGAGGATGCCCAGCAGGCCTACCAGGCCTACGCCCCCCGGGCCGAGGACGCCCAGCAGGCCTACCAGGCCTACGCCCCCCAGGCCGCCGCGCCCCAGAGCGGTTGGCAGCAGCCCTATGAGGCAGCCCCCGTCCAGACCAAGAAGAAGCGCGGCAAGGGCCTGGCCATCGGCCTGGGCTGCGTGCTGCTGGCGGTGCTGGTGGCGGGCGCCATCTGGTTCCTGAACCGGAAGGGCGGCGACAAGCCCCTGGAGCAGCTGAGAGCCCCGGCGGACAACAGCTACGCCGCCCTCTGCGACTACGTGGAGGAGCTGCCCAACCTGCACAAGCTGCTGGAAAACGCCAGGGCCCTGGAGGAGGGCGACCATCTCAAGGCCTCCCTGCGCTTTCACATGGGGAGCCCCGACGACGGTGAAGCGCAGTTTGTCCCGGTGGGCTTCGATCTGAACCTGGAGCTGGCGCAGGACAAGACGAAGCAGCGCACCCGGCTCCAGGCCAAGGTTCAGGTTCAGGGCATCGAGATCCCCCTGCGCCTCTATATGGATCCGGAGCAGCTGCAGCTGGCCCTGCCAGGCATCCTGAACGAGGACGAGGTGCTCTCCCTGCCCCTGAAGGATCTGCCCGCCAAGTGGAACGCCTCCGCCCTGAGCAAGCTGCTGGGGGTCGAGCTGCCGGAAAATCTGGATCTCAGCGGCCTGGCCGCCTCGGATCCCACCGCCAGCCTGGAGAAGTTCTACGGCGAGGACTGGACCCGCTTCTATGACTCCTTGGAGGTGGTCCCCTACGAGGGCAGCGCCCGCTTCGACCGGGGCGAGACCCTGACCCTGCGCTGGGACAAGGCCGCCCTCCAGACCCTGCTGGACAAGACGGAGCTGGACATGAACGAGACCCTGGATCTGGAAGACGCGGATCTGAGCAGCGTGGGCGCCCAGATGCTGGTGAACATGCTGGGCGAGCTGGAAAAGAACCTGGAGGATCTCCAGTTCTGCAAGGAAAACGACATGCTCACCGGCCTCTACGCCAAGACCGCCGAGGGCGGCGTGGAGCTGCGGCTCTGCGGCGAGGGCAGCCCCTGGGAGCACATCACCGTGGACGTGGAGAACGACGGCGAGCGCGAGGGCGCGGACATCCGCCTGGTGAAGGGCGGCGGCCAGCTGCGGCTGGAGGCGGTGCGTACCGAAAACGGCGAGGACGCCGGGGATGAGCCCGCCGCCATCGTCTACAACGACGCCGACGGTCTGATCCGCTTCGAGGGTCCGGATCTGGATGAGGAGCTGCCGGAGCTCCGCCTGCTGCCCGCGGAGGGGGGCCTCAGCCTCAAGCTCAGCCAGAACGAGGACTACAGCAGTGTGGACATGGATCTGACCCTCAGCGGGGAGAAGCAGTCCGTCGAGCCGTTCACCGGCGAGATCAAGGACCTTCTGAGCATGTCTCAGACGGAGCTCCAGGGTCTGCTGATGCGGATCATGCTGAAGATCCAGAAGATGACCCAGGGCCAGTAAACGACCGCGCTCCGACAAGCGGGGCCCCGCGGCGATGCCGCGGGGCCCCTTTTTGCAGGGATCAGGGATCAGGGATCAAGGATCAAGGATCAAGGATCAAGGATCAGGGAACCGGGAACCGGGAACCGGGAATTTTCCTTGGAAAATCCCGAAAAAAGAGCTTGACGAATGGGGACGGATGTGCTATAATGTTGCCCTGCGTGGGCTTATTGCGCCCATTTGCGCCCCGAAAAAGACCCTTGGAGGTGCCGATTTGCTGAGCGAGCTGAAGAATTCTCCCCGGATCGTGGGCGTCAAGCAGCTCCGCAAGGCCATCGGCAGAGACGAGATCCGCCGGGTTTTCCTGGCGGAGGACGCCGACCCCGCCGTCACCGGTCCCATCGAGTCCCTGGCCCTGGAGAAGGGCATCCCCGTCACCCCGGTTCCCTCCATGAAGGAGCTGGGCCGGGCCTGCGGCATCGCCGTGGGCGCCTCGGCGGCAGGGCTCCTGAACGTGTAATCCCGAAGCCCCCGGTTTAAGGGCCGGGCCTTCCGGATATAATAAACCGGCAAAGACCGGAATTCGAAAGAAAGGAGACAAACTATGCCTACTTTTAACCAGCTGGTAAGAAAGGGCCGCGAGCAGGTCACCTACAAGTCCACCGCTCCCGCTCTGCAGAAGGGCATGAACACCCTGAAGAACCGCACCACCGATCTGTCCTCCCCCCAGAAGAGAGGCGTCTGCACCGCTGTTCGTACCACCACCCCCAAGAAGCCGAACTCCGCGCTGCGTAAGATCGCCCGTGTTCGCCTGACCAACGGGTATGAGGTTTCTTCCTACATCCCCGGCGAAGGCCACAACCTGCAGGAGCACTCCGTGGTCCTCATCCGCGGCGGCCGTGTCAAGGACCTCCCCGGTGTTCGTTACCACATCATCCGCGGCACTCTGGATACCCAGGGCGTCCAGGGCAGAATGCAGGCCCGCTCCAAGTACGGCGCCAAGAAGCCCAAGGCCAAGGGCGCTGCCAAGAAGAAGTAATTCTTCAGCAGACAAATTTGACACGTTTGCCTTGTGACAAGGCAAGAACCTTGCCATGAGTTTATATAGATACCGGCCGCCTGTAGCGGCGCACAGTGTGCGCCACGGCTGCCTCCGGGAGTCTGATGAACCTCTGGCAAGCACCGACAAAGGACGCAGATTCCTTTGAAGTACCTATGAAATCATTATTATATGAAGGAGGGAAGCGAAGTGCCCAGAAGAGGTAACGTTCCGAAGAGAGAAGTTCTCCCGGATCCCATTTACAATTCCGTTCTGGTAACCAAGCTCGTCAACAGCATCATGCTCGACGGCAAGAAGGGCGTCGCCCAGAAGGTCGTTTACGGCGCGTTTGAACTCGTTGAGCAGAAGACCGGCAAGAACGGTCTCGAAGCCTTCCAGCAGGCCATGGAGAATATCATGCCCGCTCTGGAAGTCAAGTCCCGCCGCGTGGGCGGCGCCACCTACCAGGTCCCCCTGGAGGTCAAGCCCGACCGTCGGCAGACCCTGGGTCTGCGGTGGATCACCACCTATGCCCGCAAGCGCAGTGAAAAGACCATGAGAGAGCGCCTGGCCGGCGAGATCATGGACGCCTGCAACAACACCGGCGCCTCTGTGAAGAAGCGCGAGGATACCCACAAGATGGCAGAGGCCAACAAGGCTTTCTCCCACTTCCGTTGGTAATCCCTTTCACAACAAAGAAGGAGCGATACCATGCCGAGACAATATTCTCTTGAGAATACGCGGAACATCGGTATCATGGCGCATATTGACGCGGGCAAGACCACCACGACCGAGCGCATCCTGTTCTACACCGGCCGCACCTACAAGCTGGGCGAGACCCACGAGGGCACGGCCACCATGGACTGGATGGAGCAGGAGCAGGAACGCGGCATCACCATTACCTCCGCCGCCACCACCTGCTTCTGGAAGAATTGCCGCATCAATATCATCGACACCCCGGGACACGTGGACTTCACCGTGGAGGTGGAGCGCAGTCTGCGCGTGCTGGACGGCGCTGTGACCGTCCTGTGCGCCAAGGGCGGCGTCGAACCCCAGACCGAGACGGTCTGGCGTCAGGCCGATAAGTACAATGTGCCCAGAATGGTCTACATCAACAAGATGGACATCACGGGCGCCGACTTCTTCAACGTCCTCAAGATGATGCACGACCGGCTGAAATGTCGCGCCGTTCCCATTCAGCTCCCCATCGGGGCTGAGGCCGACTTCACCGGCGTCATCGACCTGATCCGCATGAAGGCCAATGTCTTCTACGACGAATTGGGCAAGGACGTGCGGGAGGAAGAAATTCCCGCCGATCTGCAGGATCTGGCGGAGGAATACCGGGAGAAGCTCCTGGACGCCGTCTCCGAGGAGGACGACGAGATCATGGAGCGCTATCTCTCCGGCGAGGAGATCCCGGAGGAGCTGATCCACCGGGCTCTCCGCAAGGGCACCATTGCCGTGCGTATGGTGCCGGTCACCTGCGGTACTTCCTACCGCAACAAGGGTGTGCAGGAGCTGCTGGACGCCATCGTCCGCTACCTGCCCTCTCCCCTGGACAAGAAGGGCGTCACGGGCGTCAACCCCAAGACCGGCGAGGAGGAATTCCGTCCGGCCTCCGACGACGCCCCCTTCTCCGCCCTGGCCTTCAAGATCGCCACCGATCCCTTCGTGGGCAAGCTCTGCTTCTTCCGGGTCTATTCCGGCACCTGCGAAAAGGGCAAGACGGTGATGAACTCCTCCAAGGGCCAGCGGGAGCGGCTGGGCCGCATCCTGCAGATGCACGCCAATCACCGCGAGGACATCGACGCCGTCTATTCCGGCGACATCGCCGCCGTGGTCTCCGTCCGGAGCACCACCACCGGCGACACCTTCTGCGATGAGAAGCACCCCATTATCCTCGAATCCATGGAATTCCCCGAGCCTGTGATCCGCGTGGCCATCGAGCCCAAGACCAAGGCCGGCCAGGAGAAGCTGGGCATCGCCCTGGCGAAGCTGGCGGAGGAGGACCCCACCTTCAAGACCTACACCGACGAAGAGACGGGTCAGACCATCATCGCCGGCATGGGCGAGCTCCATCTGGAGATCATCGTGGACCGTCTTCTGCGGGAGTTCAAGGTGGAGGCCAACGTGGGCACCCCCCAGGTGGCCTACAAGGAGACCGTGCAGGGCAGCGCCGACGTGGACGAGCGTTACGTCCGTCAGTCCGGCGGCAAGGGCCAGTACGGTCACGTCAAGATCAAGCTGGAGCCCAACGAGTCCGGCAAGGGCTATGAATTCGTCAACGCCGTGGTGGGCGGGGCCATCCCCAAGGAATTCATTCCCGCCGTGGATCAGGGCATCCAGGGGGCCATGCAGGCCGGCGTGCTGGCCGGCTACCCCGTGGTGGACGTGAAGGTCACCCTTTACGACGGCTCCTTCCACGAGGTGGACTCCTCCGAGCTGGCCTTCAAGATCGCGGGCTCCATGGCCTTCAAGGAGGCCTGCCGCAAGGCGAACCCCGTGATCCTGGAGCCCATCATGAAGGTCTCCGTCACGGTTCCCGAGGACTATATGGGCGACGTCATGGGCGACCTCACCGGTCGGCGGGGCAGCATCCTGGGCATGGAGCCCAGAGGCGGCGCCACCCAGATCGACGCCAACGTGCCCCTGAGCGAGATGTTCGGCTACGCCACCAATCTCCGCAGCCGCACCCAGGGCCGGGGCACCTACACCATGGAGCCCAGCCACTATATCCAGCTGCCCAAGTCCATCCAGGACGAGATCATGACCAAACGCGGCAGATACTGAAAAATCCTCGAAAAACCCCTTAAAAAACACCTGCTTTTTCAAAAATAATGCTTGTATTTTCAGAGAACATAGTGTAAAATGCTTATTGACTGAAAATATGCGCAAGTCACTGATCCACAACTTTTACAGGAGGAAAACAATCAATGGCAAAGCAGAAATTCAACAGAACCAAGCCCCATGTCAATATCGGCACCATCGGCCATATCGACCATGGCAAGACCACTCTGACCGCGGCCATCACCAAGTATCTGGCTATGTTCGGCGGCGCTGAGTACACCGACTATTCTTCCATCGACAAGGCCCCCGAAGAGAGAGAGCGCGGCATCACCATCAACACCGCTCACGTTGAGTACGAGACCG
>JAFXYD010000055.1 GCA_017541995.1 Oscillospiraceae bacterium
AGATTTCAACCTTGATGTCTCTCTTGGTAGAGCCGGTCTCGATGATCTCGCCGCATGCGCATCTGATGGTCGTCTGTTCGTACTTGGGATGGATACCTTCCTTCATTTCAGTTCACCTCTTTCTATTAGGGTAAGGGGCAATTGCCCCGTGATTTTTAATCAGCCCGCATATAATAGCACAGCCAAGCGAAAAAAGCAAGTGTTTTTTGAAAAAAATCAAAATTTTTTTGGAAAAAACACTATATGTTGGGTCCTTACAAAAAAACGGGAGACGGTTCTGTCTGCGCCAGGCGCTCCAGCTCCGTCTCCCGCGTCCCGAATGCTTTGATTAATCAAGCTGAGCGGCCTTGTACAGGAAGGTCACGATCTGACCGCGGGTACAGGGCTTGCCGACACCGAAGACACTTGCGCTCGTGCCGCTGGTGATGTCGTTCATGTTGGCCCACAGGACGGCGTAGTAATAATACTTGCCTTTCTCCACGTCGGAGAAGGGATTCTCCGCGTATTTGGGTGGACGAGAACCCCAGGCCTTCCAGAGGAAGGTCACGACCTGTTCCCGCGTACAGGGCTTGCCCACTCCGAATTTGCCGTCGCCGACGCCGGTGGTGATCCCGGTCTGAACCGCCCACTGGACAGCCTTGGTGTAATATTTCCCGGGCTTGACGTCTGTAAAGAGATCCTCAGGGCTGTCAGGCTCCGGCGCGCCTGCCGCCTTCCAGAGGAAGGTCACGATCTGCTCCCGGGTGCAGGTCTGATTCGGGTTGAACAGGCCTTCGCTGCTGCCCGCGGTGATCCGCGGATCATGGCAATAGGCCCAGCGAACGGGCATCGTGTAATACTTGCCCAGCTTGGTGTCTGAAAACATCGGGAACTCAAATCTGAGCCCGGAATAGTAATAGTCGGGGTCGGCGTTGATCAACTCAGCCTGCTCCGCCTTGGTCAGATTCAGCGTATAGCTGCCATAGAGATTTGTCTCGGGATCGGCATAGTAGTCCATCGTGGAGAACATTCGACTCGTTGGCACAACAGAGTAGATGTCAAAATGTCCGTCGCAATCGAGGTCATAACGCGACTTCCCGAAGGTGTTGCCATCCCCCGGGATATGCGTTTTGATGATCCGGTTCGAATTGATCAGCCAGCCGAACGTTTTGGACTGCGCGTGGAATTCCTTCAGGGTATCCTCATCCATCTGATGGGGCGGGCCGTCCACAATCACTCTATGGCTGCCCACGCTGAGATCCATATGCTCCGTACCCAGGTCATACTCGCTGTACGGCGAAAATTTGAAGTTAATCGTGGAATAATAAAGGCTCACATTTGGATCATCATCCAGATACTTCCTGTCTTCCCTGTTCAGCCGCATGGGATAGTCTCCGCTGAGCCTGGTTTCGGGATCGGCCTTGTAAACCAGGTAATAGTAAATCCCATCATTCGCCACCGAGATGGTAATGTCATAAAAGCCGTCCAGATCCAGATCGATGCGTTCTCCTGTGAAGTATGCCTCCTCTTCTTTGGGTTCATACCGGATCATACCGTTTCTGGAAAGATATCCCATCGTTTTTCCGAACGCCCGGTATTCGTTCAGGAGATCCTCGGTCATCTGATGTGGTATTGCGTCCACGATGATGTCGTAGCCGTATCCGGTCAGATCCACGTTCTCCTCGCCCATATCTTTGCTCTCCGCGGAGGCTCTTCCGGGCAAAAGAACGCAAACCATTGCCAGCGTCAGCAGCAGACCGACAGTTTGCGTCATCCAGCGTTTCATAGCACAGTCCCTTCCTTTCTGATGATTCCGCAGATTTCAATAATCGATCCAGGCCCTTGCCGATTTTATAATACATGATGCTGCGTGCCTTGTCAATCGGTTGACCCGCTTTTTCGCAGTCGCGGATCCGGATCTTTCACGTTCCCGCAGCATTCGCTCTGCGCTTCATCCGGGGCTCCGAAAAACCGAACCCGCTGGCGGGCTTCTTCTCCGCCGGGGCGGGGGCCCTCCGCGGAGAAAAGGCTGTAGAGCTCGGCAGCCCGGCATTCCAGAGCGTAATATGCCCCGTCGGCGGGGCGCTCCCCGGCGTTCACCAGGGGGAAGCGCGGCTTCATACCCCGCAGCAGGACCCGGCCCCGGGGGTTGAAGCCCAGGATCCGGACGTAGGGGGCGGGGCGGGCCAGATCCTCGGCCCTCAGACCCAGGACGGCGCAGAGCAGCATTCGCTGTATCCGGGGGCGGGCGTAGCGCTTGGAAAGGGTGCTTTGCAGGATCTCCTCCGTGGAGCCGCGGCTGCGGCAGTTTTTCATCAGCTTGGACCAGAGGCCCTCGGCCCCGAAGGGGAGCTGTCGGAAGGCAGCATCGGGCAGGGTGCGGAGGATGGCCAGGGCGGCCCGTTCCCCCGCCTGCCAGGTATGGAGGGGCGCGTTTTCGTACAGGGCGTGGAGGCAGGCTGGGACGGCGGCGAGCCAAAGGGGCACGGAGACGGGGGATAAGGATTCTTCGCTGCGCTCAGAATGACAGGAAATCGGGACGGGGGACGCGGATTCTTCGCTGCGCTCAGAATGACGGGGAGGAAGGACGGGGGATGCGGATTCTTCGCTTTGCTCAGAATGACAAATTTGGAACGCTGCCGGGTCTGCGGGCGGCCGATGACCGCCCCTACAGAGAGGGTCGGCGGGGGCGGACGAGCAATGCTCGCCCCTACGGGCAGAGGCGGCGTCTTCGGGCGGCCGATGACCGCCCCTACAGGCGGGTGCGGCGGGCGGCCAATGACCGCCCCTACAGTCGGAGGCCAGGGCTGCGCGCAGGGCGGTGGCGGAGGGGGCTTCCGGGTCCAGGGCCTCGGCGTGGTAGCTGCCCGGGCGATGGATGGGCAGGGGCTCCATGGGGCTGCGCTGGCGCAGCAGGGCCTTGAGGTATTCCACGGCCAGGATGTCGTTGGGAGAGGAGACCCCCTCTCCTGCCCCCAGGGCCGTCAGGGCCCGCTGCCGGGCGGCGGCGTAGGAGCAGCCGCTCTTCAGCTCCCGGCGCAGCAGCTCGTCGAAGGCCGGGTCCAGATTGGCCTCCGCGCTGCGGCGCAGCAGGGCCGGGTCCTCGGTCTCCGTGCCGAAGCAGAGCCCGTCGCAGCCCAGGGCCGTGAGGATCCGGACGCCCCCGGCGGCGAAGCCCTCGGCGGAGGACAGGGCGGCGGTCAGGGGCAGCTCCAGCACCAGATCCGCCCCGCAGCGCAGGGCGGCCTCGGCCCGGATCGCCTTGGGGAAGATCGCCGGCGCTCCGCGCTGGACGTAGTTGCCGCTCATCAGGCAGACGACGGCGCAGTCCTCCCCCGCCAGCTCCCGGGCCAGCCGAAGCTGCCGCGCATGACCCTTGTGCAAGGGATTGTATTCGCAGATGATGCCGATTGTTTTCATGATTTCACGGCTCCCATGGCGCACACTGTGCGCCGCTACAATTTTCCTGCAAAACAGAATTTGTGCTTGCCTTATTTCAAATTATGGTATAAAATAGGTATGTTGAGTTCATTGTACCACACAATGCCAAAAAATCATAGAATAAATTTAGGAGAGGAAAACAATGAAAATTCTGGTCATCAACGCAGGCAGCTCTTCCCTGAAGTATCAGCTCATGGATCCCGATACCGGCGACGTTTTCGCCAAGGGTCTGTGCGAGCGCATCGGCATCGACGGCCGCCTGAATCACAAGGCCCCCGCCAAGGACGTAAAGGTGGTGCGGGAGATCCCCATGCCCACCCATGCCGAGGCCATTACCGCCGTTCTGGACATCCTGGTGGACCCCGTCAACGGCGTGGTCGCCTCTGTGGATGAGATCGACGCCGTGGGTCACCGGGTGGTGCACGGCGGCATGAAGTTCGCCTCCTCCTGCCTCATCGACGAGGCCTGCCTGGAGGCCGTCCGGGAATGCATCCCCCTGGGCCCCCTCCACAACCCCGCCAACCTGCTGGGCATCGAGGCCTGCCAGAAGATCCTGCCCAACAAGCCCCAGGTTGCCGTCTTCGACACTGCCTACCACATGACCATGCCCCCCAAGGCCTACCGCTACGCCATTCCCGACGAGTACTATGAGAAGGACAGCCTGCGCCGCTACGGCTTCCACGGCACCTCTCACCGCTACATTGCCAAGCGGGTGGAGGCCCTCATGGGCAAGGGCCTGAAGGTCATCAACTGCCACCTGGGCAACGGCTCCTCCCTGGCCGCCATCTACGACGGCAAGTGCCAGGACACCTCCATGGGTCTGAGCCCCCTCTGCGGCGTGCCCATGGGCACCCGCGTGGGCGACATCGACAACACCGTCGTGCAGTACATCTGCAAGAACTACAACAAGACCGTGGACGAGGTCATGACCATCCTCAACAAGAAGTCCGGCGTGCTGGCCCTGTCCGGCGGCGTGAGCTCCGACTTCCGGGATCTGGAGGCCGGCGCCGCCGAGGGCAACGAGAAGTGCCAGCTGGCCCTGGAGAAGTTCGCCTACGAGGTCAAGAAGTACATCGGCGCCTACGCTGCCGCTCTGGGCGGACTGGACGTGCTGGTCTTCACCGCGGGCGTGGGCGAGAACGGCGTTCTGATGCGCTCCATGATCTGCGAGGGCCTGGAGTTCCTGGGCGTCAAGCTGGACGCCGAGAAGAACAAGCTCCGGGGCGACGAGCGGATCATCTCCGCCGAGGACTCCAAGGTCACCGTCTGGGTCATCCCCACCAACGAGGAGCTGATGATCGCCCAGGACACCGCCGAGCTGGCGAAGTAAAAACAAACCGCCGCGGGATTGCGCCGCGGCGGCCCGAACAAAGAAATTCCTCCCTTTCCGGGAGGAATTTCTATTTTGCGGCGCGGGATCCGTCTGCCTCAGATGGCCTGCTCCAGAATGGCGGCGAAGGCCTCCAGGCCCAGGCGGTCGGCCTCGGTGAAGCGGTTTTTCACCGGGCTGTCCAGATCCAGGACCCCCACCACGGCGCCGTTTTTCCGCAGGGGCACCACAAGCTCGGAGTTGGAGGCGCTGTCGCAGGCGATGTGGCCCCGGAAGCAGTGGACGTCCGCCACCAGCTGGGTTTTGTTCTCCCGGGCCGCCGTGCCGCAGACCCCCCGGCCCAGGGGGATCTCGATGCAGGCGGTCTTGCCCTGGAAGGGCCCCAGCACCAGCTTATCCCCCTCCAGCAGATAGAAGCCCGCCCAGTTCAGCTCCGGCAGGCTGTGCCAGAGCAGGGCCGCAGCGTTGGCCAGGTTGGCGATGGGATGGGGGATTCCCTCCGTCAGGGCCTGTAATTGGGCATTCAGGGTCTGATAATCGGTCATAGCAGATTCCTCCCCGGTTTTTTCTTGATTATACCACTTCCGCGCCCGGAATACAAGCCTGTTCCGCGCGCAGGGCGAAACGACCGGAAAATAAGAGACGCGGCATCCGGGCGGATGCCGCGAACTGATTTATGAAATCAGCCGTTCTCTCTCATCTTTGCAAAGCACTCGCTGCAGTACACGGGGCGGTCGGTCTTGGGCTCAAAGGGAACCCGGGCTTCCTTGCCGCAGTTGGCGCAGACGGCAGTGAAGAACTCTCTGGGGCCGCGGGCAGCGTTCTTGCGAGCGTCACGGCAGGCCTTGCAGCGCTGGGGCTCGTTCTGGAAGCCTCTCTCAGCGTAGAACTCCTGCTCGCCGGCGGTGAAAACGAATTCATTGCCGCACTCTTTGCAAACTAAGGTCTTGTCTTCGAACATGGGATTTACCTCTCTTTTGGTTGCCTGTCCTGTTATGATGCGAACAAGGGCAAAATATGATATGCTAAACGGAGCTACCGTCTTCGCCGAAAAGGATGACGGCCTTGCGCCGGATCCGTTGGAGCGCGTTGTCCACGGACTTGGGCGTTTTGCCGGTTTTGGCGGCGATCTCCCGGCAGGAGAAGCCGTCTAAATACAGGGGAAGGATCCCGCGCTCCAGGGGAGAGAGCCGGCCGCGCAGGGTCTCCAGCATGGTTCGGAAGCCCTCCCGGTCCAGCAGGGCCGCCTCGGGATCCGCCAGCTGCAGCTCCGCCCGATCCAGGGGCAGGGCTTCGTTGAGGGGCGCGTGCTTCCGGGCGGTGGCCGCCCGCACGGCGGAAATCAGACTGCGCCGGACGCACAGGGCCGCGAAGGCCTCAAAGGGAACGCCGCTGTCGGGCTGATACGCCCGAATGGCGTCCAGCAGGCCCAGCATTCCCTCCTGGAGCAGGTCTTCATCGTCGCCTCCCGCCAGGAAAAAGGGACGGGCGCAGGCGCGAACCAGGCGGGTGTGGCGGGTAATCAGCTCCCGCATGGCCTCGTGGGACTCGCCGCAACGGGCCAGAAGCTCCTCTACAGAGCAGCGTGTGAAATCTTCAACCATTATTTTTCATTTATGCGATAATAATTATACCACGAGATACCATTCTGTCAACAAATATTTTTATATTTTCTTAAAATGATCTTCATTTCTGTGCAATATACACAAATTATTCTGCATATTCATTCCAAAATCCGACAAATGTATTCCGTCTACAGCTTCATTTGCTGTTGTCCGACATAAGCAATACCCAAATGATCGTATGCCAGCTGGGTGACGCATCTGCCCCGGGGGGTCCGGGAGAGGAAGCCGATCTGCATCAGATAGGGCTCGTAGACGTCCTCCAGGGTGACGGCCTCCTCCCCGATGGTGGCGGCCAGGGTCTCCAGGCCCACGGGGCCGCCGCCGTAGTTCTCGATGATGGCCCGCAGCATCCGGTGGTCGATGCGGTCCAGACCCAGCTCGTCGATCTCCAGCTTTTCCAGGGCGTGGGCCGCCGCCGCCTCGGTGATGACCCCGTCATAGTAGATCTGGGCGTAGTCCCGGACCCGGCGGAGAATGCGGTTGGCGATGCGGGGGGTACCCCGGCTGCGGGAGGCGATTTCCCGGGCGCCGGCGGGGTCGATGGCCATACCGAAAAGGCTGGCGGAGCGGGTGACGATCCGGGCCAGCTCCTCCGGCTGATAGAGCTCCAGCCGCAGGGAGACCCCGAAGCGGTCCCGGAGGGGGGAGGATAGCTGCCCCGCCCGGGTGGTGGCCCCGATGAGGGTGAAGCGGGGCAGGTCCAGGCGGATGGAGTTGGCGCTGGGGCCCTTGCCCACGATGATGTCGATGGCGAAGTCCTCCATGGCGGGATAGAGAATCTCCTCCACCACCCGGTTCAGCCGATGGATCTCGTCGATGAAGAGGATGTCGCCGGGGTTGAGATTGGTCAGCAGGGCCGCCAGGTCCCCGGGCTTCTCGATGGCGGGGCCGGAGGTGATCCGGATATTGACCCCCATCTCGTTGGCGATGACCCCCGCCAGGGTGGTCTTGCCCAGGCCCGGGGGGCCGTAGAGCAGCACGTGATCCAGGGGCTCATTCCGGCGGCGGGCCGCCTCGATGTAGACCGCCAGATTCTCCTTGGCCTTCTCCTGGCCGGTGTAGTCCCGCAGGGTCTTGGGCCGCAGGGAGAGCTCTCCCTCGTCCAGGGGGGTGACGGAGGCCGTCACCACGGGGGCTTCATAATCTTGAGAAAAGTCGATGCTCATTCACAGCCCTCCTATTTCATGACCATGGCCCGCAGACCGTAGCGGACCAGCTCCTCGACGCTGAGCTTCTCGGCGTCGGCGCCTCGGAGGGCGGCGGCGGCCTCGGACTGGGAATAGCCCAGCTCCGCCAGGGCCGCCGTGGCCAGGGCCACCCGGCCGCCCTCCTGATAGGCCGCGGCCGAGGGAGCGGGGCCTGTGCCCTCGGAGAAGTCCAGCTCGCCGCCGATCTTGTCCTTCAGCTCCAGGATGATGCGCTTGGCGCTCTTGGCCCCCACCCCCTTGGCCCGGGTGATGGACTTCTCGTCCCCGGTCAGAATCGCCAGGGTCAGCTGGTCCGGGGAGAGGACGGAGAGAATGGCCAGGGCCGAGGCCGGGCCCACCCCGGTGACGGCGGTGAGCTTCTCGAACAGGCGCAGCTCCTCCTTGCCGGAGAAGCCGTAGATATCGAAGGCGTCCTCCTTGACGATGACGTGGGTATAGAGCTTATGGGGCTCCCCCACCCGAAGCTGGGACTGGGTGTAGCTGCTGCAATGGCAGGCGTAGCCCACCCCGGCGCAGTCCACCACGGCCAGCCCGGCCTCCAGGACGGTTATTTTTCCGTTCAGATAATAAAACATAAGTGTTCTTCCTTCTCACAAGGGAGTATTTTGCAGCTTCGCCAGCAGGGAGCTCTGGGAGCGGGCGTGGCAGAGGGCGATGGCGATGGCGTCCGCCGCGTCGTCGGGGCGGGCCACCCGTTCCATGTGCAGCAGGCGCCGGGTCATATCCATGACCTGGCGCTTTTCCGCCTTCCCGTAGCCCACCACCGCCTGCTTCACCTGCATGGGAGTGTATTCAAAGACCGGGACCCCGGACTTGGTCAAAGCCAGCAGGATGACCCCCCGGCCGTGGGAGACCCCGATGCCGGTGGTGATGTTGTGGCCCCAGAAGAGCTCCTCCACCGCGGAGGCGTCGGGCCTGGTGACCTCCACCAGCCGCGTCAGATCGTCGTAGAGGATCTCCAGCCGTTGGGGAAAGGGCAGCTCCTTGGGGGTGGTGACCACCCCGTACTGCAGCAGCCGCAGCCCCGCCCCTTCGGCCTCCACCAGGCCGAAGCCCGTGGTGGCGTAGCCGGGGTCGATGCCTAAGATGCGCATGGCTTATTTGAGGATGCCGGAGATCCAGCAGTAGGAGAGGATTACCCCCAGCACCACGGCCCCCGCCAAGATCCAGGCCAGGACCCGCTGGGACCTGGGGCGCTCCACGTAGGGCTCCGGCTGCTGCTCCTGCCGGTTCAGCTCCTGCTCCGCCCGGTGCTCCAGCTCTTCTCGGTTCATCTGATTGTCTGTCATAGCGACCACCTCCGATTTATGATAGCATAAAACCGCATAGAATGCAAGAAAATCCATATCCCGCGGGAAAAAGATTTTCCGCGGGATATGGATGGGGCTGCGAAAAATCAGCAGACCGATTCCAGAGCGGCCAGCTTCAGGCAGAGACAGAAGATCTCCATGGCCTTTTCCAGCTCCTCCAGGGCGGGGTAGCTGGGGGCGATGCGAATGTTGCTGTCGTAGGGATCCTTGCCGTAGGGGTAGGTGGCCCCGGCGGCGGTCATGGTGACGCCGGCCTGGGCGCAGAGCTCCAGGGTCCGCCGGGCGAGGCCGGGCAGAGTGTTCACCGAGACGAAGTAGCCGCCCTTGGGCTCCTCCCAGACGGCCAGGCCCAGGGGCCCGATCTCCCGCTTCAGGGTGTCCAGCACGCAGGAGAACTTGGGGGCCAGCACCCGGGCGTGGCGCTGCATGATCTCCACGGTGTGGGCCTTGCTCTGCAGGAAGCGGACGTGGCGGAGCTGGTTGACCTTGTCGTAGGAGATGATCTGGTACTTCAGCAGGCCCTGGAGATAGGCCTGGTTGTCCTCGGAGCAGGCCATCACGGAGATGCCCGCGCCGGGGAAGGTGATCTTGGAGGTGGAGGCGAACTCATAGACCATATCCGGGTTCCCGGCCTTGGCGCAGAGGCTCAGAATGTCCGGGAAGGGCAGGTAGTCGCCAAAGACCTCGTGGACGCAGTAGGCGTTGTCCCACATCAGGGCGAAATCCGGGGCGGCGGGCTTCAGGGCCGCCAGCCGGGCGATGGTCTGTTCGGAATAGACGTAGCCCTGGGGGTTGGAGTATTTGGGAACGCACCAGATACCCTTGACGGCGGGATCCTTCACCAGCTCCTCCACCAGATCCATATCCGGGCCCTCGGGGCTCATGGGGACGGTGATGAGCTCCATGCCGAAGCTCTGGCTGACGCCGAAGTGCCGGTCATAGCCGGGGGCCGGGCAGAGCCACTTGACCTTGGGCTCCTGGGACCAGGGCCGAGGGCTGTGCCGCAGGCCGTGGGTCCAGGCCTTGGCAATGAGATCGTACATCAGCTGGAGGCTGGCGCTGCCGCCGATGAAGCACTGCTCGGGCTTGCAGCCCAGAATCTCGGCAAAGAGCGCCTTGGCGGCGGGCAGGCCGGAGAGGTTGCCGTAGTTGCGGACGTCGATGCCGTCGCACTGGCAGTCGGCGGGGTCGCTGAGCACGGTGAGGATGCCGGAAACCAGGTCCAGCTGCTCCTTGCCGGGCTTGCCCCGGGCCATGTTGAGCTTCAGCTTCATCCCGCAGAGGCGGTCAAACTCCGCCCGCAGCTCGTTTTGAAGGGCTTTCTTCTCGGAAAGCGTCAGATTAGCAAAAGGTTCCACGATAGATTCATCCTTTCCCATTCGGTGCGCGGTTCATTCTCTTTTGCGCCGTTTCGGCGGTTCTATTGTACCGCAACCCGAAGGGGAATGCAAGCGCATTTTACAAAGCCTGTCAGAAGCCGCGCTTATACCGGTCCCCGGCCCGCGGGGCTACACCACCAGACAGATCACCCCGTTGGCCCCGTCGTTGACGATGCGCTCCAGGGCCCGGCGGAGCTTCATCCGGGCCTCCTCGGGCAGCTCGGTGAGCTTGGCGTTCAGCCGCTCGCGCACCAGCTCCCCCAGGGTCTTGCCGAAGAGATTGCTCTCCCAGACGGAGCCGTCCTCCGCCTCCCGGGCGGCGCTGAGGCGCTCCACCAGCTCCCGGGCCTGCTGCTCGCTGCCCACGGTGGGGCTCAGCTCCGCGGCCAGCTCCGTGCGCAGCAGGTGGAGGGCCGGGGCCTCGGCCCGGAGCCGGACGCCCCAGGCCCCGCCCTTCTTCACCAGCTCCGGCGCTTGCAGCCGCAGTTCCTCCCGGGCAGGCAGCACCATGCCGTAGCCGCTGCCCCGGGCCTGCTCCAGGGCGGCCCGCAGCCGCTCATACTCCCCCCGGATGGCGGCGTAGCTTCCCAGGGTCCGCAGCAGGTCCCCGTCTCCGTGCATCTCCACCCCGGAGCGCTGGGACAGGATCTCATAGAAGAGGGACTCCGGCAGGCGCACGGCGTACTTCACAGCCCCGCAGCCCAGGTCGATCTCCGTGACGGCGCAGGCCTCCACGGGCTCCAGCGCCTCCAGGGCCCGGGAGATCAGCTCCGCCTGGCAGACCCGCTCCAGCCTGGGGGCCGCCTCCCGGATGGCCCGGAAGAGCTCCCGCTTGCAGCTCTGCTCCGGCTCCAGGGCGTCGAACCAGGCGGGGAAGCTGAATTCCAGCCGCTGGGGCGGGAACTGCCCCAGCAGCTCCGTCAGAATGGAGCCGATCTCCCCCCGGTCCAGGGTCAGCAGATCCGCCGCCAGGACCCGGGCCTGGGTCTGCGCCTCCAGCTCCCGGGCCAGGGCCTCCGTCTCCGGCGCGTGGGGCCGGGCGGTGTTCAGCAGCACCAAAAAGGGCTTCCCCGTATCCCGCATATCCCGGATGGCCCGGGCCTCCGCCTCCCGGTAGTCCTCCCGGGGGATGTCGGTGACGCTGCCGTCGGTGGTGATCACCAGGCCCACGCTGCAGTGGTCCGCCATGACCTTCCTGGTGCCCAGCTCCGCGGCCTCGGTCATGGGGATCTCATGGTCGAACCAGGGGGTCGTCACCATCCGGGGCGCGCCGTCCTCCAGGGCCCCCAGGGCCCCAGGGATCATGTAGCCCACGCAGTCGATGAGCCGCACCGAAAGCCTGGTCTGCCCGTCGGGGCAGATCTCCACCGCCTCCTCGGGGACGAACTTGGGCTCGGCGGTCATGACGGTCCGGCCGGAGCCGCTCTGGGGCAGCTCATCCCGGGCCCGCTCCCGGGCGTACTCATCGCCGATGTTGGGCAGCACCAGCTCCTCCATCAGCCGCTTGACAAAGGTGGACTTCCCCACCCGCACCGGGCCGGTGACGCCCAGGTAGATCTTGCCCCCGGTGCGCCGCTGCATATCCTCGTACAGCTTCATTCCGCATCCTCCTCTTCCTGCATGACGCCTCGGCCCGTGGGGATCAGCAGCAGCCGCTCCCGGCTCAGGCACAGCTCCTCCAGCTCGTTGGCCCTCTGGATGGCCCGGACGGTGCTGCCGTTGTCCCGGGCCAGGTCCCAGAGCTCCCCGACGCCGCTGCGGACGATGAGCGACGGCCCGCCTGTCCGGCTCTGGGGAATCAGCTCCGCCCCGGCCAGATTGCGCAGGGCGGCGCTCCGGCATTCCCGCTGCTCCGCCCGCAGGGGCAGGATGAGCTCCCGGCCCCGGCGGCTGGGGGCCTCCGCCCCGGGCCGCAGCACGCAGCGCCAGTCGCTGTCCGGCTCCGGCTGACGGCTCAGCCGCAGCTCCTGCCGCAGCAGCCTGCCCTGGAGGCGCCGGGACTCGTCATAGTACAGCAGCTGCACCCCCAGGCTGCCCCGGGCCTCCGCCCCTCCCCCGGGGGCGGAGATCCGGTCCGGGAAGAGGGTCCAGTCCAGCAGCTCCCCCAGCTCGGCGGGGAGCTCCAGGCTCTGTTCCAGCGCCGTCTCCTCCTGCCGGAGGCAGGGCTTGAGCTGGCAAAGCTGCCACTCCGGCTTGCAGGTCCCCTCCAGGTAATAGGCGTCCCGGGTCAGGGTGACGGGGACCTCCCCCCAGAGCAGGAGCTGGCAGGTGAAGCTGACGTTCACCAGCAGGCGGCGGCTGTCGGGCTGGCCGTCGGTGTCGATCTCCATGTGGTTCAGAATCGGCTGGATGGACAGGTGGCATTCCTCCTCGCAGCTCCGGTCCAGATCCGCGTACTGGGAGAAGGGCAGGGCCCCGGACCAGGTGAAGGGCTCCCCGGCCTCCGTCAGCCCCAGGACCCGCAGCCGCAGCTCCCCCTGGAAGACGGCCCGCTCCCCCACCACCCGGCGCTCCGCCAGCTCCACGCTGCACTGGGCCTTCAACAGCCGGTCCATGCCCTTGCCCTCCTCGGGCATCAGCAGCTCGTCGGCGATGCGGACCTCCTTCTCGGCGGCGCAGAGGGGCAGACGCATGGGGCAGGTCTCGGTGCGGAGAATCAGCCCCCGGGGCCAGCGCTCCGGCTGCTGCAGCACCAGCTCCGCCGGGCTCAGCAGGCTCAGCTCGCTGGCCAGGTCCGCCCGGATCAGCAGCTTGCGGTCGTTGACGAAGCGGGCCTCTAAGGAGCGGAGCCAGCCCCAGTAAAAGAGCAGGGTCCCGGGCTCCGTGGGAAGCTTTTTCGTGACGGTGAAGGGCAGCTGGAGCTCCAGCCGCTCCAGACCCTCCTCCCCCGCCGGGACGTAGAGCACCCCGCACTGGATGCTGCCGCTGACGCTGACGCTGCCGTTGTCCACGCTCCGCTCCCGGACCAGGACGGCGCCGAAGCAGTCCACCACCCGGCCCAGCTCCGGCAGGGTCTCGGGGACGTTGATCTCCCCGGTCTGCTCCTGGTGGAGATCGTCAAAGCGCTTCTCGGCCAGGTAGCTGATCTTCTGCTGGTGAAACAGAATTTCCATTGTCGCTTCCTCCTTGTGAGTTCTGGCACTACTATATGCGGCAAGGGGGGCAAAGATGTTTTACCGGGGCCCGCCTTTGCATAAGATCTCCCGAAAGGCGGTGTTGGACGATGTATTGCAGCCGGATCCTGTGCAGGCCCGCGACTTGGGCGGGGATCGCGTTTTTGGTTTCCGCCCTGATCGGCTCCTTCTGGATCAGCTTTCTCCTGGGCGGCCTGCTCCTCTGCGTGGGACTCCTGGGACGGTAAAAAAGAGAGGCCTGTTTGAAAACAGGTCTCTCTTCTTATATCCCCCCGGAGCGGGGGCTTTCCCAGGGCTTCAGCTTTTCCGCCTCCTCATAGAGGCGGAGATAGCTCCTGTGGCGGGAGGGCGGGATCTCCCCGGCGGCCACGGCGGCCAGAACGGCGCAGTCCGGCTCCCTCCGGTGGCTGCAGTCCTGGAAGCGGCAGCGGCCCTCATAGGGGGCGAACTCCGGGAAGCAGGCGGCCAGCTCCTCCTTGGCGATGGGCTCCGTCAGCTCCAGATCGAAGGAGGCGAAGCCCGGGGTATCGGCCACCCAGGTGTCCCCGCCGATGGGAAAGAGCTCCACGTGGCGGGTGGTGTGGCGGCCCCGGCCCAGCTTCTCGGAGACCTCCCCGGTCTCGATCTCCAGCCCCGGGCAGAGGCTGCGCAGGATGGCGCTCTTGCCCACGCCGGAATTGCCGGTGAAGGCCACGGTCTTGCCCGCGATGAGCCCCCGGAGGGTCTCCACCCCCGCTCCGGTCTCGGCGCTGGTGCAGACCACGGGGAAGCCCGCGGCCCGGTAGAGGGCCGCCAGGGGCTCCGGGTCCGCCAGGTCGGACTTGTTGACGCAGAGGATGGGGGCCGCGCCCCGGCGCAGGGCCAGGGCGGTCATCCGGTCAATGAGGAAGGGCTCCGTGACGGGGATGGCCCGGGCGGCCAGGATGATCAGCGCGTCGATGTTGGCCACGGCGGGCCGGAGGAAGGCGTTGCGCCGGGGCAGGATGCTCCGCACGGTGCCCCGCTCCCCCTCCGCCTGGACCGTCACCCGGTCCCCCACCAGGGGGGAATCCCCGGTTTTGCGGAATTTGCCCCGGGCGCGGCAGGCAATCCGCCGCTCCCCGGCGGCCACGTAGTAGAAGCCGGAGAGGGCCTTGACGATACGGCCTGTAAGCTCCTCCATGGCCTTAGGGGTTCTGCTCGCCGCCCTGCCCGGACTCGGACTCGCCGGGCGCCGACTCGGAGGCGGATTCGCTGGGCTCCGTCTGGGAGGAGGAGGGCTCCTCCTCGCTGGAGGAGGGCTCGGGGGCCGGCCCGAGGGAGACGGTGAGGGTGACGGTGCTGCCGGGCATGAGCTCGGCGTCGGGCTCCGGGGACTGGTAGACCACCCGGCCCGCGGGGACGAAGGCGTTATACTCGCTGTTCACCGTCGCCTTGAGTTGGGCCCGCTCCAGGGTATCCCGGGCGTTCTCCTCGGTGCCGCCGGTCACGTTGGGCACGGTGACGGTCTGCTTGCCCTTGGAGATCACCACCGTGACGGTGCTGCCCTCCTCGGCCTCCTCCCCGGCCTCGGGGCTCTGGGAGATCACGTAGCCCGCGGCCACGGTGCTGCTGTAGTCCTCGCCGCTTTTGAAGGTGAAGCCCCGGGCCTCGATGGCGGCCTTGGCGTTGGACTGGGAGGCGCCCTTCACGTTGGGCACCGACGCGGTTTTGATCTCCTTGCCCAGGCTGATATAGATCGTGACAAACTGGTCGTTTTTCAGCTCGCTCCCCTGCTCGGGGTCCGTGCGGGTGACGTGGCCCGCGGGGATGCTGTCGCTGTATTCCTCCTCCGTCAGCACCACCAGGTTGATCTTCAGGTGCTTGAGGATGATATTGGCGTTCTCGGTGCTCTGACCCTCCAGCTTGGGCATCTGGTCCGTCTCCTCGCCCAGGGAGACCTTCAGATAGACCTCCGTTCCGGGGGGCACCCGGGTGCCGGGCTGGGGATTCTGGTCGTAGACCACGCCGGCGGGGTAGTCGGCGTTGAAGTCGTAGGAGCTGTCGTCGCAGATGATCTTCAGATAGGGATTGCTCTCCTGCAGGTGCTCGTCATAGAGATTGCTGACGAAGCGGGGCACGGAGATCTCGCTGGGGACGGTGCTCTCCACGGTGCCGGCGGTGGTGTCGGTTTGCAGGGGCTTCTCCTCCCCGGACTGGCCCAGAATCAGGAAGAGCAGACCGATGAGGGCTGCCACCGCCAGGGCAATGGCGGCGATCATCCACATGCGGCGGCGCTTCTCCTCCCGATCCTGGCGCTCATACTCCCGCTCCAGCTCCTTCTGCCGGGCGGCGTTGCTCTGCTGCTTGACGGGCTGGACCCGGGGGCCTGTGGGGCTCACCGCGGCGGCCCCGCCCCGGGGCAGGAAGGTGAAGCGGATGGCGGGATTCTTGCGGAACTCCTCCATGTCCTTGAGCATATCCGTCACGGAGGCGTAGCGGATGTTGAGATCGGAGCACATGGCGTGCATGGTGATCTGCTCCAGGCCGGTGGGGATGTCGCTGTTGAGCAGGGACGGAGACAGGGGCGTGCCGTTGATGTGCTGAATGGCCACGCTCACCGGGGTCTCGCCGTCGTAGGGGGGACGGCCCGTCAGCATCTCGTACATGACCACGCCCAGGGAGTAGATGTCCGAGCGGTTGTCCACCCGGGCGCCCTTGGCCTGCTCGGGGGAGATGTAGTGGACCGAGCCCAGGGCCTCCTTGGTGAGGGTATTCTGGGCGGAGACGATGCGGGCGATGCCGAAATCGGCCACCTTGACGCTGCCATCCTTGAGGATCATCACGTTATGGGGCTTGATGTCCCGGTGGATGATGCCCCGGCTGTGGGCGTGCTCCAGGGCCTTGGCGATCTGCATGGAGAAATGCAGGGTCTCCCGCCAGGACAGCGGCGCCCGGTTGTCCATATACTGCTTCAGGGTGATGCCGTCGATCAGCTCCATGACGATATACTCCATCCCGTCGCTGCGGGAGACGTCGTAGACGCTGACGATGTTGGGGTGAGACAGCATGGCTACCGCCTGGGATTCCCCGTGGAAGCGGCGGCGGAAATCCGCGTCGCCCAGATAGTCGTCCTTGAGTATTTTCACAGCCACAAGACGGTTGAGCCGGTGGTCCATGGCCTTGTAGACCACAGCCATGCCGCCGACGCCGATGATCTCCAGGATCTCGTAGCGTCCGTCCAGCAGCTTGCCGATGTATTTATCCATAATCCATTCTCCCTTCCCCTCAGCAGGCGATGAGCACGGCCGTCACGTTGTCCGGCGCGCCCCGCTCCTTGGCGATGCTCAGAAGCCGCTGGCAGCAGTCGTCCTTCCGCACGCCGTGGATCACTTCAAACAGAAGCTCCTGATCCGCTAAATGATTGGTCAGACCGTCGCTGCACAGCAGGATACAGTCCCCGGCCCGCAGCGGAGCGGTGTAGAGGTCGCATTCCACCGCGGCCTCGGTGCCGATGGCCCGGGTGATAAAATTCTTGCCGGGGTAGCTCTTGGCGGATTCTGAGGTGAGCTCCCCCCGCTGGACCATGAGCTCCACCAGGGAGTGGTCCACCGTGACCCGCTGGATGCCCTGGCGGTTCATGAGATAGCCCCGGCTGTCGCCCACGTTGGCGAAATAGGCTCGCTTGCCCAGGGCCAGCACCGCCACCAGGGTGGTGCCCATGCCCTTCATCTCCGGGTTGAGCTGGCCGTTCTCATAGACGGCGGTGTTGGCGATGGAGACGGCGGTGCGCAGCAGGTAGTCCGCCTTCTCCTGGTTCATGCCGGGCCGGTAGCCCCGCTTGACCTCCTCCACAAAGACCTCCGCCGCCAGGCGGCTGGCCACGTTGCCGGAGCGGGCGCCCCCCATGCCGTCGCAGACGACGGCAAGCAGGTCGTGGACCCCCAGCCTCTGGAGCAGATAATAGTCCTGGTTCTGCGTTCTGACCAAACCGGGATCGGTCAGTCCCCAAACTTCCATTCGGCACGGCTCCTTTCGTTCATTCTTCAGGCTTTCGCCTCGGGCGGCCAATGGCCGCCCCTACCGGGTATTTTGGTATTTCCTGCGCAGCTGGCCGCAGGAGGCGTCGATGTCGCTGCCCAGGGTGCGGCGCACGGTACAGGCCACCCCCTGCTCCTCCAGAATCCGCTGGAAGCGGAGCACCGAGGCCCGGTCGCTGGGCTTCAGGGGGCTCTCGGCCACGTTGTTCAGGGGGATCAGATTCACATGGGCGGGCAGGCCCTTGAGCTTTTTCAGCAGCAGCCGGGCCGTCTCGGGACTGTCGTTGAGCTCCCGGATCATGGCGTACTCAAAGGAGATCCGGCGATTGGTTTTGGCGTAGTAGACCCGGCAGGCCTCCAGAAGCTCATCCACCGGCCAGCGGCGGTTCACCGGCATGATCCGGCTGCGGGTCTCGTCGTCCGGGGCGTGGAGGCTCACGGACAGGGTCAGCTGCAGCCTGCTCTCGGCCAGCTCCAGAATCCGGGGCACGATGCCGCAGGTGGAGAGGCTGATGTGCCGCATGCCGACGTTCATGCCCTCCCCGCTGTTCACCAGCTCCAGGAAGCGGCAGACGTTGTCGTAGTTGTCCAGCGGCTCCCCGATGCCCATGAGCACGATGTTGGAGATGGGCTGGCCGGAGTCCAGCTGGGTGAAGAGCACCTCGTCCAGCATCTCCCCGGGGGAGAGACGGCGCACCAGGCCCCCGATGGTGGAGGCGCAGAAGGCGCAGCCCATGGGGCAGCCCACCTCGGAGGAGATGCAGACCGTGTTGCCGTGGTGGTACTTCATCAGCACCGTCTCCACGCAGTTGCCGTCGTGGAGCTGCCAGAGGTACTTCACGGTGCCGTCCAGCTTCGATTCCTGGCGGCGCAGCACCTGGGGGGCCGTCAGCAGGAAGCCGTCGGCCAGGCTCTGGCGCAGGGCCTTGGGCAGGTCCGTCATCTCCTCAAAGGAGCGGACGCCCCGGTGGAGCCAGGTATAGACCTGACCGGCCCGGAAGCCGGGCTGACCGGACAGGGCGGTTTTCAGTTCTGATAGGGTCAGCGATTTAATTTCAGTCATAGTTTTCTCATGCGGGCGATAAAGAATCCGTCGGTGCCCTCCACGCAGGGCAGAAGCGTCTTCATACCCGTCGATACGCTTCCGACGCCGGGAAGGGTAAAAGGTTCCAGGAAAAATTCCGGGTGATCGGCCAAAAAGCCCTCGATGAGCGCCTCGTTCTCCCGGCGCAGGATGGTACAGGTGCTGTAGACCAGGGTGCCCCCGGGCTTGAGATGGGTGGCCTGGGCCTCCAGGATCCGCCGCTGCACGGCGGGCAGCCCCGTCAGGGGCTCCAGCTCCTTGTAGCGGATGTCGGGCTTCTTGCGGATGACCCCCAGGCCGGAGCAGGGCAGGTCGGCAATGATCCGGTCAAAGCGCTCCCGCCAGGCGGGCTCGGGCAGGGAGGCGTCCCGGGTCTCAGCCCGGACGCAGTCCAGGCCCAGGCGGGCGGCGCCCTTCTCGATGAGGGTCTTCTTGTGGGGGTGGACGTCGCAGGCCGTCACGGAGCCTGTGTTCTCCATGGCGATGGCGGCGGCGAAGCTCTTGCCCCCGGGGGCGGCGCAGCAATCCAGGATCTGCTCCCCCCGGCGGGGGGCCAGGGCCAGGACCGCCAGCCGGGCGGCGGGGTCCTGGACGTAGAACAGGCCCTCCCGGAAGGCGGCGCTCTGCTCCACGCCGCCGCCCTGCAGCAGCAGGCAGTCCGGCAGCCAGGGATGGGGCTCCGTCCCCAGACCCTCGGCCTCCAGGGCCGCGGCCAGGGCAGCAGCGTCGGTTTTGACGGTATTGGTCTGGAGATAGACGGCGGGGGCTTCGTTGTGGCTGCGGAGCAGGGGCTCCAGCAGCGCCTCGCCCACGTTCTGCCGCAGCAGCTCCACCAGGGCCTCGGGGTGGGAGTAGCGCAGAGACAGGTTCTGCGGCACAGACAGCCGCTCCAGCTGCCGCAGCATGGCCCGGAGCACGCCGTTCACCAGAGCGGCGGCCCGAGGATTGGCCAGGCGCTTGGTCTGCTCCACCGCCTGGTTCACCACGGCGGAGGGGGGCAGCTTGTCGAAGAAGCGGAGCTGGCAGACCGCCAGCCGCAGAATATCCAGCACCACGGGCTGGAGGGCTGAGAGGCTGCTCTTGCAGAAGCGGCTGATCCACTCGTCCAGCAGCAGGCGGTTTTGCATGACCGCAGCGCAGAGCCGGGTTGCCAGAGCGGCGTCCCGGCGGTCCAAACCATCCCGGGCGAGACGCTGTTTCAGCGCAGCGTCCATCCATGCGCCATTTTTGCGGCAGTCGATTAATACAGATAAGGCCGTATCGCGTGCGGACATAGGCCCTCCTTATCAGGACGTGTGGGCCGATGTGGGCATCGGCCCCTACGGGGGTATGTTGGGGCGTCTGTTGGCTTTGGTGATCGGAACACCACCTCATCCGGCGCTTCGCGCCACCTTCCCCTCAAGGGGAAGGCTTGGAGGAAGGCCAACGGCCACCCCTACGATTTCAAATCGTCGCGAAGCGACACCTCAATTATTCATTATTCATTATTCATTATTCATTTGGATCGGGTGGCCCCGGAAGTAGTCGGCGGCGGGCATGGCCTTGCCGCCGGGGGCCTGGAGCCGGGTGATCAGAATCCCACCGTCGCCGCAGGCCACGGCCAGGCCCCGCTTGGTGAGGGCCAACAGTTTGCCGGGAGCGGCCCGGGTCTCCGTCTCATAAGGACGGGCCTCCCAGAGCTTGAACTCTGTGCCCCCCAGCCTGGCTGTGGCGGCGGGCCAGGGATTCAGCCCCCGGATCTGGGCCAGGATGGCCCGGGCGGGACGGCTCCAGTCCACGGGGGAAAGCTCCTTGGTGAGCATGGGGGCGTAGCTGGCCTGGGCGGGATCCTGGGGTCTGCGGGCGGCGGTCCCGGCGGCGATGGCGGCCAGGGTATCCTTCAGCAGCGCCGCGCCGATGGGGGCCAGACGCTCCATCAGCTCTCCCGCCGTCTCGTTCTCCCCGATGGGGGTGGTGCGGACGTCGATGATATCGCCCTCGTCCATACCCGCGTTGAGATACATGGCGGTGACGCCGGTCTCCGGCAGATCCTGCAGCACCGCCCACTGCACCGGGGCGGAGCCCCGGAGGGCGGGCAGGATGGAGCCGTGGATGTTGATGCAGCCCAGGGGCGGGATGTCCAGCACCCGCTGGGGGAGGATCTTGCCGTAGGCCACGGCGATGATGAGATCCGGGGCCAGCGCCCGCAGGGTCTCCACCGCCTCGTCCTCCCGGAAGCTCTCGGGCTGGAAGACCGGGATGCCGTGGGCCTGGGCCAGAACCTTCACCTCGGAGGGGATCCGCTTCATGCCCCGGTTCTTGGGGGTATCGGGCTTGGTATAGACCCCCGCCAGCTCATGCTCCGTTGCCAGCACCGCCTCCAGGCAGGTGGCGGCGAAGGCCGGGGTGCCCATGAAGACCAGCCTCATTGCCCATCCTCCCGGTTTTCGTTGATGAGCTCCTCATACTCCTCGTCCGTGAGCATGCGATAGGCCTTCTCGGTGTAGAGATGGCCGTCCAGGTGCTCCAGCTCGTGGCAGAAGCAGCGGGCGATCAGCTCCTCCCCCTCGTACTCATACCAGTCGCCGTGCCGGTCCTGGGCCTCGATCTTCACCCGCATGGGGCGCTTGACCATGCCGTAGCGATCGGGGACGCTGAGACAGCCCTCCAGGCCGTCCTGCTCCCCCTCCTGCTCCAGGATTCTGGGGTTCACCAGCTCCACGATTTCGTCGCCCAGATCCACCACCACGACCCGGCGCAGAACGCCCACCTGGGGGGCCGCCAGACCCACGCCGTTGGCATGGACCACGGTCTCCTTCATGTCGTCGATCAGGGTGGCAAGGCGCTCGTCAAAGGCCGTCACGGGGCGGCAGACCTTCTTGAGGGTGGGGTTGCCGTCGGTCAGAATATTTCTCAGTGCCATATTGTCTTTCTCCTATTCGTATCCGTTCACATCCACGTACACCCACACGCCCCGGTTTTCCTTCTCCTTGGAGAAGGCCTGGACCAGCCGGGCCAGCTCCAGCCGCAGAGGCTTGGAATTGGCGCATTGCAGGGTGAGACGGAAGCGGAATTTGTTGTTGATCCGGGCCACGGGGGCGGGGGCGGGTCCCAGCAGATCCGCCACGTCCCGGCGCAGGCCGCTCTGCTCCAGCCGCTCCCAGAGGGAACGGGCGAAGCGCCGGGCGTAGTCCTCCACATGGGGCTCCGGGAAGCCGGAGAAGCCGATCTGGATCTGATCCCGGAAGGGCGGGCAGTTCCGCAGGCGGCGCAGGGGCAGCTCCGTCTCATAGAAGCTGTCATAGTCCTGGGCGGCGGCCTGGAGCAGCACCGCGTTTTTGGGGGTCATGGTCTGGATGACGGCGGCGCCGGGCTTCTCGCCCCGGCCGGAGCGGCCCACCACCTGGGTAATCAGGGCGAAGGTGGTCTCGGCGGAGCGGTAGTGGTCCACGTAGAGGGAGGAATCCGCGTCCACCACCCCCACCAGGGTCACGTCCGGGAAGTTCAGGCCCTTGGCTACCATCTGGGTGCCGATCAGCACCGACTCCGGCCCCTGGGCAAAGCGGCTCAGCACCGCCTCGTGGGGGTTGGTGGGGGTGATGGTATCGGCGTCCATCCGCAGCAGCCCGGCCTGGGGCAGCAGCTTCCCCAAATCATATTCCAGCTGCTGGGTTCCGATGCCCACCCGCTTGAGGTGGCCCCCGCATTCGGGGCATTTCTCAAAGACCGGCTGGGAATGGCCGCAGTAATGACACATGAGCCGCTCGTTGGCCATGTGGTAGGTGAGGTTGACGCTGCAGCGGGGACAGGCGGGCACGTAGCCGCAGTCCACGCAGAGGATCAGCCGGTTGCTGCCCCGGCGGTTGAGCAGAAGGATGGACTTCTCCCCCCGCTCCATCCGCTGGGATATGGCCTCCAGAAGCCGCTGGCTGACGGCGGTATTGTTGCCCTTCAGCAGCTCCTGCTTCATGTCCACCAGCTCCACAGCGGGCAGGGCCCGGCCGTTGAAGCGGGCCGGCAGACGGTAGAGGCTGTGATCCCCGTTTTTCGCGTGGTACATGGTCTCCACCGATGGGGTGGCGGAGCCCAGCAGCACCAGAGCGCCCTCCCGGCTACCCCGGTACAGGGCCAGCTCCCGGGCGTGATAACGGGGACTGTTTTCTGATTTATAGGTGTGCTCCTGCTCCTCGTCCACCACGATGAGCCCCAGCCCCTGGAGGGGTGCGAAGACCGCAGAGCGGGTCCCCACCACCACCCGGGCCTCGCCCCGGGCGATGCGCTTGAACGCATCGTAGCGCTCCCCCACCCGCAGGCCGCTGTGGAGCACCGCGATCTCCCCGCCGAAGCAGGCGGTGAAGAGGGAGAGCAGCTGGGGGGTCAGCGAGATTTCCGGCACCAGCAGCAGGGCCGAGCGGCCCCGGGCCAGGCAGCGGCGGATCAGATTGATATACACTGCCGTCTTGCCGGAGCCCGTGACCCCGTAGAGCAGGGCGGAGCCGGGTCTGGGCCGGTCCATCTGGGCGCAGAGGCCCTCATAGACCCGCTGCTGATCCGGGCTCAGCGCAAAGTCGGTATCCCCCTCGTAGGGGGCGATATGGGTGCGGCGCAGCAGCTCCTGGGCCTTGATCCGCAGCAGCCCCGCCCGCTCCAGGGAGCGGAGGGTGGCCGTCGAGGCCCCGGTGAAGTATTGCAGCTCCTTCTGGGATATGACGCCCACGGTGGACATGAGCTCCAGCACGGCGCGCTGCACGGGGGCGCTTTTCCCCCGGGCGCGCAGGTGGGCCTCGATCTGCTCCCGGTCGGCGCTGAGCTCCAGAATCAGCTCGGTTTTGTCGCTGTTCTTCCGCCGCAGCTCCGTCTCAGCCCGGAGCCAGCCCCGCTCCTTCAGAAGCCGCAGGGCCTCCTTCAGCGCCGGGCCGCTGCCGCACTGGCGGTAGAGGGCCTCGTCCCGGAGGCGGCCGCCCGCCTCCCGGATCAGCTCCACCAGCTGCCGGGTCAGAGGCTCCTTGCCGCAGCGCCGCTCCCAGTCCTCGGGCAGCTTCGCCAGGACGAAGACCTCCCGGCTCTGGAGCCAGAGCCCCGCGGGCAGGGCGGCGTGGATGGCGTCGTAGAAGGTGCAGAAATAGCGCTCGCGCACAAAGGCCGCCACCCGCAGCATTCCCTCGGACAGGACGGGCTCCGGGTCCAGCAGGGCCTCCACGGCCTTGAGCTCGGGCTCGAAGCCCTCCTTCAGGCCCAGGATCATGCCCTCCCGCAGCCGGTTTCCGGCCCCGAAGGGAACGCTGACCCGGCAGCCCGGCCTGGCGGCGGACAGAGACTCCGGCAGCAGGTAGCTGTAGGGCTTGTCAATGGCGTAGGGCACGCCGTCCACGGCGACGGCGGCAATCATGACAGCCGCTCCCGGCAGACGGGCCGAAGGCTCACCGCAGGTATTCCTTCTTGACCACGGCGGCCAGCTTGCCGTCGGCCACCTCGCGGATGGCCAGGGTCACGGGCTTTTCGGGCAGGGGCTCTTCAAACTCTCTGGCCTCAATGGCAATCTGGCGGGCCCGGCGGGCCACCACGTTCACCAGAAGATAACGGCTGTCGATGTGAGTCAGAAGCTCACTCATGGGGGGGTAAAGCATGTCAATCGTCCTCCTTCAAAAGATGCTCTTGGTGTTCGGTTTTTAAGGCTTCGGCCCGGAGAATGGCCTCCACGTCGCGGACGGCGTCCTCCAGCCGGTCGTTTACTACGATATAGCGGTACTGCCGGGCCGTGAGATATTCCATCCGGGCCTGCTGCAGCCGCATAAGAACCTTCTCCTCGTCGGTGTCGCCCCGGCCCCGCAGCCGGGCGCCCAGCACCTCAAAGGAGGGGGCCGCAATGAAAATGGGGATGGCGTCGGGCCGCCGCTGCATGATCTGCAGGCCTCCCTGGACCTCGATCTCCAGCAGCACGTCGTAGCCCTGGTTCAGCATCCGGTCCACAGGCTCCTCGGGGGTGCCGTAGCGGTTGCCCACATAGCGGGCGTGCTCCAGGAAGCGGTCCTCGGCAATCATTTGCTCGAATTTTTCGTGGGAAATAAAATAGTACTGCACCCCGTCCGTTTCCCCGGGACGCATCTCCCGGGTGGTGGCGGAGACGGAGAGCTTCAGCCTGGGGTCCCGCTCCGTAAGCGCCTTGACCACGGTGCCCTTGCCCACGCCGGAGGGACCGGAAATCACAATCAGTCTACCCTTCTTCATCCCTTGCGTCCTCCTCTTCCCCGTCCGCGCGGGCGCGTATGATTTTCGGCTCTAAGGCGGAGAGAATCACGTGGTCCGTGTCCATCACCAGAACCGATTTTGTCTTGCGGCCAAAGCTGGCGTCGATCAGCATGCCCCGGTCCCGGGCCTCCTGCACCAGCCGCTTGACGGGGGCAGAGTCGGGACTGATGACGGAGAGCAGTCGCTGCGCCGATACCAGATTGCCGAATCCGATGTTAATGAGCTTCATTCTATACCTCTTTGGGCCCTGAGGCCCACCTCATCCGCCCCAGTGTGCGCACTGGGGCACCTTCCCCTCAAGGGGAAGGCTTGCATCTTTGCACAGTTGCGTGTGTCCTGGAGTCCCTCTGCTCTTTCGGGACGCCACCTCATCCGCCCCAGTGTGCGCACTGGGGCACCTTCCCCTCAAGGGGAAGGCTTGCATCTTTTCGCAGTTGTGTGTATCCCGGAGTCCCTCTGCTCTTCTGGGACGCCACCTCATCCGCCCCAGTGTGCGCACTGGGGCACCTTCCCCTCAAGGGGAAGGCTTTATTCGATGTTCTGGATCTGCTCGCGGATTTTTTCCAGCTCGGCCTTGATATCCACCACGGTGCGGGCGATTTCCAGGTCGGAGCACTTGGAGCCGATGGTGTTGGTCTCCCGGTTAATCTCCTGCATGAGGAAATCCAGCTTCCGGCCGATGGGCTCTGAGGCGCTCAGCATGGTCCGCAGCTGATCCAGGTGGCTGCGGAGCCGGACGGTTTCCTCGTCCACGGCCACCTTGTCGGCAAAGATGGCGGCCTCGGTGAGGATCCGGGCCTCGTCCACGGAGGCGCCTGTCAGCACCTCCTGCATTTTGGCGTAGAGCTTTTCCCGGTACTCGGCCACGGACTGGGGAGAACGGGCCTCCACAAAGGCCACCCGCTCCAGGATAAGCTCAGCCTTGGCCCTCAGATCCCGGGCCAGGGCCTCGCCCTCGGCCCGGCGCATGGCGTCGTAGCCCGCCAGGGCCTCGGCCACAACCCCCAGGAGCTGGGCCTTCAGCTCGTCCTCGTCCTGCTCCGCCTTTTCCACGGTGAAGACCTCGGGCAGTCGGGAAAGGCTGCTGACGCTGACGTCGTCCCGGACGGGGTAATCGTCGGCAATGGCCCGCATGGCGGCCAGATAGCCCTCCAGCACCGGGCGGTTGAGGCCGATCTTCACGTCGCTGCTCTGGGTGAGGTTGACGGTGACGAACACGTCCACCTTGCCCCGGGTGACGGACTGCTTCACCGCCTGCTTTACGGCGTCTTCGCAGAAGGCGTAGAGCCGGGGCAGCTTCACGCCGCAGTCCAGATAACGGTTGTTGACGGAGCGGAGCTCCACGGTGATCTGCTTGTCCGCAAATACGCCCACGGCCCGTCCGTAACCGGTCATACTTTTAATCACGTTGATTCTCCTTTGTTCAGAGTTCAGCAGCCGCCGCAGAGGCTGTCGCAGAGGACTTCACAGACGGCCTCGCAGACGCATTCCCCTGCACAGGCGCCGCAGGCACCGCAGGCCCACTTTCCTCCGGTCTTTTTGGATTTCTTCAGCCTGTCCAGGCTGGGCGGCGCGAAGAGAATTTTGTCCAGGGCGGCCTTGTATTCCGCGTTCTTTGGTTCCATCCGGTTGGCCTGCTTCACGTATTTGGCAGCCTCGTCCAGCCAGCCCCGTTTCCAAGCGACCATGCCCCGCAGATAGATCAGCTCCTGGTCTGTCTCCAGCTCCGGCTGGGCCTTCAAAAGCGCCTCGGCCCCATCGGGATCGTTGGCGTTCAGCAGCTTGCGCACCCGGACGGAGACGGAGCTTTCCGGCAGCGGAGGGGCGGAGATGGGCGCAGAAGCGGCCTGGGTCTCCGGGGGCGGCTCCGCCCCCGGGCAAAGCAGCGAATAGGCTTCCCGGATCCGACAACGCTTCTCCGCCGCCATATCCCAAAGAGGGCTGCCCAGGTAGTTGGTCTCGCTGAAGCGCTCCGCCAGGGAGGCGTAAGCCCGGTCAATTTCCTCCCGGGAAGCGGTTTCCGGGAGATTCAGCGTTTGATACGCGTCAGATTTGGTTTCCACTGTTTTTTCCATTGTCCTGTGTCCTTCCGGCAGGGGAGGTTTTTCCGATCCCTGATCCTTGATCCCTGGTCCGTGCGGGGAAGCGCGGGACGGGGAACCCGTCCCCTACGGGCGGGTCTGATGCCTGGTGCCTAATGCCTGATGCCTATCCCCTGATCCCTGATCCCTGATCCCTGATCCTTGATCCCTATTGTATCTTCGGCAGCACATTGAGCCGGAACCAGCCGATCAGAATGGAGAAGGCCAAGTCGTAGAGCACGAAGGCCAGGGGCAGGAGGATCAGCAGCAGATAGGGCCCGGCGGTGAACTGGCTGAAATCAAAGGGGATGGCCGCGGCAAAGAGCTTGCCGAAGATCAGCACCAGCAGGCTCATGCACAGGGCGAAGCCCATGAGCTTCAGAATCCAGCCCAGCAGGGGCTTTTGGTGCTCCGTCTGCCAGGCCTCGATCAGCGCCTTCCAGATGGGATAGTGACCGAAGAAGCAGAGGAACCAGACGCCCGCCGTCTTATCCGGCAAAAGCAGCAGGGCCAGGGCCGAGGCCGCGGCAAAGGCCCCGGCGGCCCAGCCGTAACCGCAGGCCAGCACCGCCGCGGCGGGAAAGAGCCCCGCGAAGGCCGCCAGGGACAGGGTCACCCGGGGCAGCAGCACGCTCCCCGCCAGGAAGATCACGCACAGGGCGGCCACCATGGCGGACAGGCTCAGCTTTTTGGTACGGCTCATCGGCAGCCTCCGCACAGGCAGTTGAGACAGAGCAGGGTGTTGCAGATGTCGCAGGCGGTGTCCATGCCGTTATTCTGGTAGTTGGTCTGCCGGTAGGGGCTGTAGCCCCCCTGGACGGTGCGCAGGGCGTTCTGGTACTCGTAGTTGTTGGGCACCATGGCGCAGGCGGTCTGGTAGTGCTGCCGGGCCTCGTCCAGCCAGCCCCGGCGGTAGGCGATCTGCCCCTTGAGGTAGTACCACTCCGCGTCCCGGTTGGCGGCGGTGTTCAGCAGGGACTCCGCCGCGTCGAGCTGGTTGGCGTTGATATAGGAGCGGACCTGGGCGTAGCCGCTGCCGCCGTAGCCCTGGTAGCCACCGCTCTGGCTGCTCTGATAGCCGCCGGAGCCGCTGCCGCGGGATTTGGTGATGGCGTCGTAGGCCTCGTTGATCTCCTTCATCTTCTCGGAGGCCAGGTCGGCCAGGGGGTTGTTGGCGTAGTTGTCGGGATGGTATTTCTTCACAAGCTCCCGGTAGGCGGATTTGATCTCACTGTCTGAGGCGGTGCGGGACACGCCCAACACCTCGTAGGGATCCTTCATAGCTGTCTCCTTTATTTGAGCTTTTTCTGATTCCCGGGCTTAGCCGGGGCTTCCTCCCGGGTCCCGGCTTCCCGCTCCCTCCTCCGATGGGAGAAGAGCGGGGCTCTGGCCCGGAATTTCCCCGCCCGGACCGCCGCGAAGACCGCGGGCAGGCCCAGGTAGATGATGTTTTCCAAAAGGGCGTGATGGGATCGGCCCGGCAGCAGATTCAGGGCCGCCCCCGCCAGATTCACGGAGCTGTCGGTGAGCTGGGTCAGATAGGCCTGGTCCTCCGGGGACAAGACCCCCTCAGTCACGGCAAAGCGATACCGCAGGGGGTTGTAGGCGCCCTTCTCCCAGTCCTCCTTCAAGTCGTCCAGGGCGTCCGCCAGATAGAGGAAGCGGCCGGTCTGGTAGAGGATCTGCTCCATGGGCCTGCGGAGGGCGGGATCCTCCAGATCCCCGGCGCAGCCCGCCACGATGCGGGCAAAGGCGTCGGATACCGCGTCGATGGAGGGGCTTTCCGCCGCCTCCAGGGCGGCCAGGGCGCGCAGCTGCTCCGACGCCAGGGCCGCGAAGGCCGGCAGACGGCGGGCAGCCCTGCGGTACGCGCCGCGGAATACCAGATTCAGAAATCTGGCGGGCAGGCCCTTGAAAAAGCCCTTGTCCCGGATATCGTCCCGCAGCTTCTCCACGCAGAGGACGACGGTGCAGGCCGCCACGGTCTCGTAGCCGCCGGGGTCCAGGGTGCAGGTTTTTTTCCCGCAGACCCGGGCCGGGCACCAGCAGGGCCCGGCGGGGGCCGCCTCCGCCGCGGAGGCCCGCAGCAGATAGAGGAAGGTCATGTCATAGTTCACCAGAAAGCGGGCCGCGAAGCCGTAGCCCTTGCCCAGGGCCCGGCACAGGCCGCAGTAGGCCGCCCGGTAGGCCGCCAGATCCCGCTCCTCCAGCAGGTCCTGACGGGGTCGCACATAGCCGAACATGGGGCGAGGCCGGGCTTATTCCTCGGCGGTGGGCTCCGGGTTCTGTTCCGAGAGCACCACGATGATGTCCACCCGCTCCGCCACGCTGACGTCGGGGTGGTCGGGATTCTGGACCAGACCCGTCACGGTGGAGGCCCCGATCTGGGTGTTGTTGCTCAGATCCACCTCGATGTAGAGGCCGTTTTCGCTGTTTTGCTTGATCTCCTTGACCTCGGCGGTGCCGCCGCGGACCGTCACCCGGGCGGTCCGGGTGGAGAGCTTGGCTGTGTAGCCCTCCGGCACGTTGATCAGACGGATATCCGAGACGTAGACGGTATCGGTGCTGACGCCGGTGATGCGGACGGAGGCATGGACCTCGGTCTCGCCGCTGCTGCAGCTGACGCCGGCGGGCAGGTTCAGCTTGAAGGTTTCCTCATAGCGGCTGGGGATGGAGGTGAGGTCCACGCTGCCCACGATGAAGACCTCGTCCAGCTGCTCCACCACGTCCTCCGGGCCCATGACCTCGATGGTGGCGGGCTCCAGGGTCAGCTTGGCGTTTTCGGACTTGACGCCGCCGCCCTCGGTCAGATCCAGGCCCAGGGTCAGCTCCCGGGTGCGCAGCACCGGCAGGGAGAGGCGGAGCTCGGAATAGTCCACCTCCACCAGCTCGGAGAACTGCAGCTCGCTGCCCTCCGCGTCCAAAAATTGAATGGGCAGGGTCTCGCTGGTGGTCTCATGCAGGTCGGAGACGTCGTAGCTCACCACAGCCTTTTCGATGCTGCTCAGCTCCCGCTCCGGACCGGTGACGGTGACCTTGGCGGGCTCCAGCAGGGCGTTCTTGGCGTCGAAGAGATAGCCCTCCCGGACGGAGCCGGTCCACTGGAGCTCCACGTCCAGCTCCCGCGTCACCTGCCTGTCCACGGTGATGCTGACGCTTTTGACGCTCTGGCTGACGATCACCACGTCGTTGCTGCGGCCCAGGCTGGGGAAGGAGATATCCAGATCCAGGGTGTATTCCCCGGGCTCCCGGATGTTGCTGACGTCGCCGTAGACCCGGATGGTATCGGAGGTGAGCTTGGGGATGTTCACCCGGGAGGTGCTCAGCCGCAGCCGCAGGGAGCTGTAGTTCTGATCCGTGATGATCAGCCCCCGCTCGTTGAGCACGTTCATATCGAAGAGGGTGATGGGGATATTGGTGACGGTGGTGGTGGCCTCCGGGGTCACCAGGGTGACCACGTAGAGCCACAACAGCACCGCCGCCAGCAGGGAGATCAGGATGGTCACGACCTTGCGGCTTTTAGACATCCTCCTCGCCTCCCTTCCTGCGATTTTTGCGTTTGATGATGTCCAGCACGTTGCTCCGCTGCTTTTCCTCGCCGATGAGCTCGTTCATCAGCAGCTTGCGGAGGGTCTGGGCGGCCAGATGGCGCTTGAGCATGCCGCCGATGGCCACGGAGATGGCGCCGGTCTCCTCGGAGACGATGACTACCACCGCGTCGCAGCTCTCGCTCATGCCCACGCCGGCCCGGTGCCGGGTGCCCAGGTCCGTGGAGAGGTTTCGGTTCTCCGACAGGGGCAGCACGCAGCCCGCCGCCTCGATGCGGTTTTCATGGATGATCATGGCGCCGTCGTGGAGCGAGGCCTTGGGGAAGAAGATATTGCGGATCAGCTCCTGGGAGACCGCGGCGTCCACCCGGGTGCCGGTGGCCGCGATCTGCTCCAGGGAATTGCCCCGCTCGAAGACGATCAGCGCCCCCACCCGCTCGGAGGACATGGCCTCGCAGGCCTGAACCACCTGCTCGATGGCCTCGGCCCCGTCGGTGGGAGAGACGGGGCCGTTCAGCCCGAAGAGGTTTTTGACGTTGCTGGTGCTGCCTCCCACCCGCTCCAGCAGACGCCGGAGCTCCGGCTGAAAGACGATGACCAGGGCTACAAAGCCCAGCTCCAGCACCCGGTCAAGGAGATAGTTCACCGTGTGCAGGTTCAGCAGATCCGTCAGCAGGGTGGCCAGCAGCAGGATCACGATGGACCAGGCGATGCGCCGGGCGCTGGTGTTCCAGATCAGCTTGACGACGTAGTAGATCAGGCCGGCCACCACCAGGATGTCGATCAGATCCATGACGCCGATGCTGGGGAAGGTGTTTTTGAGATTTGAGAAAAATTCCTGTATTTCTTTCATAGGCAGCTCCTGTGTCTTGCGGCGGGAGCGCACAGCTCCCTACAGTAATCCTATTTTATCTCGTAGATTATACCCCATCGGGCCGAAAATAGCAAGTGAATTCTTTTTAAACAATGAATTTCATGATTTGAACCAAAAACACGTCCGCGGCGGCTTCATTTTTGCAGCAGCCGCCGGGTCACGGCCAGGAAGCCCCGGATATCCGCGGCTGTGGTGAAGGGGGAAACGGACAGCCGGAGGGTGCCCTCCGGCAGGGTTCCGGCGCTGCGGTGGGCCAGGGGGGCGCAGTGGAGCCCCGCCCGCAGGGCCACCCCGGCCCGGCCGTAGGCCGCGGCGGCCTCCTCGCAGTCCCAGCCCGGCAGACGGAAGGAGAGCACCCCTGTCTGCCCCGGTCCCGTCCAGAGGGGCAGCCCCAGAGCCCGCAGGCCCCGGACCGCCGCCGCCAGGCGCTCCCCCTCGGTCCGCCGCAGCTCCTCCGGGTCCCGCTCCAGCAGCCAGGCCAGCCCGGCCCCCAGCCCCGCGAGGCCGGGAACGTTGGGGGTTCCGGCCTCCAGCCGGTCCGGCAGCTCCGGGGGCATGCTCTGCTCCAGGGAACGGCTGCCGGTGCCGCCGAAGCGCAGGGGCTCCGGTCTCTGGCGGCAGAGCAGCAGGCCGGTGCCCATGGGGCCCAGCAGGCCCTTATGCCCCGGCATGGCGGTGAAGGCCGCGCCCCAGGCCGCGGGCCGCACCGGCAGCAGCCCCGCGCTCTGGGAGACGTCCAGCACCAGGGGAATGTTCCGGGCCCGGCAGAGCTTTCCCAGCTCCTCCACCGGCAGCACCGCTCCGAAGACGTTGGAGACCTGCAGGCACACCGCGGCCCGGGTCTCCGGGGTCAGGGCGGCGGCGAAGGCCTCCGTCCAGGCGGCCCCGTCGAAGAGGGGGGCCGTCACGGGGACGGTCCGGGCTCCCAGGGCCGCCAGGGTGCGGGTGACGGCGTTGTGCTCCAGGCCGGAGATCACCACCCGGTCCCCGGGCCGGATCAGACTTCGCAGGGCCACGTTCAGCCCCTCGGTGGCGTTGGCGGTGAAGCAGACCTGCTCCGGCTCCAGGCCGAAGTAGCGGGCCGCCAGGCTGCGGGTGCGGTACAGGGTCTGCTCCGCCCGGGCGGCTGCGGCATGGCCGCCCCGGCCGGGATTGGCGCAGAAGCGCAGGGCCTCCGCCACGGCCCGGGCCACCTGGAGCGGCTTTTGCAGGGTGGTGGCGGCGTTGTCCAGATAGATCATAGGCCGCTCCTCTCGAAGCTGCCCGCGCCGCCCCGCAGCCAAAGGCCCTCCGGCCGCAGGGCCGCCCGCTCCAGTACCTCCAGGGCCCGGTCCCGGTCCCGGCTCCGCAGGGCCAGGGCGTAGGCGCAGCCCTCCGGGGCAATGGCCCGGGGCGCCCGCAGCAGCTCGCAGGAGATCCCCGCCCGGCGCAGGGCCTCTCTCCCCTTCTGGCCCGGGGTCACCGAGCGCAGGGTCAAATACAAATCATACATGATGGATCCCTCCCGGCCATACTATGCGCGGCCGCGAAAAAACGCCCCTTTTCCCGAATCCGGAGGGATCGGGAAGGGGGGCGTCGTCCTGTGGGGTTTTATTTCGGCTCCAGCATGCCGCCGGCCCGCAGGGAGAGATAGCGGCGCTCGCCGATGATGAAGTGGTCGGCCAGGATCACGTCCACCAGGGCCAGGGCCCGGGCGGCGTCCCGGGTGTAGCTGATATCCGACAGGGAGGGCAGCAGATTGCCGTTGGTGTGGTTGTGGGCCAGCACCACGGAGCTGGCATTGGCCAGAAGGGCCGCCTCCACCAGCTTGCGGAAGGGCAGATTCACCGCGTTCACCGCTCCGCGGCAGAGCTCCCGGCACTCCAGGACCCGGCAGCTGGCGTCCAGGGACAGGAGCCAGGCCCGTTCCTCCCGGGTCCCCTCCGCCAGGGTGCAGAGATACTTCCCCAGCTCCTCGGTGCTGCGCAGATAGCGCTTGCTCCGGCTGCGGGACTCCTCGCCCCGGACCCAGAGCTCGGCCACCAGCCGGATCAGGGCCGCCGTCCGGCTGCCCACCCCCGGAACCCGGCTCAGCTGGCTCGCCGGCAGCTCAAAGATCCGGTGCAGGCCGCCGAATTCCTCCAGCAGACGATGGGCCAGGGGATTCACGTCCTGGCGGGGAATGCTGTAGCTCAGCAGAAACTCCAGGGCCTCCACGTCGGAGAAGCCGGCCAGACCGGTGCGCAGGAAGGACTCCAGCATCCGCCGGCGGTGGCCGTTATGAACCTGGGCTTGGACTTCCTGTTCAGGCTTCACGGCGTTTGTTCTCCTTTCGCTTTCGGATCAGCCGGGCCGGGAGCACGGCGGCCAGGACGCCGCTGAAATCCAGCAGCACGTCCAGCAGCTCCCCGCTGCGGCCCGGGATGAAGGTCTGCAGCAGCTCGTCCCCCGCCGCGAAGAGCAGCCCCGCCCCCAGGGGCAGGAGCAGCCCGTCCCGGCCCAGCAGCCGCCAGTCCAGCCACAGCAGGGCTCCCAGGACGGCGTACTCGGTGAAATGGGCCAGCTTCCGCACCAGCAGCATATCCACAAAGGGCAGAACCTTCCGCAGCAGCCCCAGCACGGCTCCGCTCTCCTCATGGGACACAGCGGCGGGCTGGGCGGAGCGGGCGTAGATGAACCAGAGCCACAGGGCCGTGGCCAGCAGGGCCAGGCCCGGCTTGCAGAATCGTTTCATCGCCCCTCCACCTCTTCACGCAGTCTTTTTTGTTTAATTCTATCAGATTTTCCGCGAAAAATCAATGGCAAAGCGGACAGAATGAAAATAGCGGCTACGCCATCAGCGCCCAGGTCACCGGGATTTCGTAATCCCCCGAAGGCATACGCCGGTTTTCGGACCGGCGTATGCCTTTTTATAAGCCGATTATGAAAAAATTATCATTTTCCGCCGGGAAAACGATTTACAAATTTCCCCGGATTTGCTATGATGGAGGCGGCATACAAAACGAAAAAAAGGAAGTGATCCTATGCCAGGTCCCGGCGGCGGGCTCGGCCCGCGGGGCTTCCTCACCGAAGAGGAAAAGAAAAACAGGCCCAAGATCACCAAGGGTCTGCTGCTGCGCATTCTCTCCTATCTCAGGCCCTATTGGCCCCAGTTTCTGCTGGTCTTTCTGGCGATTCTGCTCTCCGCCACGGTGGGTCTGCTGCCCTCCATCATCACGGGCCGCATCGTGGACGAGGCCCTGGTGGGCCGGGACATGAAGCTGCTGATCACCCTGCTGCTGGCGGCCTTCGCCACTCTGACGGTCTCCCAGGTCATCGGCGTGCTGGAGAGCTACATCAACGCCTGGATCAGCCAGCGCATCATCTTCGACATGAAGAACCAGATGTACGACCACCTGCAGCACATGCCCCACGCCTTCTTCACCTCGGAGCGCCAGGGCGACATCATCACCCGCATGAACAGCGACATCTCGGGGGTCAGCTCCGTGATCTCCGGCACCCTGTCCTCCATCGTCAGCAACATCGCCACGGTGGTGACCTCCCTGGTGGCCCTGTTCACCATGAGCTGGCAGCTGGCCCTGGTGGGCATGGTGGTGATCCCCCTGCTGATCATCCCCTCCCGCAGCGTGGGCCAGACCCGCTGGAAGCTGCTGACCCAGACCCAGGCCAAAAACGACGAGATGAACCAGATGATCAACGAGACCCTGTCCGTCAGCGGCTCGCTGCTGGTGAAGCTCTTTGCCCGGGAGGAGCGGGAGTACGCCCGCTTCGTGGCGCTGAACGAGGAGCTCACCCGGCTCAAGCTCAAGGAGCAGCGCAGCGGCAAGTGGTTCGGCGTGGTCATGGGCATGTTCACCCAGCTGGGCCCCCTGCTGATCTACTTTGCCGGCGGCTGGCTCATCATCGCCAGATCCGACGCCAGCCTCACCGTGGGCACCATCACCGCCACGGTGGCCCTGATCAACCGGCTCTACCGGCCCATCCAGAGCCTGTTGAACATCGGCGTGGACTTCACCCGCTCCCTGGCCCTCTTCACCCGGATCTTCGAGTATTTCGACATGAAAAATCCCATTGTCTCCAAGGACAACGGGAAGAAGCCCGACCTGAAGCGGGCGGACATCCGCTATGAGCACGTGGCCTTCTCCTACGACCCGGAAAAGCCCCTGCTGACAGACATCGACTTCACGGTGCCCGCCGGGAAGATGTACGCCATTGTGGGGCCCTCGGGCTCCGGCAAGTCCACGGTGGTGAATCTGATCCCCCGGCTCTATGACGTGCTGGGGGGCCGGGTCACCCTGGGAGGCGTGGACGTGCGGGATATGGATCTGCGCTACCTGCGCTCCAACGTGGGGGTGGTGACCCAGGAGAGCTATCTCTTCAACGGCAGCATCCGGGACAACCTGCTCTACGCCAAGCCCGACGCCACGGACGCGGAGCTGGAGCGGGCGTGCAGAATCGCCAACATTCACAGCTACATTGAAAACCAGCCCGCGGGCTACGACACCATGGTGGGCAACCGGGGTCTGAAGCTCTCCGGCGGCGAGAAGCAGCGGCTCTCCATCGCCCGGGTGATTCTGAAGGATCCCCGGATTCTGATTCTGGACGAGGCCACCTCCGCCCTGGATTCCATCTCCGAGAGCGCCATCCAGGAGGCCCTGGAGCGGCTGATGGAGGGCAGGACCTCCATCGTCATCGCCCACCGGCTGTCCACGATCCTCAAGGCCGACCGCATCTTAGTGGTCCAGGGCGGCGTCATTGCGGAGTCCGGCGACCACGAGACCCTCCTGGCCCAGAACGGCGTCTACCGGGAGCTCTACGAGACCCAGTTCCGCACCATACTGGAGATGGAGCACAAGTGAGCGGGCAGTGGGCATCACAGAAAATTAACAATTCAACGGTTGACAAATCCGTTTAATATGCTATAATAGCTTAGCACTCAGAAATGCAGAGTGCTAAGCTATTGCTTTGTAATATTTTTAAGGAGGCATTCCTATGACATTAAAGCCCTTGGCTGACCGTGTGCTGCTGAAAGCTACGGAGGCCGAAGAAACCACCAAATCTGGCATCATCCTCTCCACCGCCAACAAGGAGAAGCCCGTCGTCTCTGAGGTCATTGCCGTCGGCCCCGGCGGGGTTGTAGACGGCAAGGAGATCGTCATGGCCGTGAAGCCCGGCGACAAGGTCGTCGTGGCCAAGTACGCCGGCACCGAGATCAAGCTGGACGGCGTTGAGTATTCCATTGTCCGCCAGAGCGACATTCTGGCCATCGTAGAATAACAGGAGGCAGAAGCATTATGGCAAAGCAGATTATTTACGGCGAAGAAGCCAGAAAGAAGATCCAGGCCGGTCTCGACCAGCTTGCGAATACCGTCAAGGTTACCCTGGGCCCCAAGGGCCGGAACGTGGTTCTGGGCAAGAAGTACGGCGCGCCCCTCATCACCAACGACGGCGTGACCATCGCCAAGGACGTGGAGCTGGAGGACGCCTTTGAGAACATGGGCGCCCAGCTGATCCGCGAGGTGGCCACCAAGACCAACGACGTGGCCGGCGACGGCACCACCACCGCTACCCTGCTGGCCCAGGCCATTACCCGGGAGGGTCTGAAGAACGTCACCGCCGGGGCCAACCCCATGGTGATGCGCAAGGGCATCAACAAGGCCGTGGAGGCCGCTGTGGAGGCCATCAAGGCCAACAGCCAGGAGATCAGCGGCTCCGCCGATATCGCCCGGGTTGGCGCCATCTCCTCCGGCGACGAGGAAGTGGGCAAGCTGATTGCCGAGGCCATGGAGAAGGTCACCTCCTCCGGCGTCATCACCATCGAGGAGTCCAAGACCGCCGAGACCGGTCTGGAGGTCGTCGAGGGCATGCAGTTTGACCGGGGCTACATCTCCCCCTACATGGTCACCGACACCGACAAGATGGAAGCCGTCATCGACGATCCCTATATCCTGATCACCGACAAGAAGATCTCCGCCATTCAGGAGATCCTGCCCGTGCTGGAGAAGATCGTCCAGGCCGGCAAGAAGATGGTCATCATCGCCGAGGACGTGGAGGGCGACGCCCTGGCCACCCTGCTGGTGAACCGTCTGCGCGGCACCTTCACCTGCCTGTGCGTCAAGGCCCCCGGC
>JAFXYD010000056.1 GCA_017541995.1 Oscillospiraceae bacterium
AAATATAGCCTTCACCCCGATGCTCGGCCAGATCGACAAGCATCCGAAGGGCATAACGCCCTTTCGTTGAAATCTTCACAGCCAATCACTCCTTATATTCCTATATTATCATAGGTAAAATAGGAAATCAAGTGGCAACAATTCTGATCAGGGGCAGCGGTTTACACAATATTTTTCACAGGATAGTATTGCTTCGAGCCCCATGTGTGTGATATGATAAAAGGAGAAAGTTCGGAACCCAATGTTTTTAGAGGTGTTATGAATGAAAAAAACAAAGATTTTGCTTATTTCTGTGCTCGTGCTGTGCCTGTGTCTGTCCTTCACCGCTTGCGGCAGGTCCAGCTCCTCCGCCGCAGCCACGTTGACCCAGCCACCGCAGGAAGAAGTCCCCGCTGCTCCCGCTCAGAGCGAGGAAGAGAACGAGGCCAGGCCGCAGGCGGGAGATGACACGATGGAAGCACCGGGTGAAACCGAACCGGCTGAAACCATGCCTCCCAACTATCACACTGTCAGCAGGGAGATTCGAGGCTTTGCAAGCACCTTCTCCGAAGGCCGTGCCTGGGTGAAATACTACCCGACGCCGGAGACCGATTCTCATTATTTCGTCTATGGCCTGATTGACGAAAGCGGCTATGTCTATGTGACGGCGGAAAATGCCGGCACCCCGGTGAGCGGCGGATACACGGCGGTCATCCGCGACGATGGCTTTGACATCTATGATCTGAACGGCAACTGCACCTACTCTCACACCGATTCGCCGGAATACATCTGCAAGCTTGCCGGCAGCGGAGACGGCGTATTCCCTGTGGTCGAATACGTCTCCGATTTCTCCGGGACTGCCTACTATCTCACCGCAATCGACGCTTACGGTCAATATGTCTGTGAGAAGCATACCCCTCAACAGTCCAGCAACATTGACGATCCCATGCGCTTTGCGTACAGCTATCTTGGAGAGGGCGTGTTCTACAGATATGGCGCATACGTCGAGATCTTCAACCCGGGGAGCGACTGCTATCTCCCCTTCGGATATGATTACCGCGTCAGCGGGATTACCCCATTTTATAATGGGGAAGCCTGCGCCGTCTGCTCCTTGGACGGTGGAAATTCCTATTGTTTTGAGGAATCCATCAAAGCAGAGGATTTAAGCAGCAAAGAGGCCTTCCAGACCTGGTATGACAATGCTGCGCCGCTCGATTACATCCACAATTGGGTTATTTCAGAGTTTTCAGGAATCAAAGACAGCTTCGGTGAAGGCTATGTCGTGGCCTATGCCTCGCTGTATAACACCGACAAAACCTCCATTTATTATAATCACCCCGCATGGTTTATTGCAAAATACAGCGGAGAGCTGGATGCGTTTTTCCCGGACTATCCGGAAGGGGTAAAGGTAGAATCCTACGTACCCGTTTCCGGCGGCTATATCGCTTTGCTTCTGAGAGGTGCGGATGGTTATCGCTACTTCACCATCCTTGATACCGAAGGGAATCAAGTCTATGAGCCGGTTGCGCCCGGCAAAATTGACCGGGCCAAAAGCAATTTCTTCAGTACGCAATTTCGCGCCGCCAACGGCCACATCTTCTTCAGCACCACTGACTTCACCGGGGAAAATGGCTATGCCAAAATTGATCCAACGGGGCAGGTCACCTTCTTGTCGGGTATACCGGCAGACTGGAACAATATAACTGGTATCGACGATGATTACGTGTACTTTGAACGCTGCCTCACCGACTACGAGGGCAACATTCTGCTTGACCACGTGAGCTTCCTCGAATACGATGATGGAAGGCCGGAAGCGCCGGAAAATGTTGAGAAGGACTATGTCCATCCCGATTCCTATGTCATCGAGGGCAAGTGGAAGAGTGTGGGCAGCTATGGCTTCGGTCAGGCACAGCCTGGGGCGATCGTTTCCTTTGACGGAACGCATTGTAACCTGTATAGCCCTGCCGATACGTACGCCTTCTACAAAAGCGGGAAAGAATTCAACCTGGACTGCACCAGCGTACTCTCTGGCACGGTGAGCTTTACCGTGAGGATTGTAGACAATGACCACATCGACCTCTACAACGGGGGTCAGGTCACAGAACTCGTCCGCGTGGGCTGAGGGTCAGTCAAACGCAGACGCACCAGCGCCAAGGCTGTTACCTCCCGCATCAAAAAACCCGGGAAACTCCTGGGTTTTTTGCATGTCTGGGGGGCAAAAAAGTACACTGCGTTTTCATAGATACCAAACCCCTGTTTTCGGTGATATTGATATTCGAACCTGCGCACACTCGATTTTTCCGGCTTTCAGAGCAGAATCGCAAAAAATTTTTGGCATTCCCCAATGCCTCAAATCTGACGATGCCATCAAATCATGAAATACCGCCGTTTGGCTGTTTCCGATCGGGGGCAGCCGTTTTTTTCATAACGAAAAATGAGAAGCCGCTTCTTACGACTTCTCATTTCTCGTTATGGTTTTTTTTACAGCCCGCTTCTCTGGATTAACCGGGATCGGCTCGGCTTTCTGAGGCGATTATTCCGGCTGAATTTGGGGGGCAGGATCCTCCTGGAGGATCTGGGCCTGGCGTTTGGGCGCCCGGCGCTGCTGCTCCTTCTGAAGCTCCTCTCCGGCCTTGTTGTAGGCCGCGGCCAGGGCGGAGGTCCCCCGGACCACCGTGCCGCAGAGCCCGCTGCTCTGCAGATCCCTGGCCATCCGGCGGAACTGGGGCCTGCCGCGAATGTCATCCAGGAGGCCCGGCAGCTTCTCCTGGGCCAGCATGCGATTCTGCCGCTCCCAGCTGACGCCCTGCTGCTCCAGATAGATGCCGCACAGGGCCTTGGCCGCGCTGAGCTCGCCGTTCCGGCTCTGCCAGCGCTCGCTGCCCCGCTTGCTCAGCACCTCCAGCTCGGTGTTCTCCTTGAGGGCCATGGCGGGGGAGCGGAGGCTGCATTGATCCGCCAGATCCCCCAGCAGCTTGGTCACGCGCATGGCGTCCCGTCTGCGAGCCCGGCCCGCGCTGTGCAGAATGTTGTCGTTGCCGTAGTTGGTTTTCTCGCAGATATAATCCACGCAGCCCCGCCGGGCCTGCTGGTACAGCTCGGCAAAATCGCAATGCCGCAGCTGCTCCAGCTCCTCCTGGCTCATGCCCACGGGCTCAAGCCCCGCCAGCAGATCCAGCTTGGCCCGGAAGCGCTGCACGCCCTTCATCATCCGATCATACTCCGGGCTGTTCCGGGTGGAGAGGAACCAGCCGCTCTTGTCCCGGGAGAGGCTTTGATACTGCGTGTCCAGCTCATTGCGCCAGTCGCCGTAGTCCGCGGACTTGCCGACCCGGAAGGCCTGGACCTCCTGCTCCTGCAGCTCCGCCGCGTGGGCGGCCATGGTCTTGAAGCCCTCGCTCTCCCGTTCCGCCTGGGGGGCGCTCTGCATGATATAGCGGTAGTTTTGCAGGGCGGCTCTCCGGTAGAAGGCCGACTTCTGGCCTCCGTGCAGATTCGTTTCCGCCTCAATGGCGTCCTGCACCATCTGGCGGCTGCGGGCGGAGATGGCGGCGTAGTCCAGCTGTCCGGCCTTCCTCAGCCGCTTGATCTCGGCTGTGGGGTCCAGGGTCTTTTCCCAGTCGGGCTGCAGAAGCTTGAGGCCCAGGGCCTTCAGATCCAGCTGCTCCTCCGGCAGCAGCAGAGCCATGCGGGCGATCAGGGCCTTCCGCTCCGGGTTGGCAAAGGCCATGGCCCGCCAGGGCCGGGTCTCCAGGCCCACGGCGTAGTTGGCGGAGGCCAGGGCGGAGAAGTTCCGCCCGATGGCCGTCTCCCGATCCGCCTGATTGGCGCAGAGGCTGGCCAGGGTGTCGCCGCCCCGGTTGAGGCCGGTGAGGGTGCGGCTCCATTCCTGCTCGGCGGCCAGCTGCAGCTCGCCGTTGAGACTCTTGGCCAGCCGGGCGCCCGCGGGCTCCTGCCGGAAGGAATCCAGCATCCTGCTTTGGATGAACTGCTCCGCCTGACGCCGGAAGACCTGGCCGGGGTTGTCCAGCATATCCGCCGGGCTGACGCCCAGATTCTTGCAGACGGCGTAGAGCACAAAGGCGCCGTTGACCCGGCTGTGGGCCGTGTAGTCCTCCAGATACTCCGTGGGCATGGGGTTGAGCTGGTTGTCCTGATCCACCCGGGTGGAGTTCAGGTTTCCGGGGAAGATGGGCAGGGCGTTGGCGTTCCGGGCGACCTGCATCATCCGGTCGGTGATGGCCTTGATGCGCTGATATTCGGCGCTGTGGGTCTCGATCCCGGCCCAGTCGCCCTCCTGAACGGCCTTGCGCAGGGCCTCCTTGGCCTTCACCAGGGGCCAGAAGGCGTATTTTTTGTTGCCCTGCTCCGAGAGGTAGCGCACCTTGGTGGGATTCTCCAGGCTGCCCGAGAGGATATCCGCCGCCTCGGGGATCCAATAGCGCTTTTCCCCGATGGCCTCAAAGCCCGCGATGATATCCAGCATGGCCTGCTTGGCGTCGGCGGCGACGGGCAGCGAGCCGCCCTGGTTCAGGGCGTTCAGCTCCGGCTCCGTCAGCTCCACGCCGAGATCGACCTGCCCCATCTCGTTCCGGTAGCGCGGCGTAACGTCCACGGGGTTGTAGGTGGCAAAGCGGGCGCCGGGGCCCTTGGTGTCCCGCAGCTTGCCCTTCAGAATACCGTTTTCGTGCCCGTCCAGATACTGCTCCAGGCCATGCTTCTGGATGTCGTCGGCCATGGAGTCGGCGTCCCGGCTTTTGCTGTCCAGGTAGCCCAGATAGGCGTTGCTGGGGTAGCGGAGGATCTGGGCGGCCCGGTCGATCAGAGCCAGCTTTTTCGGATCCGCGGCGGCCTGAGCCCGGAGCTCCTCCAGCCGCGTCTGCTCCGGGGAGACCAGCTTGTCGCTGTGCTCCGGGTCCGGGATGTTTTCGAAGCGGGCGGCGATCTGCTCCAGCTCCCGGGGCGGCAGCAGGGCTTCCAGCTGCGCAATGCCCTGCTGCCAGCTTTTGCCCTCGCCGTAGAAATTGTCGCCCAGCAGCTGGCCCTCCAGCTTGTTTTCCGCCGTCAGGTTCTCGATATAATCCGACTCATAGCGCTGCTTCCGTTCCGCCGTTACCGCTCTGCGGAAGAGATCGAAGCGCATGACCGTACTCATGTGCCGGAAGTACCCCAGCGCCCGTTCCTCATCGGAAGCTCCCGCGAGCGCCTGGACCTCGTCCGCCAGGTGGTTTTCCCGGAGAAGCTCTTCCATAATGGGAAGGACTGTGCGCCAGGGACAGCCGAAGCTGTCGTCGTTCAGAAGGAAGGCCCGCAGCGCCTGCTCCTGATCCCGGGCATTGTTGGCGGCAACGGAGCGGCGCTCGAATTCGGCCGTGGCCATTCTGCTCCGCCGCCTGGGATTGACGCTTTGCTGATAGAAGGCGGCTCGCTGCTCCGGCTTCAGCCGGGAAAAGGCCTCGTTCAGCCCCCGGCTCATGAGCGTTCGCTTGTACGCCAGGCGTTTTTCCTTTTCCAGATGGGCATAGGCGCCTGCGGGGTCCGTGACGGGATCCGGGCGAGGCGTGTTTTTATGCTGCTCCAGCGCTTGCAGCTGCTTCTTCAGGGCTTCCAGCAGTTTTCCCATATTGCATTCTCCTTTGGCCGAGGCCCGTTTTTGTTTTCTGCCTGTATTATACAACAGAGGGCGTACAAATACATTACAAAAATGGAATTTTTTTCAGGGAACAGGGAATGGGGAATCGGGAACATAAAAATTCAGGCAATAAGGAATGAAACGGATACGTTTATCTTTTGTTTGGCTTTTTGTGTCGATCCTTATCATGTTTGCTTTCTCTTTTTGATCAGCATTCATTGGAACGAACAGCGCAGGAAATCAACGCGATTCTTGCCAGGGGCGGCTTGGCGTGGTATAATCAAAGCGTGACGGGGCAGGGCCGGCTTCCGCCCCTCCGTCAACGGGGTTTGGCCGACGAAAGAGCTTCCGCTGAAATTCCTGACAAGAATGTGGTGAACTGCGTATGAGCATCAAGCTATGGCCGGACAAGGACATCCGGGTGCAAAAAAGCAGGATCGGGCGTGTGCCGACCCTGATTCTTCGGCCCGCAAACCGTTCCTCTGTTCCGGTGTCTGTTCTGTGGATCCACGGCGGCGGCTTTATCACCGGCATGAAGGAAATGGTCTATATGAGCCGGGCTGTGGAGCTCGTCCGGAAGTATGGCGTGACCGTCTACGCCCCCGGCTATCGTCTTGCGTGGCTGTCGCCCTATCCCGCGGCGCTCACGGACTGCTATCAGGTGCTGGAATATCTGAGCGGGCAGACGGACGCCCTCATGGTGGGCGGCGAGAGCGCGGGAGGCGGCCTGGCGGCGGCGGTCTGCATGATGGCGCGGGACAAGGGGATCCGGGTCGCCTTTCAGATGCCGCTCTACCCGATGCTCAGCAATCTGGATACGGAGAGCTCCAGAGACAATCACGGCAGGGTCTGGAATACCCGCCGCAATCACTTTGGCTGGAGGCTGTATCTGCGAAAGGACGCCCGGAAGGCTGTATCGCCCTACGCGGCCCCGGCGAACCAGACCGATTACCGGAACCTGCCGCCCTGCTATACCTTCGTCGGGGCGGGGGAGCCCTTCTACGCCGAGACGCTGGCTTACGTGGAGCAGCTGAGGAAGGCGGGCGTGGAGGCCGAGGTGGACGTATATCCCACGGATATGCACGCCTTTGATCTGCTGCGGGACGACGATCTGAGCCGGAAAGCCATCAAGCGCTTTGAGGCGCAGTTTGAAAAGGCGCTGGAGAAGCTCGGGGAAAAACCCGGGAGGGAAAGCGCCGGATAAGACAGAAGCGAAGCCTTTGACGCCCCGGATCCGGTCATTCGGACCCAGCGGCCGACGGCGTTATGAAGAAGACCGCACCCGAATCCGGGTGCGGCTTTTCTATGCCCGGATTTGACCGTGGCAGAGGCTGAGCGCCGCAGCGGAACCCGGGGTTCCGGCCATCCCGGGGCGCTTTCGTGGATTTTTCGGATCCTTCGCCGCTGTTTTTCGGGGACTTTTCTGCCGCTTCTGTGCTATCCTCGGAGCAGAAAGCTTCCCAGGAAGCAATCAGGAAGGAGATGATCCCATGAAACCAACAAGAATCGCGCTGATACCGGCCTATGAGCCGGAGGAAGGCTTGATCGGGCTGGCAAAGACCATGGCGGAGCGGGGGTTTCAGGTTCTGATCGTGGACGACGGCAGCGGCGCGGCCTATGCCCCGGTATTTCAGAGCGCCGCCGCTTTCGCCAAGGTCCTGCGCCACGAAAAAAACCGCGGCAAGGGCGCGGCCATAAAAACGGGTCTGAGCTGGATGGAGGAAAGCCTGGAGGGTCCGTACACCGTGGTGACCCTGGACGCCGACGGCCAGCACCTGCCGGAGGACGCGGCCCGGGTTTGCGCGGCGGCTGAGGCGGAGCCGGACAGTCTGATCCTGGGCGGCCGCCGCTTTGAGGGGAAGGTCCCCCTGCGCAGCCGCTTCGGAAACGGGCTCACCCGCTGGGTCTTCCGCTTGAGTACCGGGGTGAAGGTTTACGACACCCAGACCGGCCTGCGGGCCTTTTCCCGGCGTCTGCTCCCCGAGCTGCTGGAGGTGCAGGGCGAACGCTATGAGTATGAGATGAACGTTCTGATGCGCTGGGCCCAGGAGGCGCGGCCGCTGCGGGAGATCCCGATTCAAACCGTCTATCTGAACGAAAACCGCGGCTCCCATTTCCACGCGCTGCGGGACTCGGCCCGCATCTATTGGGAGATTCTGAAGTTCTCCGCCGCCTCCCTTCTGAGCTTTGTGCTGGATTACGGGCTCTTCTGCCTGTTCTCTCTGCTCACGGGCAGCGTGGTCCTCTCCAACGCCGCGGCCAGGCTCATCAGCGGGGCGGTCAACTACAGCGTCAACAGGAAGTTGGTCTTCGAGAGCCGGACCGGCGTTCTGAGCTCCCTGGTCCGATACGCCCTGCTGGCGGCGGCCATTCTGGCGCTCAATACCGTCTGCCTGTGGGGGCTTGTGACGAAGCTGGGCGTGAACCGCTATCTGGCAAAGATCCTGGTGGAGGCGGTGCTGTTCGCCGTCAGCTATCTGGTGCAGAAGCGCTGGATTTTTCGGAAAAAGGAGGTGGCGTAAGCCATGAAAATCAAGAAGCTTCGGCTTGTCTGGACCGGGGTGAGCTGTCTGCTGGCGGTGCTCTTTGCCGTCTATGTGCTGATGGATACCTTCCTCATATCGCAGAGCTATCAGACGGCCGCCGAACCCAATCTGGCCGGCTTCTCGTCGGAAGCCGGGCAGAACCTGTTGTCCCAGTCCGCCCTGAGCGCGCAGGGGGGCGAAGAGGAGAACTCCGCCCAAGCGCAGCAGCTTCCGACAGACGATGAAAACCTGGTCTACTCCGATGAGAACATCGCCGTCGCCCTGCGCACGTACCGGGAATACGACACCGATATCTACGTGGCGGAGGTCTGGCTCTCCTCGGCGCAGTATCTCAAAACCGCCTTTGCCGACAACAGCTACGGCAAGAACGTGACCGCCAAGACCTCGGAGATTGCCTCCCAGAGCGGCGCGATCCTGGCAATCAACGGAGACTACTACGGCGCCCGGGAGAGCGGCTACGTCATTCGCAACGGCGTGGTCTACCGGGACTACGGCTCCAGCGGCACGGATATTCTTTGCGTCTACGCCGACGGAAGCTTTGCCATCACCAACAGCGGGGAAAGCTCGGCCCAGGAGCTGGTGGATTCCGGCGTCTGGCAGGCCTTCAGCTTCGGCCCCGGTCTGGTGGAAAACGGGGCGATCAGCGTGGACGAAAATACCGAGGTGGGGAAGGCCATGGCCAGCAATCCCCGAACCGCCATCGGGCAGATCAGCGAGCTGCACTACGTCTTCGTGGTCTCCGACGGGCGAACCGAACAGAGTGAGGGCCTGTCGCTCTACCAGCTGGCGAGCTTCCTGCAGCGCCTTGGGGTGGAGACGGCCTACAACCTGGACGGCGGCGGCTCCTCCACCATGGTGCTGCTGGGCGAGGTCATCAACAAGCCCACCACCGGCGGCAGCCGGACCAAAGAAAGGAGCGTGAGCGACATTGTATACGTCGGAACGACTTAACAGACAGCGGCTGCTGCACAGCCACGGCCTGGGTCTGCTCTTCGCGGCAGCGCTTGTGGCCCTGTTCGGGGCGGTCTATGAGCAGTTCAGCTTTGGCGTGTGGTCCTTTTGGATGGTCTACGCCTTTGCCCCCCTCCTCCTGGGCGGGATCTGGCTGCTGGTGCTGCCCAAGCGCAAAAGCGTCCCCGGGGAGCTCTTCCTGGGCCTGCTGGAGCCCGGCCTGGTGATGCTGACCCTGGGCATGCTCCTGGCCGGGGTGGTGGAGATCTACGGCACGGAAAACCGGCTGCTTCCGGTGCTGCCGACGGCGGGAGGCCTGCTGGTCCTGGCCGCGGGGATCGTCCGCGGGGCCGGCGCCTGCCGAAAGCAGCCCCGGGCGGGAGCGGGGCAGCCTGCCGGGGGCGCGTGACCTCCGCCCTTATCCCCCTCCACGCGCCGGACCCGGGCCGGGAGCGTCCCTGCAAGGGGATCTCCCTTCAGCACCAGGGCGACGATTTCCGCCTCCGGGTCCCGCTTCCGCAATTCCGAAAGGACGGCCCTGCCCAGAAAGCCCGTGGCGCCCGTGATCAGATATCTGCGGTACATTCCGGCCACCTCCTTCTGACCGAGTGTTGACTATCTTTCAGCTTTATAGTATACTGGACTGGAAAATAATACAAGCGTCAATCCCGAGCGGAATGAAACAGAAACAACAGTTCGGAGCGCTCGTGTTGCGTAAATTTGAACTGTAAAGAGCAGCTTCTCCCTGTATCAAGGCTGAGACGGAGGACGCGGAGCAGCGAAAAAAGGAAGCCGAAAAAGAAGCTGCCGGCTGCGGGACAGCCGGCAAAACGGGTCAAGTCCGCGTTGCCGCCCCGGAACAGCTGAGAGGCAAAAACGAATACGAGGCAAACCGGATCAAATACGCCAAGAATCTGATGTCCGCGGTAAAGGACTATGAGGAAATCCGCAGCGGCGCCTACAGCGAGGCCCAGCTGGAGGACCGGGAGGCCCTGCTGAGTCAGCGCCGGCAGCGTGAGCTCCGCCGGGAGAAGGAGGAGCGCTCCAAGGGCGCGGCGGTGAAATAACAGGAATTAAGAGGATGATACGGTCAGCAGCTCCTTGGCTGTTTTCCGTTTCACGCTGTCCCCCCCAATCCCGGGTACTTTCCCGTCTATCTTACAACAAATCCGCCCGGAGCGCAAGATTGCGTCCGGAATGTTACGACTGAAGCACAAATGCGTCGTCAAGGAGGAAACAAGCATGAATCACAAGCGGCGTTGGCAGCGCCGTGCTGCCGGAGCCAAGGCGGGCGGCGCGGCGGGAGTGAAACAGCGGATTCTGGCCCTGCTCCTGGCCCTGGCCCTCTGCGTCCTGGCCGGGGGCTGCGGCGCGGCCCCGGCTTCCGGGGGCAAAGCCGCCGAGGCCGGGAGCTTCCGGCTGGCGGAGGAGCTGCGGATCAGCTATCTGGGCCCCGCGGGGACCTATACCGAGGAGGCGGCCCAATTCTTCTTCCCGGCTCCGGCGGCTCTGCTGCCGGAGGCCACGGTGCCGGCGGCCATGGCGGATCTGCTGGAGGGGAAGGCAGACTACGCGGTGATCCCCCAGGAAAACAGCCTGGGGGGCGCGGTGACCAACTACGTGGACGCCCTGCTGGCGCAGAAGGACGTTTTTGTGGTGGGTGAGGTGATTCTCCCCATCAGCCAGACCCTCATGGGCCTGCCCGGGGCCTCCCTGGAGGAGATCCGCCTGGTCTGCTCCCATGCCCAGGGTCTGACCCAGAGCAGCGCCTGGCGGGAGGAGCATCTGCCCCGGGCGGAGGCCCGGGAGATGGACAGCACGGCCGCCGCGGCAAAGTACGTGGCCGAGACCGGGGATCCCACCGTGGCCGCAGTGGCCGCCCCGGGGGCGGCGCGGCTCTACGGCCTGGAGGTGCTGGCGGAGAACGTGCAGATCACAGACGCCAACAAGACCCGCTTCTACGTGCTCTCCGCCGCCGAAACCGAGGCCGGGCGCGGGACCCGGGCCGTCTTCGCCGCGGAGTGCGAGGCCAATCGGCTCGACGATATCATCGTGGAGATCCGCGAGGCCGGGCTGGAGCTGGTGACCCTTCACGACAGGCCCGCGGGCAGCAGCCTGGGAGCCTACCGCTACATTCTGGAGGCGGAGGATCCCCAGGGCATTTCGGCGGAGCAGCTGAACCGGCTGAAGGAGCTTCCGGAGCTGCGCTGCCTGGGCTGCTTTGTCAGCCTGAAAAAGCGGAATTGAAGGCGGGCCCAGCCCGGAACGTAAGCAAGAGAGCGGCAAGGCTCCGAGTCGCGTCGGAGCCTTGCCGCTCTGTTTTGTCTGCTTCGTTCTTACCGGCGCAGATAGCGCTCGGTCAGCGCCAGCTGCTCGGGGGTGTTGACGCCCAGAATCTGCTCGTTGAGCTCGGCGGTGTACACCGCCACCCGCTGACCGTGGCTCCGCAGAATGGCGGGCACGTCGGTGAGATAGTACTCATGCTGGGCGTTGTTGTTTTTGATCTCGTCCAGGCTGGCCAGCAGGGCCTGGCAGTCGAAGGCGTAGATGCCCACGTTCAGCTCCCGGATGGCCTTCTGCTCGGGAGTGCAGTCCCGGTCCTCCACGATGCGGAGGAAGTCTCCCTTCTCGTCCCGCAGGACCCGGCCGTAGGGCAGGTATTCCTCGCAGGTGCCGGAGAGCATGGTGCAGGCGGCGCCGTTTTCGGCGTGGAAGCGCAGCAGGCCCTGGTAGACCTCCTTTTTCAGCAGGGGCATGTCGCCGTAGCAGACCAGCACCGTGCCGTCGAAGTCCTCCAGATAGTCCCGGGCGCACATGACGGCGTGGCCGGTGCCCAGCTGGGGATCCTGAATGGCGTGGGGATAGTCCGGGAAGGCCTCAAAAACCAGCTCCCGCTTGTAGCCGCCCACCAGGACGGTGTCCTTGGGGTGGATGAAGTCCAGGGCCTGGAGCACGTAGTGCAGCAGGGGCTTGCCGCAGGCCTCCCGCAGCACCTTGGGCAGCTGATTGGTCTCAGACATCATGCGGGTGCCCTTGCCGGCCGCCAGCACGACAGCTTTGATATTCATAGTATTCACTCCGTATTATGATATTTTTGCCGCAGCGGCGGAACGCCCGCCGCTCCCTCTGAGTATAAGGGATTTCGACAGAAAATGCAAGCTCTTTTTCATTTTTGGCATTTACAAAGAGAAGCGGCGGGGCTATAATATAGAAAACGCTGCGCGAGGTTTGCGATATGATCACATTTGAAAACGATTATTCCTGCGGCGCCCACCCCCAGGTGCTGCGGCGGCTCTGCGAAACCAATCTGATCCCCCAGCCGGGCTACGGCTTCGACTGCTTTTCCGACAGCGCCCGTCAGAAGATCCTGGCGGCCTGCGGCTGCCCCGGGGGAGAGGTCTATTTTCTCACCGGCGGCACCCAGACCAACGCCGTGGTGCTCTCCTCCCTTCTGAAGCCCTGGGAGGGGGTGGTGGCGGCCCAGACCGGCCACATCCACGTCCACGAGGCAGGGGCCCCGGAGGCCCTGGGGGCCAAGATCCTGGCCCTGCCGGAGCACGCCGGGAAGCTGGAGGCGGCGGAACTGCGGCAGCTGGCCGCCACCCTGCTGGCGGACGAGAACGTGGAGCACATGGTCTACCCCGGCGCGGTGTACCTCTCCCATCCCACCGAGTGGGGCACCCTCTACAGCCGGGCGGAGCTGGAGGCCATCTCCGCTGTCTGCAGAGAGTTTGGGATGCGGCTGTACCTGGACGGAGCCCGGCTGGCCTACGGCCTGGCGGCCCGGGATACCGACGTGGATCTGCCCCTCATCGCCTCGGTCTGCGACGCCTTCTACATCGGCGGCACCAAATGCGGAGCCCTCTGCGGGGAGGCCGTGGTCTTCCCACGGCAGACGCCCCCCCACTTCATCAACTTCATCAAAAAGCACGGGGCGCTCATGGCCAAGGGCCGCCTCTGCGGGGTGCAGTTCGACGTCCTGTTTACCGACGGGCTCTACTATGAGATCGGGCGGCAGGGGGTGGAGACTGCCGAAAAGCTGAAGAAGCTCCTGGCGAAGCACCGGATCCCCTGCTTTATGGATACCCCCACCAACCAGCAGTTCGCCATTCTGGAGAACGCCCGCTACCAGGCCCTGCGGGAGCGCGTGCCCCTGAGCTTCTGGTCCAAGCCGGACCCGGAGCACACCGTGGCCCGCTTCGCCACCGCCTGGTACACCACCGACGAATACCTGAAGGAGCTGGATCAGCTCCTGTAGCCTCGGGGAGCGGGCCTCCCCGGCAAGGCCTTGGGCCAAACAGAATAAGGTATGCGCAGCGCGCCCCGGACGGTCAAGGCCGTCCGGGGCGCGCTGTCTGTGCGGCTACTGCACCAGCTTGCTCAGCAGGGGGCGCAGCACCTGGTAGTCGTCGAAGCGCTTGTCCTTGGAGCTGGTGAGGAAGACCAGCTGGGTCTGAACGTCCTCAAGCTGGTTGTAGCCCTTCACCGTGGCGCTGACGCCGGAGCCCGTGACCCCGGAGATGTAGATGTGGGAGTCGCCGCTCAGCTTCAGCTCCGGGCTGGGATTGCCGAAGGAGATGGTGATATTGCTGCTGGCAAAGAAGTTCAGCAGATCCGTCGCCACCCCGCTCACCAGCTCCGTCCGGCTCAGATCCGAGCTGTAGGCAATTTGGGTGCCATTGGGGAAGCGGAACTCGTCGAAAACGATCTCCTTGAAGCCCTTTTCCGCCAGCTCCCGGGCGATCTGCTTGAGATAGGCCACCACCGTATCGCTGCCGGGATCCAGCCAGTAGAAGCCGTTGCCCACCCACAGAGCGCCGCTGGCGATGCGCAGGCTGCTGCTGATGTGGTTCAGAGCAAAGTTGGAGTCCTGGAAGCTGCGCACCCGGGCCACCATGGTGAAGCCGTGGCTGCGCAGATAGGAGATCACCGCGTCCACGGCGGCGACGTCCACGTCCGCGGTTTGGGCTCCGTCAATGGCGGTGGAGTAGTAGAAGGAGCCGTTGCCGCCCTTCAGGTCGATGAGCACCGTGCAGGGGGGGCTCAGCTGCTGCACCGCCTCCAGCACCGCCTGGGGATCCTGGAGCATCTCCAGGTCGATGTACCAACCGGTGATCCGCTCGGCCTCCCGGCCCCGGGGATCCGGGTCGGCAAACTCGATGGGGACGCTTTCCGGCGTGTCGTTGGAGCGGGTCTCGCCGGTGGGCAGGGCCACGTCCAGGGAGCTGTCCCGCTTGAAGTCCAGCTTCACCCCCTCCGGGGTGTAGACCATGTAGCGGCCCAGATAGATCGCGAAGAGCAGCAGCGCCAGCAGCAGGGCGCCCAGGACGATGAGGCCGATTTTCAGCCCCTTGCGCAGCCGGACCCGGGTTCGGTAGGAAATGGATCGCAAGCTCACTCCCCCTTTTGCGCCGTAAAGCAGCACCAGTCGTTCATGCTTTGCAGGGATCTGATCCGCAGGCCCGCGGCCTCGATGGCGGCCCGGACCTCCTCATAGCGGTTTTCCAGCACCCCGGAGCAGATCACCACGGTCTTCTCCGTCATGAACCGGGGCAGCACCGCCGCCATGGGAATGATGACGTCGGCAAAGATGTTCATGCACACGATATCGTAGGTCTTGGAGAAGAGCCCCTCCAGCTCCGCCTGGCCGGTCAGGACGTTGCCGGTGACGGCGGTGAAGCGATCCGCCCCCAGGCCATTGATGGCTGCGTTCTCCCGGGCGATGTCCTCCGCCTTGGGGTCCACGTCCACGCCGGTGGCGTGGGCCGCCCCCAGGCGCAGGGCCGTGATGGAGAGTATCCCGCTGCCGCTGCCCAGATCCAGCAGCTCCTCGCCGCCCCGGATCAGCTCCTCCAGCCGCAGCATGCACATCTGGGTGGAGGCGTGGGCGCCGGTGCCGAAGATCATGCCGGGGTCCAGCAGCACGGGGATCCGCCCCTCGGAGCGGTCGGGCTCCATCCACTTGGGCACCACCAGCAGCTTTTTGCCGATGGGGATGGGCTGATAGTACTGCTTCCAGTTGTTTTCCCAGTCCTCGTCCTTGACGTTGGCCAGGCTGAGCCGCAGGCTGCCCAGCTCCGCCTGGGGCCAGGCCGTCCGCAGGCCGGAAAGCAGCTCCCGCAGCCGGGCGAGCTCCTCCGGGGCCTGGGGGCCGTCCTCCAGATAGAGCCGCAGCCGGGAGACGCCGTTGAGGCTCTTCTCCAGATCCTCGTCCACGATGTCCCAGTAGTCCCGGTTATTCTCCAGGAAGGTATGGAATTCAGCCTCGTCGTCAATGATAAAGCTGTCAAAGCCGTTCAGGGTCAGGGCCGCCTCCAGCAGGTCGATGCCCTGAGAGGCGGTGTCGATGGTAAGCTCCAGCCATTGCATGGTTCAGTCCTCGCTTTGCTTTCAGAAATTGCCCCTATAGTGTACAGGATTTTGAGCCGCTTGACAAGAGGATTTCACAAAAACTTTCAGTTTCCACATAAATTTTTGCTTTCATTTTTGAAAAAAGTGTGGTATAATTATAAGCGGCAAGGTGTCGGCTTTCCCGGGAGAAAGGAGTGTATCATGTACAGCGTCAATGAGAAGATCCATTATGGCGGCAGCGGCGTATGTGTGATCCAGGAGATCGCCACCATGCGATTTGGCCGCACCCGGGAAAAATACTACGTCCTCAAGCCGGTCTACCAGAACAGCTCCGTGATCTACGTCCCCGTGGAAAACGAGGCCCTGGTGTCCAAAATGCGGCCCGTGCTCTCCCGGGAGGAGGTAGACCGCCTCATCGACGGAATGCCCGAGATCCCCACCGCCTGGGAGGAGGATCCCCAGGCCCGGAAGGCCAGCTTTGACGCGCTGCTGCGGAGCAACGAGTGCCGCAGCCTGATTATCCTGATTAAGACCCTCCACGCCCAGAAGAAGCGCCGCCAGGCGGACGGCAAGGCCCTCCACGTCTCCGATGAGACCTTCCTGCGGGAGGCGCAGCGCCTGCTCTACGACGAATTCGCCGGCGCCCTCGAGATTCAGCCCACCCAGGTCCACGCCTATATCCAATCCAAGCTGGGCCAGTCCGCGTAAGCACCTCGCCCGTAGGGGGCGGCGTCCTCGACGCCCCGCCGCGGCAAGCACCGCCCGCCCGTAGGGACGGCACTCTGCCGTCCGCGTCCCCCCCGCGCCAGCCCGTAGCGGCGAGCATTGCTCGCCACCTCCCACCGCGCCAGCCGTAGGGGGCGGCGTCCTCGACGCCCCGCCGTGTCCCGCCCGTACACCTGCCCGCGTTCATGCGCGGATCACCCCACACCCGCAAGAAAATACTTGCTT